>PLHK01000142.1 GCA_003139955.1 Limisphaerales bacterium
TCGCTGATGCCCGTGGCGCAGAACAAGGCGCTGTCGCCCGTGACCAGATCGCCCGCGAGAAAAATCCGGTTCAATTCGGCTTCGCTCATCTGCTCCAGCAAACTCGCGCGTTCGGCTTCATCGTGCGGCCACATGCGCAGCAAAATTTCACCGCCGAGGGCGCGCAACGCCGCCGCCGTCAAAACGCCTTCCGGCGAACCGCCAATGCCGAAATAAAGATCCACGCCCGAGTCGGGCAACGACGGCGCGACCGCCGCCGTGATGTCGCCATCGCTGATCAACCGCAACGCCGACCCGACCCGCCGGACTTCGCCGATGATGTGCGCGTGGCGCGGACGGTTCATGGTGACGACGACGAGTTCCTGGACGCGCTTGCCGAGCGCTTCCGCCACCGTGCGCAGCGTTTGTTCGAGCGGATCATCGAGATGAATCGGCCGCGCACCTTCCTTCAAGGCGCGCACGACCGCCGGGCCGTAGGCCAGTTTGGTGGAGTAAAAGGCGGGAATGTTCCGCATCGAACGCGGGCCGCCATTCTGGCACTGGCTAGCGGCCATGACTGCAATGGAATTGGACAGGCCGTTGGCCAGATTGCTGGTGCCATCAATCGGATCCAGCGCGATGTCGAACTTCGGCGTGCCGTCTTTCCAGGTCCCCAGTTTATCGCCCAAAAAAATACCCGGCGCCTTGTCCTTGATGCCTTCACCGATGACGACCTCGCCACGGATGTCAATCAGGTCAAACACGCCGTTGATCGCGTCGCAGGCGGCGGCATCGGCTTTTTCCTTTTCACCGCGACCGAGCCACGGCAAGACGTTCAGCGCGGCGTTTTCGGTGGCGCGGACGAATTCAAACTCGAGATTCCGTTCCGCGTCGTTGGTAGTGAGTGAGATGTGGTTTTGGCTCATGGATGGATGCTCCAGTTTTTCAACGAATCCAAGCTAGTCCCGACGAGGGCGCGGTACCGGCTGATTGAATCATTTTTACGCGGCGATAATTTGAGGATGGCGATAATTTTTATTGGCAACCAAATCAACTCAACCCAAACGGATTGTATCGTAAGCGAGCCGCTGCGATGAATTCATCTTGTCAAAATCCGGCAGCCCATTGGCGAGCTTGGGCCAGTCTGGCGCAGCCGAACTTCCGTTGTTGGCGGAACCGGACGTTTCCGTTTTGGTTTTGGCCAGCGGATTGTTGCGGACTTCCGCCGTGGCGCGGCGCGAGGCGCTGCCGTCGTAACTCATCGCCTGGTCGGTGGTCTTCAAATCCTCTTCGAGCACGCGAGTGGGTTTGATGCCCTTGCTCTGCAACACGCCGTGATATGCGCGCACCGCTTCCTCGGGAGAAATTTTACCGTCCGTGATCAGCCGCAGCATCTCGATGAACGCAAGCTGATGCTCCGCGTTATTAATTTTGCGACCGTAGAGCGCCACGCGCGCACCATATTTTTGCGCGTCGTGAATGAGCTTGAAGGCGTCATACGTCGTGCCCGCGCTGCCGCCGAGAATGCCGACGACCAAGTTCGGATCATACTGCGCGAGTTCTTCCATCGCCTTCGGCCCGTGATAAACAATCTTCAGAAAATCCGGCCGACCCGCGTCCGGCACGCCGGCCAGCGTGCGGATGATGTTGTCGTTGATGAATTCGCCGAGCTTTTCCGGTGCGATGCCACTGTTCACGTTCGGGTCGAAGATTTCCAAAAAATGCCGGAAGCCTTTGCGCTCGGCCTCTTCGCGGAATTCCTTATACCAGAGAAACGCCTCGCGATCCTGATCCAGTTCGTTGACAAACGTCATCGAATACAATCCCAAGTTTGCGCCGGGAATTTCGTTGGTCGTGCGATCGCATTCGATCTCACCGCACTGAATATGGTCAATCGCCGCCGAGCGGAACGGCTGCGACGGCTCGCGCGTGTAGCAACCGTGGCGCACCGCCCAGACGTCCGTGGTATCGTTGGCGCGGCAGGCGGGAGTGATGTGGGAATTTTTGAACAGGCCTTCCTTGATGGTGAGCTGTTCGTTGACGTAGGCGGACATGAGCATGATGTCCACCAAACCCTGATGCGTGACCTCGCGGATGATGTCGAGAAATTCCGGCAGGTTGCGGTAGCCGTATTCGCCGCGCGTCCAGACTTCCGGCGAGAACTGCGCGGGCCGCGCGCCATGCGTAGCGAGGTAGCTGCGCGGGCCGGGCGCGCGCACGCCGAACGCCATGTCGGCGTCCTTCGCGTCGGCGAGGATGAACTCACGGGTGTTGTGCGGATTCGCGCGGATGGCGGCGAGCTTTTGATCAAGAGAACGAATCATAATTCAAAGGATAGATTTCAGCTTCGGTTTTTCGATGTCAAGATAATCAGGTTTGTTCGGTTGCCATGACCGTCTCGATGAAACCAGCCAGTTCGGGCAGCGACGCGCTGCGGGCTTCGCGCACGAACAGCCCGGACGCGCCGGTGGCGCAGGCCAGCCGCGAACGGGCGTCAAGTTGCAAGAGCAGTCCGAGCGCGTAACCGGCGTTGAAGCGGTCGCCCGCGCCGGTGCTCTTCTTGGGCTTGGCGCAATAAGGGCCGCGCATGTGCGCCGCTTCGGTCGCGTTCGCGACGGCGGCAAATTTGATGTGATGGATGACGACTTCGGCGATGTTCAGCCGGGTGCGGAGCGCCTGCGCCTGCGCCAATGCGTTTTCAGGAGCATCGCTGGCCGTCGGCAGACCGAACAGGCGCGCGATGATATTGGCCTCGTTGCCATTGAGTCCCAGCGTGAGCGGGCCGGTCGCGCCAAACGCCGGCAACGTGTCGAGCATGGCGCGGATGTCGTCCGACGAACGGCTCGAAGGATCCACCAGATCAATGAAAAATGCCGGACGGTGCGTCAGCTTGTCGTAAACTTTTTCCTGCAACAAACGCCAGACCGCCGTCATGTGCGGATACAGCGTCCAGTCGGTCAGCGCGATCAGGCGGGCCTCGGCGCAGGCTTTGGCATACCCGCCGTCGGCGAGTTTCTTCGTCACATATTCCGGCGTGAAGTCGGCTAGTTGCGAGACGGCGCTGAACATCAGTTTGCCGTCGTTGAATTCAAAGGCGAGCGTGCGGCCCGGTTCGCGTCCCCACGAATGCACGGAACGGAAACCCGCCGTCATGAAAGCGAACGCCGGATGAATCGGTTCACCGAGCGTCGCAAAGCCGTCCACCGGCACACCGAGCGCGGCCAGGCCGTCGCCCATGTTGACCGCGCAGCCGCCCGGATGCACGGCGTTGACGACGATCTCGCGCAGGCTGCTGTGGCCCGCCGCCTTGGAGATCAAACCGCCGAAGGTCGCGATGTCCGGCACGGCTTGGAACGCTTCCAGGCTCTGGCGTTCGGCCACGAGCGAAATCATCTCGTCCACAAAGCCATCGAAGCCGATGGCGACGGAAGGCAAATGTTTGGCGGCCCGCAGGCGGCTGGCGAGTTCTTGATGGAATGAATTCATTGGATAAAATTTAGCGGCGATCGTTTTATCTGGCCCGGCCCGTGATGGAAATAGTGTCAAACCCGGCGGTGGCGGACGGACTGCCGTGCGCGCTCAACGCGAGACCGATCAACGCATCCGAACCCATGGTGACGACCTGCGGCGAACCGGTCGCCGGCGTCCAGTTCAAACCATCCGCCGAGGTCGCAGCATAGATGACATTTTCCCGGCGCTCAAGCTTCAACCAGCACGGCGCCGCAAGACCGCCGATGTCGGTGTAGTCCGACGGGCCATTCTCGCCGCTGCGATGTTGAAACGTCACCCCGTTGGCGGGCGTCACCAGCAGCGCGGCATTGCGCGCGCCGGGTTCGTTCGATTCGCGGATCATGATTCCCGCCTTGGCCCACGGCGAATTTCCGTTAACCGTAGCCACGCGGCAAATGATCGTGCAATCGCCGACCATCTGCTGCCACGCAAAATTAAAGCTGTCGCCCGTGTCCCAGATGTCTCCGCTGTCGCTGCTCATCGTGACGGCCGCCGGACCGGTTTCAACATACGTTCCGGCACTCGCGTTGCCGACGCCGACTTGATGTTTGAAAATGGTCGGCACGGGTGCCGGCGGCACGGTGACGGCGATGCTGTCGGAATTCGGGCTTTCATATCCCGGCGACAGGGCGGAAACGGAGTAATAATAAGTAGCCGCATACGCCACGTTGGCATCAGTGAACGCAGGGCCAGTCGTGACCGTCGCCACGTTCACATAAGGACCGTCCGCAGCGGCGGCGCGTTTGACGTTATAACCCGCCGCGCCCGACACGGCGCGCCACGACAATTTCACGGCGCGGAACGGAGCGATTTCAGATTGCAACGCCATCAATTTTTTTGGCGCAGGCAGATTCGCCGGCGATTTGATCCTGAAGGTCAGCACCTCGCCTGCCTGCGTCGGACGCGTGAGCACGTCACCGGATAAGGTGGATTTAGCTCGGAGGCTGTAAGCGGTTTTGCCCTGGATACTGGAAACACATTCCACCGGCGCGCCCGGCCACGGGTTGGCGAGGTTCAGCATTTGCCCGGCGGTGCTTTCGATGCGCACGTATTCCGGCTGGCCGAGCGTGATGGCGCTGGAGACGAGAAATCCGCCGCAGGCGTTCAAGCTGCCGAATTTCGCCGACTGGTCTTTCGGCCAGTTGGGAAACACATGAATGTTCGTCTGGTAACTTTGCACGAACATCGCCGCCAGCGTCGCCGGCACAATCGCGTAATGCTCCGTGCCGCCGCCGCCGACATCAATCATGAAATTGTGGTAGCGATAATGCGTCAGGAACGTGTCCAGAATGGAGAGAATACTGTTCGGATCGTAACCGGCGCAGGCCGCGCCCGGATAAAAATTGCATTCGTTGTTGTAGTCATACCACTGCGCCGCCAGCCAGATGGTGTTGGACGCGGCCAGCTGCAAAGATGGCTCGCTCTCCAGCCCGATGTTCCAGGCGGGAAAAATGACCTGCGCGCTACTCATCCCCGCGCCGCTCATGCGGACGGCATGATCCTGATAAACCCTGACCATCGGCGCAGGGAAACCGGTGCCCGCCGTGGAATTGCGAATCACGTTCACGCCCGGCGCATTGTAAGGCGCGCCCAGCGCGTTCAAGCTGCCAATGCTGCTCGCCGGCACGATCGGCAGCGGTGTCAGGCGCGCGATGATGTCGTTCCACTTCGCGCGGCGGTCGGCATCCACGCCCAACAGTTCGGAAATTTCCACCAGCGAAGGATAGACGAGCTGGATGAACGCCAGTGTCGTTGACGGGTTGGTATCATCACCGGAATTTTCCCAGCACGAATCATGGTAATCCACATAATGTCCGTCTTGCAGCACCAGATAATCGTCCCAGAAATCGGCGACGCCTTTGAGATAGGGATAAATTTTAGCTGCGTAATCTGGATCATGCGTGTAGCGCCAGCGCATCGCGCAGTTGACGGCGGCAAAGATGGAAGCGGATTTCTGGCCCCAGAACGTGCCAGGATCGTCGCTCCAGCCCGGCGAGGGGATCAGGTGGCAATAATAATAGATGCCATGGTTCGTCTTGTAAAAAAATTCCGCTGTGGCGCGGCCGCGCGACATCTGGTCGAGCAACGGCTGGTCATAATTGTCGGCCAGCTCCGAGTGGTTGCACGCGAGCGCGCCCCAGAACGTGGCCTCATAGTTGTAGTCCAGCGTGTAGTCGCCCGACCAGGCGGGCGTGGGTTCCGTGTTGAAATTACCCCACAAGCCCGGAGCCGGCGAATTGGAAGTGCTGCAGCACGCCAGCAGGTAAAGCGACGCATACCAACTGTCCTGGATTTTTTGGTCGGGAATCTGCACGAACGATTTCGACCAAAAATTGCTCCACCACTCGTCATGCTGCTGGCGCAAATCTGCCAGCGAATCGGTCGTGGCCGACTGCGCCTGTGTTTTGGCGGCGGCAAAATAATCCGGGTGATTGCGATCCGTGACCGCCGCCAGCACAATCGTCGCCTGCCCGCCCGCCGGAATGGTGAATGACAAATTTCCCAGGTCGGTTTCAACCGTCGTCGCGCCCAGCACGCGCTGCATCAACACACCCTGCGGGCCACACGCATCGAATTGCACATTCGTGTCGCCGATATGCATCGCCATTTTGTTCCAACCCATCATGCCGTTCATGCCCGTCGGAAACGGCGCGGTCGCGCCGACCTCAATTCCATTCGTAAAAATTTTCAGCACGTTGCCATCGTAAGTCGCCGCCACTTGAATCCATTGACCGGCCGGCAGCGGATTTTGGGACGTGGCCGCGAATTTATTCACCGCGTCGGCATTGAAAACTTCATTGGCGACGCTATAAGTGCCGCTCTGGTTGAGCGACGCGCTCAAGGCCCCGTTGACCAGCTTCAAGGTCAGTCCCCGGACATACGGATAGGGATAGCGCGCGCTGTAGGTTTGCGGATACGGAATCTGCGCGGCCACGATGCAGCCATTGCCGCCGGTGGCCGAAAGATTGATCCAGGCGGAAACCGTGAATTGTTTTTGTGGCAGCGGCAGGTCACCGACCGCCACTTCGGAGCCAACGCCGCCCGTGAACACCGCCGAGCCACCATGCAAGTCAGCTTTGTCCAGAGTCACATTGCCCACCAAAGTCGCCACGTCCGGATTAGTCGCGGTCCAGTGCAACAAAAACTTTGGTGGCGCTGCACCTTCTTTTCGAAATATTGAATAATGCAGTGCCGCCAGCGCCGGGCCGGAGAGCGCCTGATCTAACAGCCACACATCCGCAATCCTGCCGTTGAACGATGGCGCGCCGGCGGCCAGCACGTTATGCATTTCATTGCCCAGTTCGAGATACACCGTGTCCGGCGACACATTGAGCCACGTCGAATCTTTGGTCGAACCATAGGTTGCCGGATTGCCCGTGCTGCCGGCAAAGCCTTCGAGCAACTGGCTGGACAGCGACAGCGGCGCGGCGCCGGTGTTGCGCAACTCGATGACCGCCGTGTTTTCCGCCGTCGCCACCCACGAAGTCACGGACAATGCGGAGTCGCCGTTCACAAAATTTCCCGTGACGGTGGCCGGCCCGACGTTTTCATTCAGCGCGTAGGAACTGCCCGCCAAGGCCGGCGCTTTCAACACCAGCGAACCCACCGGCATGATCGCCCCGCGCAGCACGCCCCAGAAATCCGCCTTGCCCACATAAAATTTCAACGCGGAAGATTCCCCGCCGACCGTGATCGCCAGGTCACCATTGCCCGTCACCGCCGCATCGGTGACCTTGTCCGTGACCAACAACCTCGGCGGCGCGGTGTAACTCCCGCGCACCTCGCCGGCCAGCGCCTGACCGGTCGCCGCCGTATCGGGAATGGCCGGCTGCGACCAACTGCGGTCGCAAACTGCCAGCACTTGAAACAAGCTGACCAGGCTGGTAATCCGCCGGCCATGGCGAATAAAAAATTTTGGACGACGACCGTTGATTGATGGCTTCATTTTTAAAATTTTATCTTACCGTCCGTTGATAGTCATGCAGAGAATTATTCTTTGTTCAAACGCCAGAACCATCCGTCGTGCAAACGCAAAATTAAAATCGTTGGCGCCGCACCTCGCGCAAGTCAGGATGAAATAAAAAAAATTGCGAAATTCATTTCCGCAAGCTGCCGACCAAAAACCACCCACCGAAATACTCAAATCTTCCGGCATTTGACGGGCATGGATAATTTTCGACTGAAACTTGGATGCAAATGCGAGCAACGAGACTCACACAGGCGTTGCGCGGTCACAATCAGATTTATCCGCACACTTGTGCGAAACCGCGCCTGCGGATTGACTTGCCGATGACCAACGGGCAGGATTGAGAAATGAAATCCGCCATCAAGTCCCATTCACTTAATTTATTTGCCGTCATTTTTCTTCTGCACACAATGCCCCTGCGGGCCAGCGAAACCGCCGATCCGCGCGGGCCGATTGACAATCCCGGCATGACCGTGACGGCGGACGCGCAGGGCGTGCAGACGCACGGCTACCAGTTTCAAAATGACTGCGCCAAGCCGACGCCGTGGCAGGCGCATTGGATTTGGGGCAGCGAACCGTTTTCAGGTGCGGTATCGGGAATGCTTCGTCCTTCAGAGTGCGTCATGTTCCGCAAGGAAGTTGTTTTGACCGACGCGCCGCAGACGGTGAAGGCGTGGATGACGGCGGACATCAGATATCGTCTCTACATCAATGGCCGGCTCGTGGCGCGCGGGCCGGTGGATCAGGGACGCGATTATTTCGGCGGCAATACTCACCGCTGGTTTTATGATTTCCGCGACCTGACGCCGTTCTTCGCCAAAGGCACGAACGTCATCACGGCGGAAGTGTTTCGCGACTGGCCGATCAACTTCACCGTGTCGCGCGGGTCGCCGGGATTTTTGTTTGAGTCGGAAATCACGGATGGTAGCGGACAAAAAACCACGGTCACTTCGGACGCAAGCTGGCATTCGCTGGCGGCGGCGCAATACCCGGACGCGAGTGTTTATATCGCGGCCAATGAACCGGCTGGGTGGCGGCTGGCGGGGTTTGACGATTCGGCGTGGCCGGCGAGCCATGAAGTGAAAGACCTTTGGGAACCGCTGGTGCCAAGTGAAATTCCGCCGTTGATGGAAGCGCGCTATCCGGTGCTGCGCATTGAAGGCTTGCCGGATAACAAAACGTTCACGAACGACGGCAGCTTCAAGGTTGTGTTTGACCGCGTGCTGAGCGCGTATCCGACGATAAAAGTCAAAGGCGGCAAAGGCGCGTTGCTGACCATCTCGGCAAACCATGTGGCCAAATTCATTCCCGGCGGCGGCGAATCCTATTTTGAATTTCCGTTCATGACCGAGGTGGTGCCGTCGTTCACGGTGGAACTCACGCACGTCACGGAACCGATCACCATCGAGGATGTCGGCGCGAATTTCACCTCGCAACCGCTCGAATACAAGGGCGCGTTCGAATGCAGCGACCCCAAGCTCAACGATCTCTGGAAAGTCTCGCGCTGGGCGGTGCAGATTTGTCTGCAGACGCATCATCTGGATTCGCCGAACCATCAGGAGCCGATCAGCGATCCGGGCGACTACGTCATCGAAGGCATGGTGAACAATTATGCGTTCGCCCAGCCGTGGCTGGCGCGGCAGGACATCCGCAAATTCGCGTGGGTGCTCGCGGACGAGCATTACCATAACTTCCACACGAGCTATTCCATCGCCTGGCTGCAAATGCTGATGGATTACTACGATTACACCGGCGACAAATCGCTCGTGGTGGAGATGGCGCCGTATGTGGCAAAATTGATGGACACCTACGCCTCATGGCGCGGGCCGAACGGCATCCTTTCCGACGCGCCGAATTATATGTTCATGGACTGGGTGAACATCGGCGGTTTCGCCTGTCATCATCCGCCGGCGGTGATCGGCCAGGGCTATTTAACGGCGTTTTTTTATCACGGATTGGAAATGGCCTCGCGCGTGGCGACACTGACCGGCGACACGGCGAGCGTCGAAAAATATGCGCAGTTGCGTCAGGAAATAAAAACGGCCTTCAACCGCGAATTGTGGGTGGCAGACAAGGGACTTTACCGCGACGGCGAACCGTTCGTGACTTCGGTCAAGCCGTATGACTGGCTGCCGGCGGACCAGAACATCGAGACCTTCAGCCCGCACGTCAATATGCTGGCCGTGCTTTTTGATCTGGCACCGAAGGCGCAACAGGCGGCCATCGTGGACAAGGTGCTGGCGGAGAAACCGCTGAATACCCAGCCGTGGTTCATGTATTGGGTCTTCAAGGCCATTGACCATGCCGGACGCTTCGACCAATACGGCACCGACCAGATGCGCCGCTGGCAGATCATGCCGGAGACGCAATCCTTTCTCGAAATGTGGGGCACCGGCGACTTGAGCCACGGCTGGTGTTCCTCGCCGCTGGTGCAGATGTCCGCGCGCGTGCTGGGTGTGACGCCGGCTTCGCCCGGCTTCGACACGATCGCCATCCGCCCGGAACTCGCCGACCTGACTTGGGCCAAAGGCAGCGTGCCGACACCACACGGCGATGTGACCGTGGCGTGGGCTTTGAGCAAAGACAAACTTTTGACGTTGGGTTGGCCGTTGAGCAAAAGCGAAGACATACTCAAACTTGACATAGATGTGCCCGCCGGTGCGGAAGCGGACATCACCCTGCCGGTTGACCGTTTCAAGGGATTAAAGGGCGCGCATATCGTGATGATGGATGACCATCTTCCGGCGCCAAAAATCACGATGAATGGCAAGGCCGTTGGCGCATCCGTCCATGTGGCTGCCGGCCAATATCACTTGGAGATTGCCGGTCAACTGAAACCAGTGGCAGCGGCTCATTGAACCAATAGGTTCTTTTTCTTGACGACGACAAATTAAAAAATTATGAGCCGACCTGCTCAACAACAAATCTTCCGCCATCTTACCAACCACATTGTCCACTGGTTTTGCCTTGTTGCCTGCGGCCTCGGATTCACCAACCGGCTGGCCGCCCAAACTTGGACCAATGCCAACTTCACCGCTTCACAGCGCGCCGACGCGCTTCTGGCGGCGATGACGCAAGCCGAAAAAATGGCGATGGTGAGCGGCGCGGGCGGTGCGTATATCGGCAACATTCCCGGCAACAAGCGGCTGGGCATTCCAGCGCTGGGTTTTCAAGACGGCCCGGGCGGCGCG
Source organism: Limisphaerales bacterium (assembly GCA_003139955.1). GTDB lineage: Bacteria > Verrucomicrobiota > Verrucomicrobiia > Limisphaerales > UBA11358 > UBA11358. The sequence continues at coordinate 10,648 of PLHK01000142.1, forward strand.
GGCGATTGGAATACGGGCGTGACGGCGTTTCCGGCTCCGATTTGTATCGCGGCCAGTTGGGATGAAGCGCTGATGCGGCAATACGGTACTTATATCGGTGAAGAGGAGCGCGGCAAAGGCGGTCAGGTTTTGCTCGGCCCGACGATGAACATGGCGCGGGCTTATCAAAATGGGCGCAACTTTGAAAGTTACGGCGAAGACCCGTATCTCTCATTCGTGATGGCGGCGGCGCACGTTCAAGGCATCCAGAGTCAAGGCGTCATCGCCACGGCCAAACATTTTGTCTGCAACGACGAGGAGACCGACCGCTGGCTTGTCAGCGCGGATGCCGATGAACGCACGCGTCAGGAAATCTATTACCCGCCTTTTCGCGCCGCCGTGGACGCTGGCGTTGGTGCGATCATGGCTTCCTACAACCGTGTGAACGGACGCTCCGCCTGCGAATCCGAGGCGCTCAATGCCACGGTGAAAAAACTCTGGGGCTATGACGGCTTCATCATGAGCGACTGGGATGCGTATTTCAGCACGGTCGGCGCGGCGAACAACGGGTTGGACATGGATATGTATAACAACGCCTTTGGCAGCGACCCGCTCGCCGCCGCCATTCATGCCGGCAACGTCCCTGAGGCCGATCTTGATGGCATGGTGCAGCGCATCCTGACCACCATGTTTCGGCTCGGTGACTTTGATCATCCGACCACGGGCAAGCTGAGCGCCACGGTGACTAGTTTGGCGCACGCGCAATTTGACCGGGATGCGGCGGCGGCGGGAACCGTGCTGCTGCAAAATAAAAATTCGCTGCTACCCTTGAACACCCGTGCCATCAAATCCATCGCCGTGATCGGCGCGGTCGCCGGCACGAAGCCCATTTCAACCGGCCTCGGTTCCGGCAGTGTTCCCCTGCCCTATGACACCACGCCGCTGGCCGGAATTTCTCAGCGCGCCGGCACGGACATCACGGTGAATTACAGTGTGGGCGATGGCAACATTCCCGCCGCCGTGGCGCTCGCCCGGACCTCCGACATCGTCGTCGTCTGCGTCGGCGAGCGAACGGGCGAAAGCCGCGACCGCACCAGTCTTTCACTGCCGGGCGATCAAGACACACTGGTCAGCGCGGTGGCCGCCGTCAACTCCAACACTATCGTGGTGGTTTATTGTTCGTCCGCGACGCTCTTGCCGTGGTCCGCCAACGTTGCCGCCGCCCTCGTCGCGTGGTATCCCGGACAGGAAAACGGCCATGCGCTCGCCAAAATTTTATTCGGCGACGCAAACCCGTCCGGCAAATTGCCCGTCACTTTTCCCGGCACCGCCAGCGAGGTGCCGGCGAACACGCCCGCGCAGTTTCCCGGCGTGAACGGCCATGCCGTTTATTCGGAAGCATTGGAGATTGGCTACCGTTGGTATGACGCCAACAACGTCACTCCCCGCTTTCCGTTCGGCCACGGACTGTCCTACACGACGTTTGGTTACAGCAACCTCACTGTCAACACGGTCAGCCCGTCCGGACAGGTGCATATCGGTTTTGATTTGACGAACACCGGCACGCGCCCCGGCGCGGAAGTGGCGCAACTGTATCTGGGTTTTCCCGCCGCCGCCAACGAGCCGCCGAAATTGCTCAAAG
>PLHK01000129.1 GCA_003139955.1 Limisphaerales bacterium
ACCGGCTACAACATTCTGCGCGGTGTTTACAACCCCAGCACCGGCACCTACACCTATTCCCAGATCGGCTCGGTCGGCCCTAGCACAACTTCGTTCACCGACACCGGGGCGGTCACCGGTAGCAGCCTCAACAACAATGTTTACCAAGTGCAGGCGGTCTATCCGGGCGGTCGTTTATCCGCACTGGTTACCGCCACGCTCTCGATCCCGTCTTCTGCCGTCACTAACAATCTCAACGTGTCGGTGCAGATGGTGCGCAACCAGACCGGCCACTGGCAGTTAATGTTTTCGAGCATCCCAACCGCCGTGCAGAAAATCGCGTTCTATTGGTATACTTGGGATTATTTTGACGATTTTAGTCTTCCAGACACCATTGATTTCACCATCAACGGCCAGCCACTCACTACGGAGAAAGACATTCCCGTCAACAGTATCACTAACGGCGTCTATGTGTTGCCGGACTTTCTGACCACCAACTGGTTCCCGAACAATGCGTTCGGCAAGGTGGCGATGATTCAGGCCATCGGCACCAACAACGAATATGGGGCGCTTTCTCAAATCGCCTTCCAACCTGACGACTCGCCCACGTTTGTGGACGGGCGGCAACATCTGAAACAAAATTTACTTTATCAACTGCGTTCGGCCACTGTGAGCCAGCCAAATGCGCCGCTGTCGGAAACTGATATCGGCGAAAGCATTCCCGTTGACACCAATTATGTCGAGAGCAGCATNNAATCTTCCACTGGTCGCTCATGTTCAAGGGTTATAATGTCTATGACATTCAATTTCTGAAGATGGATGATGTCTGGCCGATCACCGCCAATTACGAATTGCACGCTGGTCTTTATGACACCAATTTCAGCGGGGCTTCGTTCAATTGGCGGACCAACGTAGATGGAGATTTCCCAGCCAATATCGCGTTTGAAAGTTCTTTGGCGACCATCCCCGCACCCGCCGTGCTGGGCATCGGTGATCCTTATTGGATTTCGCAAAGCTTGGGCAATCTGGCCGACATCGCCACCTACACCAACAGCGGCAATCTGTATCTGCAAAGCAGCTACAACAATCTCTTTGGACTGACGTTCACGACCGCTTTGGTGAACCCNNACGCTGACTTCGAGCAGTCCCGTTGGCTTGACCAATGTGAGTTGTTTTTACAGCCAGACCGCCGACCCAAGCCTGTCGCTCGTCAATTACTATTTCGCGCCGGTGCTTACGCCGGGAACGGCGTTGCCCAATGTCAACCCGCAAATCCAGCCCTATCCCATCCCGGCCTTGACCGGCTTTGCCAGCACCAACCAGACCCCGCTGCTTATCACTTCCGTCGGCACGCCGACCACGTTCGGCGGCTGGGCGAAGTTCGCCATCTCCAATGGCAGTTCCAGCAAGTATGCCTATCTCGGCCAGTATTACGTCACCAATGCTTTTGTGCTGACCAACGGCGTGGTCACTACCAACACCACCGGCGTGGTTTCGCCGTATGGTGATTTCTTTCCGACGCAAGCCGGAGCCGTTGCTCTCGTCACCATGCCCGACATCAACACCGGCCAGCAAGGGACGGGGATTGTGCGCGTGGTTTCGCTCAATGTGGACGCCAACCATGACGGCACGATGGATTTCACCTACCAAGGGCCGGACTTTGTTTCGCCGAGCAAACCATTCCGGTTTTGGGTCAATGACAATCAAGACTCTGGCGACTTTGGCGGTGATGGCATTCCAGAACAGGGAGCGCAAGGCGACGGCCTTCAGCAAGATAGATCAACCATAATCGGCACATGGCCGATGATCCTGGCTTCTTCCTATCCCAACGGCAATTATTCCGTCCATGGCAGTCGTGATTTGGTGGATTTTTTCCCGGTCTATTTGAACATTGGCAGTCTGTTTCAGAGCAATGCGTTGAGCGCCGGCATCAGTGCCACGGACACCAACTGGCAGTTCGTCTTGAGCCAGGCTGACAGCGCCTTACGCTATGCCTACACGGGTTTGACACCGACCAATTACATGAACTTTTTGCGGGATACTGTGACCTCCAGCAATTTGGCCTATGCCCCATTGGTTACCATCAGCAATAGCGGCGCGATTTTGCCGCCTTCATTTGTGAGCGCCATCGCGACAAATAATCTGGGCATCATTTTGGTGGAAGCGGCGATCCCCACGACCCAGCCGCTGGTGTTGACAATTTACCACGGCACGAATCAGATTTCCCAAACGTCGCTACCTTTGAGTATCAGCGGCGTGGAGCAGATGTTTCGGCACAAGAATCTGCTGCTCAATACAAATTTAATCGCGACGGCTGACCGTCTGACGGATGCACAAGTGCCGAACGAGCCGGACACCACGGGTGTGAATTTGATTTTCCTGCACGGCTACAATGTGACTCCCAATCAGGCGCGCGGCTGGGATGCTGATTTTTACAAGCGGTTATATTGGTCAGGCTCGCACGGTAAATTTTGGGCGGTGACTTGGGAGGCCGCAGACACGCAAGTCGCAGGCGAAGTTACCATCAACTTGCAAACCAACATCGTCAACGCTTTCAACACCGCGCCGTTATTGAACACCTTCCTCAACACCTTGAGCGGCACAAACATTGTGGCGGCGCACAGTCTTGGCAACATGGTGGTGTTAAGCGCGCTGAATGATTACAGCAATCAAACCATCAACACCTATTTTATGATTGATGCCGCCGTGCCAATGGAGGCGCTTCAAGGGTATCAAGGACAAACTGGCCCCATGTTGGGAGAAATGATTCATTCAGAATGGACACCATACGCCGATAAATTGAATGCCAGCGATTGGTGGCAGTTGTGGCCGACAAATGACGCGCGCAGCACATTGACATGGAGCAATCGCCTGTCCAATTTTCAAAACGCCGACGTGTATAATTTCTATTCCAGCGGCGAAGAAGTATTGCGGGCGACCACCAGCGACCCACCGACTAATTTAGTGAGCGCGGCGGAAACGATAGTCGGAAACTACATATTCAGCCATACGCCTGTAGCCAGCTTCATGTGGGTTTGGCAAGAGAAAGGCAAAGGCCGCTGTGCCAGTGATGGCCTTTTAAGCAGCTCACACGGCGGATGGAAATTTAACTCCGCTTATGATACCAATGGCGTGCACATGGGTGTGTCCCAAGCCAGTTCACTGTCAAACGTGCAATTAAGCACGAACGCATTTTTCGACGTGACTTCAACCAATTTTGGCAATGCCGATTTAGCCTTGTATGGCTCTGGCGGAAGTGCCTACGCACAGGCTCATAGCAACCGGATTTTATCCGATACCATCCCATCACTTACGCTACCTGTCGGGGCAAATGCGATTACGAATCTTGACATTGTATTTGGTGGAAAAAGAAATTTCGATATGACAACTGAATTAGAAAATAGCTGGCCAATCGCTCGCCTAGACAGCAACGAGGGCAACCGCTGGCATCATTCTGATTGCCGTCAAATTGCTTACACCTTTACATGCAAACTCTTTGACAACATCGTAACCTTGGGTGAACTAAAATAAATATGAAAAAAATCATCTGCTTGATACTAACAGTGGCGGCCACCGGATGCGTTCAGGCGCAGAACTTTCAAGAATGGAAAGTGACGTTGAAAGCTGTTGATGATGACGGCCAGCCAGTCACTAATGCTCAAGCATGGGTTGCCTATGGCATCCCTCCATCTGCACAACGATCAAAAGATTGGGATAAAGTTGAAGGACTGACTGATGACAGCGGCATTTTCGTAGCCGAACATCAAGATACTGGCTCCTACTCTTTAGGTATTCACATTCGGAAAGCAGGGTATTATCCAACCGACCATGTTTATGATCTTGGAGCTACTTACACGCAAGAGATATGGAATCCCAACCTAACGATGGTTCTTAAAAAAATTGGCGAACCGATTGCCATGTATGCGAAAAAGGAAGAAACTAAAATGCCAAAAGACAACGAGTCTGTCGGGTTTGATTTAATGGCCGGAGATTGGATTGCACCGTATGGCACGGGCAAAAGTCCCGACGTGTTTTTCACCGTTCATCGCAAAATCTCCAGTCCGCAGGAATTTGATGCCGATTTGAAACTCACGTTCCCCAATGCTGGCGACGGAGTTGCCATCGTGCCACCCGCTCCCGAAACCGGCAGTCCGTTGGTGATGCCTCGTTATGCCACGGAAACAGGCTATCAACCGGCATTGTCATGGAGCTACCATAATTTTACTGAAACTTCCGCACCGGCCTCTGGATACTTTTTCCGCGTGCGCACCGTGTTGGACTCAAGCGGCAATGTGCAAAGTGCACTCTATGGCAAAATACAGGGTGACGTAAGATTTTACGTTGGCACGAAAGCACCGCGTGCAGGAATTGGTTTTCAATACTACCTAAATCCCACGCCCAATTCACGGAATGTGGAATTTGATCCGAAGCAGAATCTGCTCGGCGGTTTGCAATCCTATGAGCAAGTGACGGCACCATAAAAAAAGCGACCCTTGCGAGTCGCTTGTGAGCTTCATTAAATGAAGCCATTTTTTAATTCTGCCGCCGACAAATCCGTCGGCTGTTTGTCATCGGCCATTTTGATCCACCGCATAAAGCGGTAAGGCGAAATGAGCGCCAGCAATGTTTGTGCGTGCCGCTCCCCCGCCTTGTCGCCATCCGGCACAATCCACACCCGACCGTTTGACTTGACCGAGGCCACAATGAGTTCAGCCTGCTTTTCCGAGCAGTCCGCTCCCATTGTCGCCACCACGGACTGAATTCCGTGTTGCGTGAGCCACCAGACGCCGGTGAATGCTTCTACGACAATCAAATCGTCCACCGGCGCTTTGATCCGAAAGCCGTTGTATAAAAACAGCGTTTTTCGGAATTCAAAGATTTTCCCGTCGTGCTTGCGCTCGCCGGGAAGACGGTAGCGCGGGTTGTCTTCTGTGATTGTCGAATCATCCACGACGCGACCGGCATAGCCCACGAGCTTCCCTTCGTTATCGTGTAGCGGAATCGCCATCCGATTTTTTAGGTAGCCGCGCGAGCAGAAGCCGAGGCCGAAATGTTCAATCGTCTCTTTTGTGAATCCACGATTGAACAAATACGGATGTTCCGCGTCCAGCCCCTTGAGTTCAAAATCAAGCGGTGCGTTCACGACCACCGGCAAGCTCTCCGTTTCCGGCTTGGCAGGCTGCTTTTCGGTTTTTTCCTTTGCTTGAGGTTTTCCCCCAAGTTCAGGACAAAACCGCTTTTGCAATTCAGCGGCGGCCGTGCGCAGTGCCGCGCCGTCTTTCGGATCGGCTTTTATCATCAAGGCGGCGAAGTCCAAAACATTGCCCTTCGCACCGCAGCCGAAACACTGAAAAATTCCCTTTTCCAAATTGGCCGAGAACGACGGTGAATTTTTCTTCCCGTTGTGATTCGGCAAGGGACAAAAGCCGTGATGCTGGTTGCCCTTGCGTTTCACTTCGAATCCGTAGTGACGGAGCACTTGTTCAAAATCTAATTTTGAACGAAGTTCTTTGAAGTCAATCCATGTGCTCATCAGTAATCCTCCGGTAGTAGAACGGTTGTAATGCGTCTGTGCCATTCCGTGATGATCCAGAATTTGACATCCTGGATTGACCGATACGAAGAAAACAAACGACCGCCTTTGAGCAGTGCTTGTTCGTTTGCTTCCACATCTTCGGGATCGAGTGTTCCCCAATCGCCCCGTTCGTGACGGGACAATGCGTTCAGAATTTCATCGTTCGGAATTTTATTCAGTGCGTTTGGCGTTGCCACGATTGCTCCCAGCAGAAACTTAGGCGGTGACGTGTCACCGGCAGATGTTTGGCTCATTGGGTATCCTTTGGTTGAGGGTGAAAAGAACGAAAAGTTCCGTTCCCCATTATATCCAAAGCCCACGAATTACTCAAAAACGCATGCAGCGTAAGACGCTTTCAGTAAGCTATTTAGATTGACACAGCCCTTGAA
>PLHK01000008.1:0-223 GCA_003139955.1 Limisphaerales bacterium
ACCATCCCCGAAGCATTCGCTTCAGAAAAAGACACAGAAAAAAGTGGGCATTGAATTCCGTTGATGTGCGTTGATGTTGTCAACGCGGCTAAACGCCTTTCAACACCCGTCGTCAACGCCGATCAACGCGGTTCAACACCCGGCGTCAACGGAATTCAACGCCCATAAATTTCATCACCGACACTATCCGGCCTAATCAACCACCTTTGCCATTTAATCCGCC
>PLHK01000008.1:252-5916 GCA_003139955.1 Limisphaerales bacterium
GGCGGTCGGGCTTTTCACAGCCGGCTTGAACCATTCGTGGATTTCATCCGTGAACAACGCCAGCGTCGCAGGACGTGGCAGGAAATTGCCGCCGGGCTTTCCAATGAAAAAGGCTGTGCCATCACATCACAGGGCGTGCATCAATTTTATCGGCGCTACATTCAACGCCGATCGCAAGCGCATTGGGAAGAAACGTCATCTGTGTCGAAAGCAACCACCATCCCAACCGGCATCGCACCAGCACCGGCACGAAAACCAATTTTGGCCGCAACTCCGCCACCACGCGAGGTTCGCCGGCCAAATCCAGACGACATCAAACTCAATGACCCCACAAATATATGAACACCATCCGACGTATTCACCTGAACCCGCAATCCAAAGGCAATCTTGGCAAGAGTTTTGAAGCCGAATTCCGCGCCGCGTGGCTCGACCGGCTCGGCGTGCCGTGGAACGGCTCTGATCTCGATGACCGGCACCACACCTTCGCCAATCGTCACCCGGAAATCGTCCGCTCTTATCAACTCGGCAATGAACAGGAGAGCAAGGCCGAATTGTTGAGTCTGTTCCGCCGGGTGCTCAAGGACGCCGCACCCGTCCATATTATTGATACGCGCGCCCAGGCCGATGCGCTCATCCTGACGGCACTGGAGGAATTGCAGGTGCTCGACATTTGCGCCGAACAGGGTGTCCGGCTGACATTTTTCCTGTTTCCCACCGATGACACCGAGAGCATGAACAACGTGGGAAAGTTATTTCTCTACGGTGGTGACAGCGTGGATTATGTGATCGTCCACAATCCGGCAAAAGCCAGAGGCGATTTATTCAAAGGTTCGCAACTGGAAAAGCGGCTGCTGGACTACGGAGCCAAGACAGTCACGTTGCCGATGCTCACGCCGACCACATTGCTGGCGGCGGAAAAGGCCGAAGCCATCGCCAAACGAGGTTTGAGCTTTGCCGAATTGTCGCGCACGGAAGCCGGCCACATGGAACGGTTGCTGGCTGGTGAAATCCAGTGGGCGATGCAAAAGATGTTCCGGCAGTATGCTGCCATCGCTGATTTGCTGCTCCCGACTGAATTGATTCCGAAAGAAAAACCAATAGCTATAAAAGAAGAGGCGAAAACCAAAGCGCAGCCACAACTGAATTTTGGGGAATGACGTATGGAAGACACCGATTTTGATTCGTTGTGTGCAGGGCTGTCTGCCGATGATGCCAAGCGGCTGCGAAAGATTTTTGTGGAATGGTGCGACGGGGATGAAAATGGATTTCCTGTCCAAATGGCGCTTCTGGCACGGGCACAGTGGCAGGCAGCGGCCAGCATTCCGCGCTCATTGAATGATTCCCGGAAATGGCTGGAACTGCATCTGGCCGAATATCGCCGGCAAACCGCCGAGCTGGTTAAAAATCTTTCTGCCGTCGGTGAAGACCAGGCCGATGAATTGAAAAACGTCGTCAAAGGCCACACCGAGGCGTTGAATCAGGCTTCCGGTTCATTTCGCAGCCAGTTGAAATCCATCGGGGCCTTCGCCCAAGATATAAGAAAGTATTTGGACGACGGGATTTCCTCATACAATCACGTCAAAACTGACTTGGAAGCTGGCAGAGAAATGTTTCGTAAAACCTGCAAGGACCTGGATGGCCGGATCAATGGGGTGCAATTAAGACGGGACTGGCTGGCCTGGCTCGGACTGATTGCCATCGGCATGGTGATTGGCATTACAATGGGTGTAGTGCTTGAAGCGAAATTTCGCTAATAGAAAATCAACGCTTCGTTTTTCCCGTCTAAAATCAATCCGTTTGAACTGGCGGCAAGTTTCCGTCATCATTGCGTCCGTTATGCCAAATCCGCTGAGCAATTCAGACATCGCACCGGAGAAAATCAGAATTGTTGAAAAAACGGCAAACGAGCACTAAAATGTCAATCGGCAACAAAACCATTCTAAAACAAGTTCTGCGAGTTGAGTGCCTGTCTGCGCTGGGCAGCCAGTCGAAGTATTATAGCGTGGAAACCGTAAAAGTTTGGCTCAACCGGCGCAAACTTCAGTGCCCGCCTGCAACGCTCAACCGTTATTTTCATGAATTCACTCGTGCCGGACTGGTCTTCGCCGCCGGGCGCGGTTGGTATTCCACCTTGGCAACACCGTTCACTTTGAACCGCGAGCCGGTTGACGGTCTGATTCAGGAATTGAAAAAAAAATTTCCGTTGCTCGATTTTTCGTGCTGGTCAACGGAGCAGATCAGCGGGGCGATGCACCATCTGCTCAGCCGGTTCGTCGTGTTTGTCCATGTCGAGACCGACGCGCGGGAGAGTGTGTGGCAGCACTTGCGCGACACCGGTTGGGACGCCTGGCTGAACCCGCGCGGGGCGGAGGCAGCACGCTTCGCTGTGCGGGAACGCACCGTGGTGGTGCGCAGCGAAAGCCGCAAAAGCCCATCAAAAACACCGGTCGCACCCATCGAGAAATTATTGGTTGAGTTGTGTTTCGAGGCGCGAGACCTCCAGATCATGTCACCGACGGAATTTCATACCATGCTGGCGAATCTGGCCGGAACGCATCGAATCCCAATGGCCAAGCTCTTGAGCTACGCCGGGTCACGAAAATTGCCGCTCCAGCAGCTTTTTGGGGAGAATAATCAACTAATTCCGCCTTTTTGAAATAGGCGTAGAAAATTGATTTATTAAAATGATTTCAGGCGAATGTTTTACTGGTAAGTGGCAGGCACGCAAACGCGAGGAACTCGGCGGTTGCGATCCGGTGCTACTGGAAAAGACGATTCACGCCTTTGCCCTGCTGGATGCGCTGGCGACGCGAGGCTTGGAATTCGTTTTCAAGGGCGGCACGAGCTTGTTGCTTCGCCTCCCTCGCATCCGCCGATTGTCAATTGACGTGGACATTTTTTGCCATGAGTCGCCGGAAAAACTCGACCGACTGCTGGCCGAAGTCAGCCGGACGCCACCCTTCACTGGCATGACCGAGGATGATCGTGGGGAACACCGTATTCCCGCGCGGCGACATTTTAAGTTTTCCTACACACCGCTCGACGCGAAGAATCCCGCGCCGTTCGTCCTGCTCGACGTGGTGCATGAACGGAACGTGTATCCACAAATGGAGCGCGTGCCGTTGCGGACGCTTTTTGTGGAAGGCGACTGCGCGCTGTTCGTCCCGACCATTGAAGGTCTGCTCGGCGACAAGTTGACCGCCTTCGGCCCAAACACGACCGGCGTGGCGTTAAACGAGAAATACACAATGCAGTTCATGAAGCAGGTTTTTGACATCGGTGAACTTTTTGATGCCGCCACCGATGTCGGTGCCGTGCGTGCCGCCTACAATCAGGTTTTCGCCGCTGAAAACGGTTATCGTGGCGGAAAATTTACAACAGAAACGGCCTTGGAGGACGCCTTCAACACTGCGTATCGCATCGCCCAGGTTGGCTTTGCCGCCGCGCCAAAAGATGGGCGCGATGCGCTGCTCGACGCCGGCCGCAAACAAATTGAAAGTCATCTTGTCGGCGTTAAGTTTCGGCGGGAGGAAATGAAAACTGCTGCTGCCAAGGCCGCGTTGCTCACGAGTGCGCTCCGCGCNNTTGAAAGACGCAAAATTTGACGCGGCATATTCCGCCGTCGGCAAGTTGAAACCCATTCCTGAAGCGATGTGGTTTTGGGTCGAGGCACTGCGACTTCGCGGGGTGAAATCGTGACAATCATGTCCCCATTTGGGAAACCGGAGCGTGCCTCGCGCTTCAATTATATGGCTCGCTCGCGCCGTCAAGGTAGAACGCTCCTCCACCCCGCGTCTCCACCGTTGACCGCGCTCGCTTCGCCAAAAAAAGAGTGCGCTTAGGAAACACGCTCGGAGTCTGCATGTCGGGTTTGAATTCATCTGTAAAGCCAAGATTGTTCTCACAGAGGAAATTCGGCATCATGTTTGCAATCCGATGTTGCACGAAACGGAGACCATCCTTGAGGAGCAAGCAGTTGGTCGCGCGAACGCAGCGGGTTGAGAATTCATAACCAATCAGTTTATGCCTGATTTTTCTATCGGCCTTGACTACGCTTGGCAAACTGCCGCCAAGGAAGCAACCGGCACGCGGCACGAATTTATTGAGCCGGAACACTTGTTTGTCGGCGTCTGCAAGCTCGGCAATCTGCTATCTCTGCATGACTGGAGCGACGTCGGGATTTCTCGTGATGCTGCGGCGGTCATGAAAGCCGAGGTCGAAGCAGTCGCCGCCGTTTTTCAACAAACAGGCTGCGACCGGATTGCGTTATACCGAGAAGTTCGCAAGCAGTTCGGTGACGGGAACTACACTGAAAAGGGGCGCAAGAGAATCAGCCGTTCGTCTGCCAGCAGGTTGATATTCGAGCGGGCGGTCAAACTCGCGGTGGACACTCCGGTAGTCACATCGCTCCATCTCCTGCTTGCTCTCATAGAAACGCCGTCAACTGCGATGGCAGCGGCATTGGCAGAAAAAACTCCGGGAGCGGAAACGCTGAAGAAAGTGATTTTTAAGTGGATTACCGCCTCTCCCTCACCACAACAGCCAGCGGCAGCCAGCTTCCTGCAACATTTTGGCAAAGACCTCACGCAACTGGCACGCGATGGCAAAATTTCACCGTGCATTGGGCGTCGGGACGAGTTGCTGCAAATTATTCGCGCCCTCAGTCGCGAGACGAAAAGCAACCCGCTCCTTTTGGGCGACGCCGGCGTCGGCAAAACGGCCATCGTCGAGGGACTAGCATGGCGCATCGCGCAAAACAAAGACGCCCCGCTCACCGGCAAGCGGCTCGTGCAACTCAACGTCGCCGATCTGGTGGCGGGAGCATCGTCACGGGGAGATTTCGAGGCGCGGATGCAGGGAATACTCCGCGAAGTCGCCGCGTCACCGGACGTGATTCTATTCATTGACGAAATCCATTCGCTCGTGGGCGCAGGCGCGGGCAGCGGCCCATTGGACGCTGCGAACATCATGAAGCCAGCACTGGCACGAGGAGAATTGCGGTGCATCGGCGCAACCACCCAGGCCGAGTATCGGAAATACATTGAGCGGGACGCGGCCTTGGAACGCCGTTTTCAGCCCATCACCATCAGCGAATCGACCGCCGACGAGGCGGTTGAAATCCTCACCAAAGGCTATTTGAAGCGATTCGAGGAAAAACACGGCGTCACAATTGCGCCGGAGGCGATTCAAGCCGCCGTTTCCTTGAGCATTCGCTTTATGCGTGACCGGCGACTGCCAGACAAAGCCGTGGACGTGCTCGACGAGGCATGTGCGCGGATTGCCGTCCCCATCCTCAGCGCGCAGCCGGGGGACAAAATCGAGGCGGCAGTCGTGACGGTTGACGTCATCCGCCAGGCGGTCGCCGAGAAGACCGGGATTCCGCTCGCACAGATGAATGAAGGCGAGCGAGAGCGCCTTGTCGGCATGGCAGACCAACTCAAACGCCGGGTTATCGGTCAGGACAAAGCCTGTGAATCAGTCGCGCAGGCGGTCCAGCGCGCTCGTGCCGGATTGAAAGCCCCCAATCGGCCGGTGGCCGTGCTCCTTTTCACCGGGCCAACCGGCACCGGCAAGACCGAGTTGGCCAAGGCCACGGCGTCATTTTTGTTCGATAGCGAACGCGCCATGCTGCGGATTGACATGAGCGAGTTCATGGAGAAACAC
>PLHK01000008.1:5942-10943 GCA_003139955.1 Limisphaerales bacterium
ACCGCCGACGCATCCAATGCCCTGTTCATTCTCACGTCAAACTTGGGCCAGACTCGGTCCCGCCCGGCAATTGGATTCGGTCAAGTCGCCGGCGTCGAACCGCCGCCAAACCCGGAGCAGGCCGTCCGCAGCGCATTTCGCCCGGAATTTTTCAACCGGCTCGACGCGGTCGTGGCCTTCAATCCGCTGTCCAGCGGTAATGTGGCANNCCTTCAATCCGCTGTCCAACGGCGATGTGGAAAAGATTGCGGAATTGATGCTCGGCCAGGTCAAAGATCGGCTGGCCGCACAAGACATTGAACTTACAATCACCCCGGAGGCGGTGACATGGATTTGCGCACAACGACGGGACGCAACGCTTGGCGCTCGGCCCATGCGCCGCACGATTGAGCAAGCCGTGGAAAATCCGCTTGCAGCCATGTTGGTGCGGGCGGAATTCAAATCAGGCGACCGCGTCGTCATCGCCGTCAAGGATCAGGCGTTATCGTTTTCATTAAATCAGTAGGATGGCGCATGTCTTCAGACCTATACAAAAAGGGTGACGTGATCGCTGGCAAGTATGTGGTGCATCAATTGCTTGGTAAGGGCGGATTCGGTGTCGTTTACCTCGTGCATCTCCGTGAAACAGGCGAGGCTTTCGCCTTAAAAACTTTCAAGGACGAATTGACGGCTGATCCAGCGGCATGTGAGGCATTCAAAAAGGAAGCACTTGTGTGGGTGAATCTGGAGCGGCACCCGTTCATTCTGTCTGCGATCTGGGTTGAAGAAATCCACCATGGTCGGATAGCAACCTCAAACGAGAGCGGAAAACTCATTTTGCCTGTGCGGTCTGTCCAGGAAGTATCCGGACGATTGTTTGTGGTCATGGATTATGTGGCAGCCGATGCAAAAGGCCGCGCGAGCTTATGGGATCATTTGACTGGCGTCCCCTTGGACGAAAGTCAATTGCTGAAGTGGGGAATTCAGTTCTGTCTGGGCATGGAGCATGCCAAAGCGCATGGCGTGGAGTGCCACCGCGACATCAAGCCAGCCAACATAATGATCACTCAGGATGGAACCCTAAAAGTGAGTGATTTTGGTTTGGCGATTGCCACAGAGGCAGCCTGGCGAGGAGTCGGCGGTCGAGTTGGCGCATTGGTGCCGGTCAGGGNNGCGTAATGCAAGCCGATGGCAAGGTAAGGTGCGGCACGCCCGGTTACATCGCGCCGGAGGTGTATCGTTTTGAAGGGGCGAACATCCGAAGCGACATTTACAGTTTCGGTCTGGTGTTATGGCAGATGGCGGCAGGAAGTCGGGTTCCACCTTTTAATGTGCCGTGGCGAGGCGACGCGGAAAGCTATATGCGAGGGATTTACGATCAACAGATTACAGGGCGCGTGCCTCGCATTGAGGGTCCGCTGGGCTCGGTCATTGAGCGATGCCTTCGGCCCAGACCTTTAGAGCGATACCGCACATTTCAGGAATTGCGGGGTGACTTGGAGCTGATGCTTGAGCGGAGAACTGGGCAGAAGTTTGAGATGACGGACGTTGGAGAAAAAACAGCATCTTTTTGGAACAATAAAGGCGGATCGCTGGCTGCCCTAGGGCGGCATGAAGAGGCGATACGTTGTTACGACACGGCGCTCGCGATTGACCCAAGAGTCACTCAAATATGGAACAACAAGGGCAGTGCGCTGAGTGCCCTCGGCCGGGGCGAGGAGGCGATTCAGTGCTGCGACAAGGCGCTGGCGATTGACCCACGATTTGTGATGGCCTTGAGAAATAAAGGCCGGGCGCTACATGTCCTTGGCCAGCACGAGGAGGCGACACGGTTCTATGACAAGGCGCTTGCGATTGATCCCAGAGACGCAGAAGCGTGGTTAGGTAAAGGAACGGTCCTCAGCACTCAAGGTCAGCACGAGAACGCGCTTGGCTGCTACGACCGAGCGCTGGCGATTGATCCCAAGAGCGCAAACGCGGCGTATAACAAGGGTCTCTCACTATTAAGCCTTGGAAAGGATATTGAGGCCATCAAGTTCTTTGATCAAACGGTTGCGATTGAGCCTCGATTTGAAATGGCCTGGGTCAACAAGGGTAACGCACTCGCTGCCCAGGAGAGGTATGACGAGGCTATAGCGTGTTTTGACCATGCAATTGCGATCAACCCAAAAAATGCAGGCGCATTGAACACAAAGGGCACTTCGCTCGCCGCACTGGGCCGGTGCGAGGATGCAATCGTCTGCTGCGAACAGGCACTGTCCGTTGATCCGGGTTATGCGACTGCTTGGGTCGGAAAGGGTGCGGTGCTCTTCTCCATCGGTAAGCACGAAGAGGCGGGCATTTGTTACGACAAGGCGCTGGCGATAAATCCAAGAACCGCTCTCACATGGCTTAGCAAAGGTTTTGTGCTCGCCGCACTGGAGCGTTATCAGGATGCACTCGTTTGTTTTCAAAAAGCGCAGGAGCTTGGCGATCCGACCGCAGCCCAATACGTCACGCAGTATCAAAGGTTCTTGCTGACCGACGAAGATCACTTCGAGCAAGGCTTTGCGTTTTATCGGGCGGGCAAATTTGAGGAGGCCATCCGCAGCTACGATGCCGCGCTTGCTGTGGATGCGAAAAACCCCGACATCTGGAATAACAAGGGTCTAACTCTTAAGGCTCTTGGCCGACTTCGGGAAGCGATTGAATGCCACGAAAAAGCATTGGCAATTGACCCTCAGAACACGAGCGCATGGGGCGGCAAGGGTAATCGCTCTCTGGACTTGGGAATGCACGAACAGGCTCTCGCTTGTTACAACCGCGTTTTGGCAATCAACCCGCTCGACGTGAATGCGTGGTATGCTAAAGGGAGTGCATCGAAGGCGCTTGCCAGGTTGGACGACGCAATGGCCTGCTACGACAAGGCACTGGCAATTGATCCACGAATGCAAGTTGCTTGGCGTGACAAAGCCGCTGCACTTTGCACCCAAGGCCGTTACAGGGAAACCTTGCTTTGCTATGACAAGATTTTGGAAATCACCCCACACGACGCAAGAACATGGATGCTGAAAGGTGATTCCCTAGGCCATCAAGGGAGTTTTCAGGAAGCGCTCAAATGTTTCTTGGAAGCCGAGAAACTTGGAAACAAGGACGCCTCCAGAGGGGTTGAACAGTGCAGAAAGTTGCTCGCCCCCGACGCCGACCGATATTTCCGGCTCGGCTCGGACTATCAACAGGAGGGCAACAACGCCGAGGCAATCCGCTGCTACGAGAAGGGACTCGCCATTGATCCGAGCAACGCAATTATTTGGTGCAACAAAGGCGCTGCATTGCTTGCGTTAAAACTCGGCCAAGAGGCTGTCGTCTGCTTTGACCGGGCGATTGCACTCGATCCACGCGATGCCAGCGCATGGAACAACAAAGGCTGCGCCCTGCTCGCCATTGGCCAGCAATCCGAAGGGTATGCCTGCCTTCAAGAGGCTAAACGTCTGCGCACATGATGTGCCGAGACAAACTGGAAAAGCGATAGCCAACAGCATGAGTTTCCCATTTGCAGATGTGAAAAAAGCCATAAACGGGCTTCGTTCAAAATTGCAGTGTGCCCCGGACACTCAACTCCAGGAGCAGTTCGACGCCGGGCTGCACCCCAATCTACTGGCGTATCAGAAACGACAGGCAGGCGGGACTCCGTTGGCGGCTTTGGAAAAATATCTCGTTGGAGCGACGAGCTATCTGCATCAGCCAAGCAATTATTACGACATCTTCGGTGCGGGTCGTTGTGTGATAATCGTCCAACTCCTTGACGAGGCGTTGGACGTATTGCAGGCAAAGCAAATCAAAGGACTACCAAAGCGCGTCGAACGACTTCTCCGAGTTGTTGACCCCGACGAATTCGACTCCACCGCCTTTGAGCTAATCACGGCAGCGCGCTATGCGCTAGTCGCTGGCGTTGACCGCATAGAATTCATTGAAGAGCAGCCCCCAATCCGCACTCCCGACATTTTGCTGAGGCGCGGCGGAGTGGACTCGTTCGTTGAGTGCAAGAAAGTCAAACGGGTAAGAGATTTCAGCGTCACCACGCGGATCACGGTTCGAGAATTGCTAAATGGCGTTATTTCCTGTTTTAGGCGGCAGGGTATTTCGATTTTGGCCGAAGTCGCATTCGGTTGCGACCCCAAGCGCGTGAGCCAGTCAGGCCTGTTTGAAGCATGTCAGACAGCGCTCAACGATCGGACGACCATCGTTACTTCCCAATTCACCATCAAGGCGAAGCCGCTGCCAAAGTTCAAAAGCAAAGATTACACGCTCTACCCGTCCCCTCGCTTTTCATGGATTCGCTATGGCCACAGGATTCGCGGCGAATGGTTTGGCATCGTTCACCAAATCATCGGAAAACCTGCACGACGAGCGAATTTGCCCAAGCGCTTGCAAGGAGGCGTGTCCACATGGCTTGATTCGGTCGAATGGGATGCAGCAATCAAATGGAAGATCACTGCCGATGACGTCGTCGGCAGGTATCGCCGCTTTGCGTTTGATGGGCTGTTCGCCGCCATTGAGCAAATTAACAACGCTGGTTTTGACTCGACAGTTCACCTGTGGTTGGAAACTGATTACTACATCGGTGGGAGGCGCGAGGTGTTGCTTGACTTTTTCAAGCGGTTGTCGGCGAAGCAGCAACATACCGTTGGCTGGATCGTGATCAATGAAACATTGCTTGATGTTTCGCCGAAAGGTCGTTTCGATCTCATTGAACACGCGCACATGATTCAAGGACCAACCGCGACCGCGCCGCACCCACTGGTGTCCGGAGTATTTGGCCTTCCAAGTCCAGTGCGAACCATCGGCGAGTTTGGCGTCGGCCATGAACTATCAGACATTGATGAAGATTGAACCCACGCCTTCATCGCATCGTCGCGGCATAGCCGTAGAACGAAGGCGAGGAACGAAAAACGCATAGCGACCGGACAAGTCGCCGGACAAGTGACCGGACAAGTCTGCAAACGGACACCAAAACGGACACCAAACGGATTAAAAACGATA
>PLHK01000073.1:0-2949 GCA_003139955.1 Limisphaerales bacterium
AACTAGCTCTATCTGGGAGATGGTTTGGTCGTTGATTCCGTAGCTGGCTGTCCGACTTTGGTTGCGCAACGGGAATAAAAAAATGGCGGATCTGGTACACGATAAATTTCCAGATCCGCCGAAGCTCGTCTTTCAACGGGAAAAACGGAGCGCCCGTTCTCAAGGGCAAGAAACATATAGCCCATCGCGTGCCACCCGCAAGCGGGTTTTGAAAAATCTTTTTATCCCGCCGTTAATGCGTATTCTTTCCGCAAAGATTGAAACGGCGAATCCAATTTTACGTCATTTGCCTCGCGCTGGCGCTGTTTTTTGGACGGCGCGCGGCGGCGGATACTCCTTACCTTGTGGATGTCTGGAACACCGACGATCATCTGCCGGAAAACTCCGTCATCGCCATCACGCAGACGCACGACGGCTACCTCTGGTTGGGGACGCTTAATGGATTGGCGCGGTTTGATGGCAAATCCTTCACACCCTTCAACGTGAACAATACGCCGGGATTGCCCAGCAACCGCATCGTTTTCCTTTTCGAGGACAGCCGGCAAACCTTGTGGGTCGGCACCGATACTGCCGGACTTTGTGCGATCAAGAACGGCGTGGTGCAGAGTTTCCCCGAGACGGCCGCGGTCGGCATGGTCAATTGCGCCTTTGAAGACGGTGGCGGCAGTGTCTGGTTCAGAGCCGCGAACGGAAATGTTTTCTGCTGGCAGGATGGGAAAATGAATCTGCATCTGGCCAATGTTCCAGACTGGGTCGTACAACAACTTTTTTCTCGTTCAGTGCATCTGCTTGTGCCGGGTAAAGATGGGGTTGTGTGGCAATTCCAAGATGGTCGCGTCAAAAAGTTTCGTGATGGCAAGCTTGAAAAGGATTACGGATCAAGTCCATGGCCGAGCGACTTGGTTTATGCGCCGCGCCAGACGCCGGCAGGACAGCCTGGCGTGGTCTCGTTTGACTTGAACATCACCGCCGTCTGCGAAGATGCGGCGGGCAATTTGGTTGTCGGGATTCGGAATGCAGGGCTGTTCTGGTTTCAACCCGACGGCAGTTGTGTTCACATCACGAAGGATGAAGGGCTTTCGCACAACATCGTGCTGTCGCTCTCGCTCGACCGCGAAGGCAACCTTTGGGTGGGCACGGATGGCGGCGGACTAGATCGCATCAGGCGAAAGGTTTTTTTCTCACCCGCCGGACTTTCCGGCGAGGTCGCGCAATCCGTTGCGCAGGATGCGGTGGGCGGATTGTGGGTGGCCTTCAACAGCCACGGGCTGGCTTATTGGCTGACCAATGTCGCCACCAGCTACGGCATCGGCACCAGTTCGAATGCGTGGACGGTGCTGGTGGATAAGAATCAAAAAATCTGGGCCGGCACGCGCGGCGAGGGCCTGTTTGAGTTCGGGAAAAATAATTTTCTGCCGGTGACGGCGGCGCAAAAAATTGGCCAGGAAATTTTTGCTCTCTTCGAGGATCGTGCCGGAAAAATCTGGGCGGGTGGCGAAAATGGCCTCGGCAGTTTTGATGGCACGAACTGGAATTTTTTTACCACACATGACGGGCTGCCGGCCAGCGCCATTCGCGCACTGGCGGAAGACGTTCAGGGAAATCTCTGGATCGGCACGGAGCGCGACGGACTCTTTCAACTGCGCGCCGGCAAAATTTCTCCCGTGCCCGCGTCGGTGAAGGACATTTCCTGCCTCCTCGCCGACGCGGACGGCGGGTTGTGGGTTGGCACTTCCGGTCACGGCCTCGCACGGTTTCAAAATGGAACTTGGTCAACCTGCTCCACGCTCAATGGTGGGCTGGCGACCGACAGCATCGGCTATCTGATTGGCGATGGCGCAGGCAATTTGTGGATCGGCTCATATGTAGGCCTGATGCGCGTGGAGAAAAAATCGCTCGCGGATTTTACCGCCGGCGCGGCCAAAACTGTTTCCTGCCGCACGTTTCTCACGCACGAATGTTCCGCTGGCNNCGCAGCCCGCAGCCATCCGCGCGCTGGATGGAAAGTTATTTTTCCCCACCATCGCCGGCGTGGTCGCGGTCAACCCGGCGGACTTACAGCCGGACACCAATCCGCCGCCAGTGGTCATTGAGTCTGTGCTTGTGGACGGCGTGGAGCAGAAAACCAACCACTTGAGCACGGCGTGGAACGGCGCGATCACTTTGACGCCGCAAAACGAGCAGTTGGACATCCAGTTCGCCAGCCTGAATTTCTCCGCTCCCAAGAACGCCGCCGCCACGCGGTTCCGATATCGGCTGGAGGAGCGCGGTAAAAATAATTCCGACAAAAAGTGGACGGACATCGGCGGCGAACGCGTGGCGCATTTCAACAAACTGCCGTCGGGGGAATTTGTCTTCCACGTCATCGCCGGTAACGAAGACGGCGTTTGGAACGAGACCGGTGCCTCGCTCGCCGTCACCGTGGAGCCGCCATTCTGGCGCACGCCGTCATTTTTAATTTTGGCCACGCTGATTTTTCTCGGCGCGCTGGCGGGAATCATTTATCTGATTTCCACCGCGAAACTGAAACGCCAGTTGCGCGCGCATCGGCAAAAAGAATTGCTGGAACGCGAACGCTCCCGTATCGCGCGCGATTTGCATGACCAGATCGGCGCGAACCTCACGCAGGTTGCGCTGCTTGGCGAACTGGCCGAGACCGACAAGGATTTGCCCGCCGAAGTCGAGTTGCACGCGCAGCAGATTTCCCTGACCGCGCGCGACACCACGCGGTCGCTCGACGAAATCGTGTGGGCGCTGAATTCCTCCAACGACACACTCGAAAGCCTCGCCAATTATGTCTGCAAATACGCGCAGGATTATTTCGCGCTGGCCGGCGTGCGGTTTCGTTCCGAACTGCCGGTGCGGCTGCCGTCCGTGATGATCCTGCCCGAGGTGCGCCACAATGTTTTCCTCGCGTTCAAGGAGGCGGTCAACAACGTGGTCAAACAC
>PLHK01000073.1:2956-3186 GCA_003139955.1 Limisphaerales bacterium
AACGGCCTGAAAAACATGCGCAAACGGCTCGCCGACGTTCACGGTGAATTTGATATTTCCGCCGGCGCGGATGGCGGCACGCTCGTGCAAATGACCGTGCCAATCAAAATGTGAACGCAGAAGGAAACAGTAGAAACAAAAATGAGTTGCTGCAAAATGTTTCTGCCTTCTGCATGCTTACTTCCGCCTTTTAACAAATGCCCATTGCCATTTCCATCGTCGAGGACAAC
>PLHK01000073.1:3272-3843 GCA_003139955.1 Limisphaerales bacterium
GGTGCCAACGGCTATCTGCTCAAGCGCACGCCGACCAAGGAATTGATCGAGGCCATCCGCGAGATGCAGCGCGGCGGTTCGCCGATGACGGCGCACATCGCGCGAATGGTCGTGCAGTCGTTCCAAAAACGCGTTGCGCCCGCGCCCGCCGGCGGCGAACTGGCGGAACTTTCCGAGCGCGAACAACAGGTGCTCGACCTCCTCGCGCAAGGTTTGATCTACAAGGAGATCGCNNCGCACGGAAGCCGTGGCGAAATTTTTGCAGCGCTGACTCCTGTTGCAATAACAACGGCTAATTATCTTGGTGCGGGCGTCCGGTTGGGATGCCGTTCCTAGGTGGCAAATCCCCGTTTGGGCTAAAACTAGCCAGACCCCCCCCCAAAACCGGTAAAAGCCGGTCATTTCCCAATATTACAAAACCATTTCCTAATATTGCAAAACGTCTGGGCAATATTGCGGAAGCATTTCGCAGTATTGCAAAACGGGATTTTAAGGTCAAAAAACACTTTTTGAAGATAGAAAAGCTCTGGCTGTCTGGCTTCAAGACGGGCTGGCTCCTGAAAATGGACAC
>PLHK01000017.1 GCA_003139955.1 Limisphaerales bacterium
CCGGCAAGTTCGCCAAAGACTGGGTTGCAGAATACGAAGGCGGCTACAAACGCTACAACGCGCTGCTTGCGAAGGGCGAGAAGCATCCTATCGAAAAAACCGGCGCCAAGCTCCGCGCGATGATGCCGTGGATGAAAAAGCGTTCCATCAAAGGCGCGCAAGCCGCGTATTGATTTAGAAAATCTGAAACGTAAAAGCCGCTGGAGCAATCCAGCGGCTTTTTTATTTCAAAAAACAGCGGCTGGCCCTCGATTTGTCAGCGGTAAAAAATGCCTTGCAAATCCAGGAAGCAGGACAAAAATAAGCAAAATAGCTACCCCAAGATTGAAAACCCCATGACATTGCCCAACATATAGCCGAAACCCCCAATGAGAAGCATACTGCTTTACATATTCGCTGCGATATTTCTGTCTTCAACCACATTGCGCGCACGCTTCATGCCTGATGTTCCTGTCTTCAACATGGATGGAGACGTTGACGAAGCCAGGCTTATAGTCCGAGGCTTCCTGGATGAAGAAGGTAACATACAGGTACAGGAAATCTACAAAGGGGAGCACCCAACAAATGTTTTAACTGTAGCTGATGGTGAAAAAACCTATCAGTGGCTCTCGGCACCCAATAAAAACGATCCAATACAATCTACCAATAAGATCGAGGTGGTGGCGTTTTTCAGTGGTCAGACAAAAGACAGATATCAACTCCTTTCAGGATATGCAGGGATAGTAGAACTCAAAGGTACCAACGTATATTTATGTGGTTACGATTATCCACATGAAGGTTTTTTTAGAGAACGGCTTATTGACTGCCAAACCCTAATACGTGATGAGCATTTCACCCGAGAGAGTTTTCTTTCTGCTTTGATCGAACAAGTAACATTGTGCAATCGGAGAGATATGCTACTGACGATGCCCCGTTCAGCTGAACGCGCGCGAAAGCTTATTTCTTTCTTTCTGGAACATCATGATAAAAATAACCGGATGCAAATCGCTGCCTGGCTACGTCCTATAAATCCTGATGAGCAGAAGGAAATTCTGAGAGAAATTGACGACACCGAAGATATTGGTACGAGATGTTTCCTGATTGGGCTGGCCGGTGATATTCCTCTTTCCAAAGATGCATTTGAGTCCCTTGCGCCGTTGATTGATCTCCAAACTCCGCGCCAGGTTCGCCGTGCTGCCATGATTGCCGCCACTTGCATTGATGCACACGAAGCCGCTAAACACGTTTTGCCTTTGCTTCATACTTCCGAACCAGACTTGGACGAGGCCTTAATGTGTTTGGAAACGCCCCCGACGGATATTCCGCCGGATGTAAACACAGTTGATGCCTTGCTTGCTCTTTCAAAGGAAATCAAGAAACAAGATGCTGCCGGTGCACCACCCATTTCCCATGAAGCACAACAGGCTCTGGCTCAGCAACTCGCCGAATATGTGCATCCCAAGTTGATATCCTTCTATTTTAACTGGCCGCTCAATCGCAAGCCGCGATGTCCCGATTATGTGACATCCTATCTTCAAGCCATGCTTGGTGTAAGCTGGACAAGTGAACAATTAGAAATGTGGTGGAAACAGCAACGCAAATATATTGAGGCCGATTTCAACGTTGGGAAAAGTCGTGATCAAGCAAGATGGTTTGACGCTTATCAGAGCGCAGATGTTGTTGCTAAACGCTTTCTCGTTCGATTTTGGATGTTCACAACCCCAACCAATCAACTGGCACTCGTCAAGGCCGCAACCGAGGAAAAAACGGCAACTACAGCCAAGGCAGTCATAAGCGGACTCTGGAACGGGGGCCAGTTAAGCAATGCAGCCAAAAAAGCTATGTTCGAGAATTTCCTAAAGGTTAATTTCTTTGTTCACACGAATTTGGACGGGATAAAGAATTATCATGGGTTTTATATCACCGGAACGACCTATTTTGTTTTTAATACTTGGATCAATTTTCGCTATTCCTATGCTGTGGATGGAAAACAAGTGGTCAAGTCTTCATACCAAGACGGTATCGAACTGGACAAAATAATCGGAGATTTTTATCTCGGCGGAGCGCAAGGGCTCTATCCTGGTCGGATAGCAACTGCATTGCTTGAGCTTCATCAAGTCGACCATTACGGTAATGAACTCTGGCACGCGCAGTGGGATCTCGGACCGCTTCGATTGCCATGACTTTGACTGAAATTTGCAAACGATCCCGGAAGCGCACCATGATTGACTCCGCCCGGTTGTTCATGGCCCAGATGGATGGGTTTTTCAAAATGGTTAAGGTGGCTTCGACTCATCCAGTGGATGGATCTGCGCATGGAGCAGGATTTGCTGGGCCACAAACATCAGATGAATCGTGGCTTGTCCACGGAGGCGGTCTTGAATTGCTTGCGGACAAAATTGCCGCAGCAATACGAACCTGGCGGAGGTTGTGGGTAAGTGGGTTTGGCTCGACTTGTCACCGGCACGGAAGCCGATGCTAGCAAAGGTGCTTTGGGCTTTGGGTTTTCACTGGAATCAGCGGCGCGAAACTCCGCGCGCTGATGCCGTGGATGAAAAAGCGTTCCATCAAAGGCGCGCAGGCAGCCTACTGATTTACGATTTCGGATTTACGATTTCCGATTGAAACACAAAAGCCGCTGGAGAAATCCGGCGGCTTTTACGATTTTTCGGAAGTTGCGTCAAAAAATCTAACGGATTCCAGCTTTTGCTTTTGCCATGCCTCGAACATTTGTTGCTGCTCCGTTCGGCCATAATGATGAAGTGGAATTTCACGACGATATTCCTCTTTGAATAGCTCGAATGTGAACGGTCGGATTAAAATGCGTCTCTCCTCTTCTTTCTTCTTCAACTCTTTTTCATTTGCTTCACGAGCCGCACGTTCTTTCATTTTTTCCTTTTCTTCGTGCGACAAATTAGTCACGCGCTCTTCCTCCGCCAATTGCGCGAAACGATATTTTATGTATAGTGCTCGTGCTTTGGCATCGTCACCGCCCATTTCGGCAAAAGCTTTTGTCCAGAGTCCGGGACTCATTGGTTTATCTTGCAACTCACGCGCAACTTCCTCGTAAAATTTAACGTCTTCAGGTTGCTTTAACTTTTTTTCTTTTCGCCCTTCAAGCCATCCGCTCCCAAAATAAAAAATTAACCCAACCAAAAAACCGCAGAAAAAGTTTGTCAATATAACTGTCGCCGGATGCTGCTGATAAGTCGGTTCATTTTTCTGTGCATCTTGGTATGCAAACATACCGCCAAGCAGAAGCGAGACAAGTATGGCTGTTAAAATCCGTGTCGGCTTATTCATAAGAGGAAATTTATTTTTGGCACAACATGACAATCGTTTGGACGACCGCAACAATAATCAAAACAACTGTCAATAAATACAGTTTGCGTGTCAAGCCAACGAGCGCATCGGTCTGGTTTACAAGTCTGTCAGTCTGCTTCTCTAATTTCGTTGCTGATTCGGACTGTTCTGCCGCAATCCGAATCTCAAGTGTGGTTCTTGCAAGTTCGTAAGCGTGCGGGTTGAACGTAGTCGAAACATTCAGTATGTATTCATGAAGTTCTGAAATGGAGGCATCTCGAAACCAATTGTATAAATCAGTTCCACCACCTGTAAGTCCTTCCGTCAACCGAGCCATTTCTTGTGCGTTTTTTCGTGCCATTTTGCGAATTTATTTTGCAATCGAGTTTCTATCAAGCGTTCTTTGCTCCGAAGGAGCGTCGGAAATTAGCCAGCCACATTGTGGCTGGACTCGCGCCCGCAAANNGCGACTTGGCGGCTTTGCGCCTTGCGTTGAAAAATCCGTGTTCAATCCGTGTTTCATCCGTGGCTAAAAATCAGCCGCCCAGCGAACTCGGATCGCCCACATCGCCTTTGTTAAAGTCCACATATTCCTCGGTCAAATCGGCGGCATACATCACCGCGTTCGCCTTGCCGAGATTCAGGTTGATGTGCAGTTCAAATTCCTTTGGCGCGACGGCGGCGCACAATGCCTTGAACGTCGCCGGTGTCGGCTGCCCGCGCTTGAGGCTCCAGAGGATTTTCTTCGAGCCGACCGCGCTATAGCCGATGTCAATTTTCTCCTCGACCACTTTGGCGGGCGAATAGCCGATCGCGTCAATGATGCGGCCCCAGTTCGGATCGCCGCCGTGCCAGCTCGTCTTTACCAGCGCGCTATTCGCCACCGCGCGCGCAGCGGCATCGGCATCCTGAATCGTCTGCGCGCCCTTCACACGCACCGTCACCACGCGATGCACGCCCTCACCATCGCGCACAATTTTCTTGGCGAGTTCGAGGCAGACATGATTGAGCGCGGCTTGAAACGTGACGAGTGACGAGTGACGAGTGACGAGTTTCTGGTTGCCCGCTAAACCATTTGCGAGAACCAAAACCGTGTCATTGGTGCTCATGTCGCCGTCCACGGTGATGCGATTGAAACTATGCGCAACGGCTTCGTTCAGCACCGCCTGCAAAATTTTTGCGTCAATCGCCGCGTCCGTAGTGATGAAACTGAGCATGGTCGCGTGCAGTGCTTGCGCACGGCCACCATTGGGAAGAGCCGCAGGTCTTTGACCCGTTGCACTCATGCCGGGCTGAATCATGCCCGCGCCCTTGCAGATGCCGCCGATGCGGACTTTTTTTCCGCCAAGCAAAAATTCAATCGCGAT
>PLHK01000056.1 GCA_003139955.1 Limisphaerales bacterium
ATATGTGAAATTGCCTCTTTCACCCGAAAGATAAAATTGAAATTCACCAGAGCCATATTTAAGCGGACATTCTTCGGAATCAAAATGTAAAATCGAAACCATCGACTTAACCGCAAGCAGATTACTGGATGTCATTTCGTTACTCGGAGTGATGATTGTTAAAGGTCCTTTTACATGCGAAGTGTTAGTCGTAGTGCTGCCAAAATAATAATCAGTTTGCCAGTGACCGTTTGCTGGGAACAGTGAAGTGATTGAGGAGAAACAGTATTGATAATTGATTCCTTTGCCATCTTTGATTTTCATCAAGCCATTTAGCACAGCAGGGTTTTCTGGTTTTGCCGAGATAATTTGTTGCGCCAGTTGGCGTCCTTGAATTTCTGCGTCGGACAAAGTGTTGGTCTGCGCTGTCGCGCCCACGGCAAAAAATAAAATCAACGCCGCACTTAAGCGCACGCAGGCCGATTTCAATTGCAGAAAATTATTCAAATTATAAATGGTGGCCGTGCGCAAGCACTCATTTCGCCGCGAGCGCGAGTTGCAGCACCTCGGAAATCTGCTTCACGAAATGCACCTTCAATTTCGCGCGCACTTCCGCCGGCACGTCCAGCCAGTCCGGTTTGTTGCCTTCCGGCAAGATCACTTGCTTCACGCCGAAGCGCGACGCAGCGATCACTTTTTCCTTGATGCCGCCCACGCGCATCACGCGCCCGCGCAAAGAAATTTCGCCAGTCATCGCCGTGTCGGAACGCACGCGCCGCTTGCTCATCAGCGACGCCAGCGCCGCGCAGATTGTCACGCCCGCGCTCGGCCCGTCCTTCGGCGTCGCGCCGGCGGGAACGTGGATGTGCAGATCGTGCTTGCCATAATCGTCAAAATCGAGGTCGAGCTTCTTGGCCTGCGAACGCAAATAACTGACCGCCGTCTGCGCGCTTTCCTTCATCACCTCGCCGAGCGAGCCGGTGAGAATCAAGCTGCCGCGTCCGCGCATCCGCGTGGCCTCGATGAACAAAACATCGCCGCCGACCGGCGTCCACGCGAGTCCGGTCGCGATGCCGACCTCGGAAATTTTCTCCGCGCTTTCAAAGACAAATTTTGGATGGCCGAGATAATTTCCCAAATCTTTTTCCTCGAGCTTCACGATTTCCGCCGCGCCGTTTTTGGAAACGATTTTGCGCGCGGCCTTGCGCGAAAGCGCGGCGATCTCGCGTTCAAGCTGGCGCACGCCGGCTTCGCGCGTGTATTCGCGGATGAGTTCGCGCAGCGCGGCGTCGGAAAATTTCACGTCGTTGCGCGTCAGTCCGTGTTCTTCGAGTTGGCGCGGGACGAGATAGCGTTTGGCAATCTGCAATTTTTCCGACTCGGTGTAGCTCGGCAGTTCGATAACTTCAAGACGATCTCGCAGCGCGGGATGAATCGGGTCGAGCCAGTTGGCCGTCGCGATAAAAAGCACGCGCGACAAATCGAACGGTAAATCGAGATAATGATCCGTGAACGTGTGGTTCTGCGCCGGATCCAAAACTTCGAGCAGCGCGGACGCGGGATCGCCGCGAAAATCCGCGCCGACCTTGTCCAGTTCATCGAGCAGAATTATGGGATTGCGGCTTTCTACGCGGCGGAGCGTCTGCAAAATTCTTCCCGGCAGCGCGCCGACGTAAGTGCGGCGGTGGCCGCGAATCTCGGCTTCGTCACGCATTCCGCCCAATGAAATCCGGGCGAATTTGCGTCCGAGCGCGTCGGCCACGCTTTTGCCGAGCGACGTTTTGCCAACACCGGGCGGGCCGACGAGGCAAAGGATCGGACCTTTGATTTCCTTGCGGCGTTTGAGCACGGCGAGAAATTCCAGCAGACGATCTTTGACTTTCGCGAGGCCGAAATGCTGTTGGTCCAGAATTTTTTCCGCGACTTTCAGGTCGAGCTTGTCCTCGGTTTCAATCTGCCACGGCAGTGCGAGAATCCAGTCGAGGTAATTGCGCGAGACGCCGTATTCCGCGGCGGCGGGCGAAGTCTGCTGCATCCGGTCGAGTTCCTGATTCGCGGCTTTACGCGCGTCGTCGGGCAATTTGGCCGACTCGATTTTTTCGCGGAGCGTGCGGATCTCGTTGGCGTTCGGGTCGGTGTCGCCGAGTTCGCGCTGGATGACGCGCATCTGTTCGCGCAGAAAAAAATCGCGCTGCGTCTTGGAGATGTTGGAGGCGACGTCGTGCTGGATTTTAGAACTTAAATTGAGCACTTCCTGTTCGCGGTTGAGCAGCGGCAAAAGTTTTTGCAGCCGCTCGCGGACGGAAGCGGTTTCAAGCAATTTTTGTTTTTCGTCGAGCGGCAGGCCAAGGTTCGCGGCGATGAGGTCGGCGAAATGGCCGGGATGATCGTTGTTGAGCGCGGCGATTTTGACCTGGTCGGAAAGTGCGGTGGAAACTTTCGCGATCTCCTCGAACTGCTTGTGCGCGTTGCGGAGCATCGCCTGCAACTCGACGGAATCCTCGGTCTCGTCGCGGAGCAGTTCAAAGCTGGCGCGCAGATAGGGATTTGCCGGCAGAAATTTATCCAGCCGGATGCGCCAGAGTCCCTCGACCAAAATGCGCACCGTGCCGTCGGGAAATTTCACCATCTTGTTCAGCCGCGAAACGCAGCCGACCTTGTGCAAATCCTGCGGGCCGGGTTCGGCGATTTCGGGATTGGTTTGCAGCACGGCAGCAAAAAGCCGGTCGCCGGCCACGAGGTCGTCCACGAGTTTAAGGCTCGGTCCGGTCTCAACGAGCAGCGGCACGACGGCACCGGGAAAAATCACGATGTCCGACAGGCCGAGGATGGGCAGGTTTTCCGGCAGTGAACGCGACGAGACGCGACCCGGCACTTCGCTCTTTTCGCTGGAGCCGAGGATGCTGACAAATTCTGTTTCCGCCGATTTCAACATCGTATGCTGACAGTTAGATGATACCGCGTCGCCAAAGTCAATGCGCGGTCAAACTCCTTCGCTGATGGGAACCTTGGTGGTTTTGGGCTGCGGCTTCTGAACCGGCGGCACATCCACGCGCAGAAAACCGTTCACATAAACCGCCTTCGCCTGGCTCAAATCATAACCGGCGGGCAAATCTAAAACCGTTTCAAACGGGCCGTAGCTGATTTCCATCACCAGAAAACTGCATTGTGGCGAACGGCAGCAATCCGGGCGGATGCCGTTGATGCGCAGGCGCTGGCCTTCAACGGTGATCTCCAGGCTGTCGCTTTTCATGCCTGCGAGTTCGGCCTTGATGACGAGGCCGGTTTCCGTGGCGTAAATGTCCGTGTTGGGCGTCCAGCGGCCCGTGGCCGGCTCGCCCGTGCTGTGGCTGCGCGCGGCGAAGTGAACGGTGGAACTGCCTTTGGTGACGGCCATGCTAAAAGTTGGTTGGTGGAATTTACTTTCTGATTTGAACCGTCAGCGCGTGGCTTTTTCCTTTGGTTTTTCCGCGTCGCACCCGTGCGCGCAGCCGCAATGGTGACTGTGCTTATGCTTCTTCGTTCCCGAACTGCGCCACACGAAAAAGGTGGCCACGCCCAGGACAATCAACAGCGTAAGGAATTGCTGCCAGTTCATGGTGCCAACATAACTGCAAACCGGAATCGCGCAAATGGAATTTTTCAACGTGAAACTTCGGCGCAATCCGGCTAGGCTGCGCGCATGGCTGAACTGTTCCGCTACGCGCACCGCGTCACCTACGCCGAATGCACCGTCGGCAATCATATTTACCATTCGCGCTACCTGGATTTGCTGGAGGCCGCGCGCGGTGAACTCATGCGCGCGCTCGGCGCAACCGTTCTGGAATTGCAGGAACGCGATTTTATTTTTCCCGTCATCGAGGCGCGGCTGCGCTACAAATTTCCCGCGCGCTACGACGATTTGCTGACGATTGAAGTCTGGCTGACGCGCGTCGAGCGCGTGCGGCTGAATTTCGGCCACCGCATTTTGAATCAGGACGGCAAACTGATTCTCGAAGCCGAAACGTTCCACTGCTGCACCAGCCGCGATGAAAAACCGAAGCGCCTGCCGGAAGAACTGGTGGAAAAATTGCAGCCGTATTTGAGTTCAGCAGCTTTGTTTTAGCCACAGAGCCGCAGCGGCACGGAGAATTTTATTTTCCTCTGCGTCTCTGTGTGTCTGCGGCCAAATTTTTTTGTTCCGACTTGCACGTTGAGCTTTTCTCTGCTTAATTTCAGCGGCGCGCGATGCAAACCCAACCACAAAATTATCCCAAACATTATTGCGGAGTCTTCGGCGTTTTCGGCCATCCGAACGCGGCGGAACTCGCCTACTTCGGACTTTACGCCTTGCAACATCGCGGACAGGAAAGCGCGGGCATCGTCACTTGCCACGAAGGAAAATTTTACAAGCACCACGGCATGGGTCTCGTGCCGCAGATTTTCAACGACCCGAAAATTTTGCACGACCTCGTCGGCGACCGCGCCATCGGCCACACGCGCTACTCGACGACCGGCACTTCAAACTTGCGCAACGCCCAACCGCTCACGGTGGATTGCGCGCGCGGCCAGATCGCTGTCGCGCACAACGGAAATTTGACCAACGCCGCCGAGTTGCGCGACGAACTTGAATCGCGCGGCCTCGTTTTTCAGACGAGCGTGGACAGCGAAATCATCATCATGATGCTCGCGCAGCCGGAAATTGGCGGCGTTCCCAACTCGCTCGTCAACACGCTGCGTCGCATCGAAGGTGCGTATTCATTGGTGATAATGACGGAGAAAGAATTGATCGGCGCGCGCGACCCGCACGGTTTCCGTCCGCTTTCGATTGGCCGCACGGCAAATGGCGCGTATGTGCTTTCCAGCGAGACGACCGCGCTGGATTTGATCCACGCGCAATTTGTGCGTGACGTCGAGCCGGGCGAAATCGTCATCATCAACGAAAAAGGTTTGACCAGCATCCAGGCTTGGCCCGAACACCAGAAGCGCGCGTTCTGCATTTTTGAATACGTTTATTTTGCGCGGCCGGACAGTGTCATCAACGGCCACAGCGTCTATGAAGTCCGCAAGGCGATGGGCCGCCAGCTCGCGCGCGAGCACAATGTCAAAGCCGATTTGGTGATTCCCGTGCCGGACAGCGGCGTGTGCGCGGCGATGGGCTACTCCGAGCAATCCGGCATTCCCTACGAGATGGCGTTCATCCGCAACCATTACGTCGGCAGAAGTTTTTTGCAGCCCACGCAACTCATCCGCGATTTTAATGTGCGTGTGAAATTGAATCTCATCGAGTCGCTAGTGAAAGGCAAAAGCGTTGTCATCGTTGACGATTCCATCGTGCGCGGGACGACCTGCAAGACGCGGGTGAAAACTTTGAAGGAAGCCGGCGCGCGCGAAGTTCACGTGGCCGTCAGTTGTCCGCCGCACATGAATCCGTGCGTTTATGGCATTGATTTTCCCGACCGCAGCAAGCTGATGGCCGCGAACAATACCGTGGACGAGATCCGCAAATATCTCAACGCCGACTCGCTGCATTATCTTTCGCAAGCCGGCATGGTCGCCGCGACCGGCCAGAAAAAAGAGGCGTTCTGCATGGCGTGTTACGACGGCAATTATCCCGTCGCCTACGACCCGTTGCTCGACAAGCACATCATCGAACGCCGCCGCAAACAAACTCAGACCCTCGGCGAAGCGGCAGCGAAAGAGAACGAGCAGATAAAATTGTTGCAGGTTTAATAAACCCGGTTGCAAAATGAATGGTGCGCCAAAAAGAGATTGGGCAAAAACTTGGATTCATTTTGTATGCGGTTTTGTTATCGGCGGCCTTTCAGGTTTTTCTTCGAGCTTTGATTGGATTACCGCCCTGATTGTGGCCATTCTAACCGGCACGCTGGCGGCAATTTTCCTCGACAGATTTTGGGATAAATTTTGTTCGTGGTGGTAAAAATCGGTGTTTCATCTGTGTCCATCTGTGGCTAAATTTCTCCGGTGAAAACGATTGAACTTACGCCCGCCCAACTCGCCGCCTACATTGACCACACGCTGCTCAAGCCCGATGCTTCGCTCGCGCAAATCGAACAGCTTTGCGCCGAGGCGCGCGAACATCAATTTTTCTCCGTTTGCGTGAACGGTTCGTGGGTCGCCGCCGCGCAGCATTTTCTCGACGGCTCGGATGTGAAAGTCGCCAGCGTTGTCGGCTTTCCGTTCGGCGCAATGAGCAGCGACGTTAAACGCTTCGAGACCGAAGTGGCCATTGACGACGGCGCGCACGAGATTGACGTGGTGCTGAACCTCGCGCGGCTCAAGGCGGGCGATGACAAATATGTTTTTCGCGAAATCTGCGACGTGGTCGAGGCTGCCGACGAACGCACGGTGAAAGTGGTTTTGGAAACCTGCCTGCTGACCGACGAAGAAAAAATTCGCGTCTGCCAACTGGTCGTGGACAGCGGCGCGCACTTCTTGAAAACGTCCACCGGCTTCAGCACCGCCGACGCGACGATTGCCGATGTAAAACTGATGCGCGAAACCGTCGGCGCAAAATTTGGCGTGAAAGCTGCCGGCGGCATCCGTGACGCGCAGACCGCGTTGGCGATGATTGCCGCGGGCGCAACGCGGCTCGGAACTTCATCGGGAATCGCCATCATGAAAGGGCTTGCCGAAACCGTCGGCGGTTCGTATTGAAAAGCCATGCAAAAAATTATCGGCATCCTTTGCGTGATCGGCGGTGTGCTGCTGCTGGTCTGGGGTCACAATCTGGCGCAATCCATCGGCGGCCAGTTGCAGAACATTTTCGTCGGCTCGCCTGACGACAAGACCATGCATCTTTATATCGGCGGCACGGTGTTGGGATTGCTCGGCGTGTTCCTGATTTTCTGGAAAAGGAAATGAAGTTCAATTTGCCGCGATTTCCTGCGCGCCTTTGCCGCCATTGACCAAAAACAAAACCGCCATGCGGACGGCGAGGCCGTTGGTGACTTGCTCCAAAATCACGGAGCGGCTGCTGTCGGCAATCTCGCTGTCAATCTCCACGCCGCGATTGATCGGGCCGGGGTGCATGATGAGCGCGTCGGGCTTGGTCTTGGCAAAACGCGTCTTGTTCAGGCCGAAGAGCTGCGTGTATTCGCCGATGCTCGGGAACATTGTCTTGCGCTGCCGCTCGTGCTGGATGCGGAGCAGGTTGATGACATCGGCATCGCGGATCGCCTCGTCCACATCGTGCGTCACGCGGCAGCCCATCTGCTCAAAAGTTTTTGGCACGAGCGTGGACGGACCACAGAGCGTTACCTTTGCGCCGAGCTTCGTCAGCGCCCAGATGTCCGAGCGCGCGACGCGGCTGTAAAGGATGTCGCCGAG
>PLHK01000087.1 GCA_003139955.1 Limisphaerales bacterium
CAGGAATTCATGATCCAGCCGCACGGCTTCGACACGTTCAGCGAAGGTTTGCAGGCCATCACGGAAATTTTTCACGCGCTGAAATCCGTTTTGAAAAAGCGCGGTTTGTCCACGGCCGTTGGTGACGAAGGTGGTTTCGCGCCGAAGTTGAATAGCGTGGAGGACGCGATCGAATCCATTCTCGAAGCCGTGAAAAATGCGGGCTACAAAGCGGGCAAGCAGGTCAACCTAGCGCTCGACGTGGCCGCGTCAGAATTTTACAACCACGACGGCACTTACACCTTTAAGAAATCCACCGGCAAGACTGTGACCGGCGCGGAGCTTGTGGATTTTTATGCGAAGCTCGTCGCGAAATATCCGATTGTGTCCATCGAAGACGGTTGTGCGGAAGGCGACTGGAAACATTGGAAGGAACTCACCGATAAAATCGGCGACAAAGTTCAACTCGTCGGCGATGATTTGTTTGTGACGAACGTCAAGTTCCTGCAAAAAGGCATTGATACCGGCACGGCGAATTCCATTTTGGTCAAAGTAAATCAAATTGGTTCGCTCACCGAGACACTCGACGCGGTGCAACTAGCGCAATTCCACGCTTACACCGCAGTCCTCTCGCATCGCTCCGGCGAAACCGAAGACGCGACCATCGCGGACATCGCGGTGGCGACAAATTGCGGCCAGATTAAAACCGGTTCCTTGAGCCGCTCGGATCGTCTGGCGAAATACAACCAGCTTCTGCGCATCGAGCAGTTGCTCGGCAAAAACGCGGTTTATGCGGGCTTGAGTGCGCTGAAGAAGAGCAAATAAGCCTAATTAAAATTACAAACCGGAAGCCGGGCGACTGGCTTCCGGTTTTCTTTTTGACGAAATGCGCGGCATTTGCGGATTGAACCGGTATAAGGTGTTCACCCCATTGTTCAAAAAATGGAATCGGATAGAGTGGCATCACAAGAAAATGAAAAAATTAATCCTCCTCACGACCTTGACCGCCAGCATCGCCAGCGCCAAAGCAGCCGACGCGCCTTTTTTTCAGGCTTCGCTGACTCCCGACATTGCGATCCACGACAAGACCACCGAAATCAGCGGCATCTGCCTGAGCATCTGGGGCGAAAATCCGCAGAGCGCTTTTGCCTTGGGCTTTGTCAATGGCAGCACCGGCGTCAGCCAGGGTTTCACCTGGTCGTTCTTCGCCAATTACGACGACACTTACACCGGCGTCGCGTGGGCGATGGTCAACGTCAGCAACGAAAAATTCGTCGGCTGGCAAAGCGGTATCGTCAATGTCGCCAATGAATTTCACGGCCTCCAGTGGGGTTTGGTGAACTACTCGGAAAATCTGCGCGGGGTTCAGCTTGGCTTAATCAACGTCGCGCGAAACAACCCGTGGTTCAATAAATTTCCCGACAAGCTCGCCACCGGTTTCCCCATCGTCAACTGGTCGTTCTAAAAAACGGTCGCGCCGCAAAAAATTAAAAAACCGGAAGCCGTTCGTGGTTTCCGGTTTTTTAATTTCAATAACCCCGCTTGCACAGCCACCACACGGCGAACATGATTGCCACGCTCGCAACTGACATCCACAGCGCCGGCAAAAAAAACGACACCGCCGTCATCGCCGCGCCGCCGGCAAAGGGAATCGCGGATTTCTGGCGCCAGCCGTAAATCGAATAGCCGCCGCCTATACCACCCCAGAGCACCGATGCCCAGAGCTGGTTCGAGTCCAGATGCATCAAGTCCATGCGACCAGGGATTGTTCAATTTGCTCGACGCTCATGGTTTTAATTTAATGTTTCGCTTTTGGTTTGCGAACAAAAAGATTGTTTCACACGCCAGTCTGCCGCAATTCAATCCAGTGTCTGCCGGTAGCGCTTGATGCCAATGGCCAGCACCACGGTCAGGAACAACGCGATCGGCCATAAGTCCGGCAAGGTTTCCGCAAGGCCGTTCCCCTTCAGCAAAATCCCGCGCACGACGCGCAGAAAATGTGTGAGCGGCAGGCATTCGCCGAGGTTTTGCGCCCAGCCCGGCATTCCGCGAAACGGAAACATATAGCCCGATAGCAGCAGCGACGGCAGAAAAAAGAAGAACGCCATCTGAACCGCCTGCAACTGATTTTTGGCAATCGTGGAAAAAGTGATGCCCACCGCGAGATTCGCCACGATGAACAGTAGCACGAGCAAAAATAGCAATGGCACGCTGCCGAGCATCGGCACGTTGAATAGAAATTTCGCCGCCAGCAAAACCAGAATCACCTGCACATAGCCGACCATGATGTACGGCACGATTTTTCCGACGATGACTTCGCCCGGATGCACCGGCGTGGACAAAAGATTTTCCATCGTCCCGCGCTCGCGTTCGCGCGTGATCGCGAGGCCGGTGATCATAATCATCGTCATCGTGAGCATCACGCCCATCAATCCGGGAACGATGTTGTATTGGCTGATGCTTTCGGGATTGTAATGCTGGTGCGAGACGACGTTGAACGGTGGCGCGGTCGCCTGCAATTTCGCCAGCGGCCCCGTGAGATCGTGGTTCAGGACGGTCGTGGCGAGACCGCTCACCGCCGCCTGCGCAAAACCGACGGCCGACGGATCCGTCGCGTCGGCTTCCAAAAGCAAATCCGGCTGTTCGCCGCGTAAAAGCTTCCGCGAAAAATCCACCGGGATGGTCACGGCGAACTGCACTTTGTTCTCGGCGAGCAAATTATTTATTTCCGCCGGACTGTGCGCCTCGTGCACGAGGTCAAAATAGCTGCTGTTGCGCAAACCCCAGATGAACGAACGCGAAAACACACTGTTGTCTGCCGCATAAACCGCCGTCGGCAGATGTTTCGGATTCGAGTTGATCGCGTAGCCGAACAAAATCAACTGGATCATTGGCACGCCGATCATCATGCCGAACGTCAGCCGGTCGCGCCGCATCTGGATGAACTCCTTCACGACAATCGCCCAAAAGCGCTGGAAATTGAACCTCATGAAAAATTATCCTTCGCCGTTTCCATCAGGCTGATGAAAACATCTTCCAGGCCCGATTCAATTTTTGTCCAGCGTTGCGCGCCGGAGATCAATGGCGACACGCTGGCGTTTAATTTTTCCGCGTCGCGCCCGCTGACGTGCAAGGTCGTTCCAAACGCGACGACCTGTTCCACACCCGGCAACCCACGGATTTTTTCCGCGAGCGCCGCCAGATTTCCGCCGGAAATTTCCCACGTCGTCAGCCCGCCGGCTTTGATGACCTCATCCACCGTGCCGCGCGCGAGCAGATTTCCATAGGCGATGTAAGCGAGCCGGTTGCAGCGTGACGCCTCGTCCATGTAATGCGTCGTGATGAGAAATGTCAGTCCGTCCGCCGCGAGCTTGTGAATCTCCTCCCAAAAATCGCGCCGCGCCTTCGGGTCCACGCCCGCCGTCGGTTCGTCGAGCAGCAGTAATTTTGGCTCGTGAATCAAACAGGCCGCGAGTGCGAGCCGCTGTTTCCAGCCGCCGGAAAGGGTTCCGGCAAGCTGCTTGCGTCGCTCAACCATGCCGAGCCGTTCCAAACTTTTTTGCACGGCAACTTTGCGTTGCGACATCCCGTAAAGCCGCGCGATGAAATCCAGATTCTCCTCGATGCTCAAATCTTCATAGAACGAAAATTTTTGCGTCATGTAGCCGACGCGTTTTTTGATCTCGGCGGACTCGCTGCGAAAATCCAGGCCAAGACATTTTCCCTCGCCGCCATCCGGCGTGAGCAAACCACAGAGCATTCGCAAAAAAGTCGTCTTGCCGCTGCCGTTCGGGCCGAGAAAACCGTAAATCTCGCCGGGACGAACTTGCATCGCGATGTCATTGACAATCGTGCGCGTCCCGAATTTTTTCGTGACGCCGCGCACGTCAATCGCATAATCGCTAGTGTCCATGCGTCAAACGCCGCGCTGTTCCGGCGGCCAGATGATTTTGTGCTGCTGGATTTGAAACCGCACCGGCAGTGCGTCGGCAATTATTTTTTCCGCCAAATCTTTCCGCGAAATGGGCGTCAGTCCGGCGGGAACTTTTTTAAGAACTTTATTTTGCTGCGCGGGCGCGAGCGGATGCACCCACGAAAACAGCAGCGGACAAATCGAATCCAGTTTGTGCGCGGCGATTTGCTGCTTCGCCCATTCGTAATCTTCCACCGTGCCGATGACGAACTTGATTTCATCGGTCGGACGTAAATAGGCAATATTGGAAAAAAGATTTCGTTCCACTTCGCCACTGGACGGACATTTCAAATCCATGATGCGATGCACACGCGAATCAATTTTAGAAACGTCATGCGCGCCGCTCGTCTCGATCAAAACGGTGAAGCCGTCGTCGCAAAGTTGTTGCATCAGCGGCCAAGAATTTTTTTGTAGCAGCGGCTCGCCACCGGTCAGCTCGACGAGCGGTAGTTTTGAATTTTCAATTTCTAACTTCGAATTGGCAAGCGGCGCGGCGAGTTCACGGACTTTTTCCAAAATTTCCGCGAGCGATTTTTTTTTGCCTTCGGTAAAAGCGTAGGCCGTGTCGCAATAAGAGCAGCGCAGATCGCAAGCCGTGAGCCGGATGAAAATACACGGCAGCCCAGCGAAGGTGCTTTCGCCTTGCAGGCTCAGATAGATTTCGTTGACGACTAGCGTTTCGGTCACGCGTAAAGTTTAGACTGGCGCTCGGAAAATTGAAATGCGCTTTGCGCGATGCGAGTTGGATTTTTGCGGCGGAATGGATTATTTTTTGCGAACCTGATCAGAAGCTTTGATGAAACGATTGATTTGCCATGCTGTTCTCGCCGTCGTGCTGACGACAGGTTTTATTTTTTCAACATACTCGCAATCGCTCGACCAGATCGGCGTCACTTTGTTGCGAACACAGACGACGAATCTGGACGGCTCCGGCATCCGCGTGGCACAGCCGGAAGCAGGTGCGGATAACGATCCCAATAAATGGGAGATTTACGCCGCCAACGTCGGCAAGTCCGTCAGCTTGTTCGATTACTATTCCGCCGACGGCCTCACCAATTTTTTCCCGAATGTTTTGGGGACAAATTCCTGGCACGCCGAAGCCGTGGGAAATAATTTTTACGGTCTGTCTGGCACCGCCACCAACATTGCACATGTGGACAACTACGAGGCGAATTTTTTCATCACCAACTACATTTTCAATCTTACCTCGATGCCCACCGCCGCCGTGGTCAACCAAAGTTTTACCTTCGGCGCGCTTTCCGCTAGCGACCAGCAAGGCGCGGATTCTGCCTATGACGATTATTCGGAAATGTATCCAACGCTCTTTGTTTCCGCCGCCAACAATGGCGGCAGCGTTTGTGCGCCCGGCACAAGTTATAATTGTATTTGCGTTGCCGCTTACGGCGGCAGTTCGAGCTTTGGCCCGACGATTGACAACGGCCGCTGCAAGCCGGACATCACCGCGCCCGCCGGCGCGACGAGTTTTTCCACGCCACAGGTTTCCGGCGCGGCGGCGTTGCTGATGCAGGCGGCCTTGCGCGGCGACGGCGGCAGCGACACTAATTCCGCCTTCGATATGCGCACGATCAAAGCCCTGCTGCTAAATGGCGCGGTGAAGCCAGCGGACTGGACGAATTCAAATTCCTCGCCGCTCGACGCGCGCTACGGCGCGGGCGTGCTGAATGTTTTCAATTCCTATGAGCAGCTTGCCGGTGGAAAAAATGATTCCAGCGCGACCAATTTAATTTCCATTGATGCGGCGCATCTGCCGGTCGCAGCCACAAGTTTTATTACGGCACCAAGCGGCTGGGATTTTGAAAATATTTCCAGCACCGCGACCAACGATGCGGTGAATCACTATTTCTTCAATGCCACCAATGGTCTGGCCACGGCCACGCTCGTCTGGAACCGGCAGTTCGGCGAAACGAACATCAACGACCTCGACCTGTTTTTGTTCAACGCCGCGAACAGTAACCTCGTCGCGTGCAGCACCAGTCGCGTGGATAATGTCGAACATATCTTTCTCCCGCAGCTTCCCGCCGGCATTTATGACTTGCAGGTTTTGAAAAACGGGGGGACGAACGTCGTGAGCGACAACGAGACTTATGCGCTGGCGTTTGCCTTTGCGCCGGTAAAGTTAAATCTCGCAAGCGTGGGCACAAACGCCGTTTTGACGTGGCCGGTATATCCGGCGGGATTTTGCTTGGAAGCGACGACGAACCTATCCGTGCCGACGTGGAGCACCAATAATATTTCCGCCACGATTACGGGCAGCACCAACATTTTGACGGCGACGATGACGAATGCGGCGCAATTTTTCCGCCTGTGCTCGCCAAATTTTTGAGTTGGCCGAGCGCGAAATAATTTCCAACGCGGTAGCTATCGGCAATCGCCGCCGTGATGAAATTTTTCCCGATTTCCACCGCGTGCGGTAAATTGTGTCCGAGCGCCAGCGCGGCACAGATGGCGGCGGAATATGTGCA
The DNA here is from genome assembly GCA_003139955.1 of Limisphaerales bacterium. Classification (GTDB taxonomy): domain Bacteria; phylum Verrucomicrobiota; class Verrucomicrobiia; order Limisphaerales; family UBA11358; genus UBA11358. The sequence continues at coordinate 6,436 of PLHK01000087.1, forward strand.
GCCGGTTCCGTGCGTCGAAACGCCTTTCACGAACGGCGCTGACAACAGTAACTCCGTTTCGCCGTCATAAAAAACATCAATGGCCACAATAGAATTCGTTAAGTGGCCACCTTTCACCAAAACCGCGCAGCCGAAGCGCGCATGGATTTTCCGCGCGGCGGAACGCAAATCTTCCGGCGATAAGATTTCTTGTTCCGCCAGAATTTTCGCCTCGTCCAAATTGGGTGTGATGAGCGCGGCGAGCGGCAGCAGTTTTTCCGTCAAAACTTTTAGCGCGGCTGGCTGCAATAATTTTGCGCCGCTTGTGGAAATTAGAACGGGATCAACAATCAGTTTTGAATTTTGAATTTTGAATTTTGAATTGTTAAAAAACTTGGCGACTACGGAAATGTTTTGTGCGGAAAATAACATTCCCGTTTTTACCGCCGCCGGATTCAGTTCTTCAAAGACAGCTTCGATTTGCTGCCGCAGCATTTTGGGCGAACACGGTTCGACGGCGAGAACACGTTTGGGATTTTGCGCGGTGAGACACGCAATTGCGCTGGCACCGTGGACGCCGAGCGCGGCAAAAGTTTTCAAATCAGCCTGGATGCCCGCGCCGCCGCCGCTGTCGGAACCGGCGATGGTGAGCGCGACGGGCGCAATTGTTCTCGTAATCATAATCCTAATCTCAATCGTAATCCCAAATGTCGGGACGATTAAGATTCGGATTATGATTGAGATTGCGAGCAGTTGAAACAACTTTGAACTTTGAACTCTGAAGCGTGAACTTATATTGAGCGTATGGACAAAAACAAAGTTGCCGAGATTTTTGTGGAGATTGGAACGCTGCTGGAATTGAAAGGCGAAAATCCGTTCAAGACGCGCGCCTACGCGAACGGCGCGCGGACGATTGAAGGCTTGAGCGAGCCACTCGACAAACTCGTCGCAGAAAAACGGCTGGGCGAAATCAAGGGCATCGGCGCGGCACTGGAACAAAAAATCACCGAACTCGTCGAGACTGGAAAATTAAAATACTACGACGAGTTGAAGGCTTCGATTCCGCCGGGACTGATCGCGATGCTGGAAATTTCCGGCCTCGGCCCCAAAAAAATTCAGGCACTGAATAAAAATCTCGGCGTGGATTCGATTGAAAAACTGGAAGCGGCTTGCAAGGCCGGCAAAGTGGCGCAACTCGATGGCTTCGGCGAAAAAACGCAGGCGAACATTTTGGAGGGCATCGCGCGCAAGCGCACCTACGCGAGCAAGCATTTGTTAAGCGACGCGTGGCTGGCGGCGGAGCCGTTACTAGAAAATCTGCGGTCGCACCCGGACGTAATCCGTTGCGGCACGGCGGGCAGTTTGCGGCGGTTCAAGGAAGTCATTGGCGACATCGATTTGCTTGCGTCGTCGAAAAGGGCGGCGGGGGTGATTGAATTTTTTATATCGCAGCCGGGCATCGTGAAAATTTTGGCGCAGGGCGAAACGAAGGCGAGCGTGATTTTGGAAGGCGGAATTCAATGCGATCTGCGCGTGGTGAGCGACGCGGAATTCCCGTTTGCGCTCGCGTATTTCACCGGCAGCAAGGAGCACAACATCGTCATGCGTCAGCGCGCCATCCAGCGTGGCTTGCGGCTGAATGAGTACGGCCTGTTCAAATCGAAGGAAGAAACGCGCGACGCAAAACTGCTCGTGCCGTGCAAAACCGAGGACGAAATTTTTGAAAAATTGGATCTGGTTTTTGTGCCGCCGGAATTGCGCGAAGATCACGGCGAGTTTTTGGCGGCGGAGAAAAATGACCTGCCAAAGCTGGTCGAATGGTCGGACTTGAAAGGCGCACTGCACAATCACTCGAACTGGAGTGACGGCAAAAATACTTTGGAAGAAATCGCAGATTATATGGAGGAGTTGGGGTTGGAATACTGGGCGATCACGGATCACTCGAAGGCTTCATTTCAGGCTAACGGCTTGGACGCGAAACGGCTGCGCGATCAGATTTCTGAAATCAAAAAGTTGAATGAAAAAATCGCGGCACGCGGCAGTGCGTTCCGTTTGTTGACGGGCAGCGAGGTGGATATTTTGAAAGACCGTCTGGATTTTGATGACGACATTTTGGCAGAATTGGATGTGGTGGTCGCGAGCCTGCACGTTCCCAGCAGCAGCGAGGCGGAAAATACGAAACGGCTGATTCGCGCGGCGGAAAATCCTTTTGTGCATATGCTCGGACATTTAACCGGACGGTTACTTCTGGAGCGCGAGCCGTATCCGGTCAATGTTCATGCGGTGATTGATGCGTGCGCGGCGACGGGAACGTGGATCGAGCTGAACTGCAATCCGTATCGCCTTGACATGGATTGGCGTCACTGGCAATATGCGACCAAGATGGTCGTTAAATGTGTCATCAATCCAGACGCGCACCGGAACGAGCACGCAGGTTTTCTGCGTCTGGGCGCGGGCGTGGCGCGCAAGGGCTGGCTGGGAAAAACCGACGTGATGAACACCTGGTCGCGCGCCAAGCTGAAAGTTGAATTGCAACGAAAGCGTGACAAACATAAGGCATAATTGTGTCAAACTCACAAATTTATCGCGATTGGCTGGTGAATAATTATTGGAAAATTGTTTTGACGGGACTGTTGCCAGACTGATAAATTTCAAAGGTAATCGGCCGTTGTAAATTTTTTGAACAGCAAGAAGTGTCTCCGGTCAAAACCGCAAGCGTAGTAATAATGAAACGAATTGTTGTATCTGTCGGGCTGGCAGCAGCCGGAGCTGCCGGTTTGCCATCTGCATTTGCCCAGAGCATGGAGGCCGGGCCTTCACCAAAGATTTGGAATGTGGCGGCCAACTTGCGCGGTTTCTATGATGACAACTACGCGGTGGCTCACAACAAACAGGGAAGTTTTGGTTTTGAAGTAAGTCCGTCCGTTTCAGTCAACGAGTCTTACCAGCAAACTGACCTCGGTGTGCGCTACACGTTTGGAATGTATTATTACATCCAGCGCGCCGATAATGGACTCAATCCGCTGGATTACACGCATCAGGGCGATCTCTGGCTGGATCACGCTTTCAACGAACGCTTCAAGCTGAACGTCACAGATTCGCTGGTCATCGCTCAAGATCCCGCCCTATTTCAAGGCGGCTCGCAAGTGCGTGTAAATGGTAACAACCTTAACAACCATGCCGCGGTCACACTCAATGCGGAATGGACCCGCCAGTTCAGCACAGCCACGCATTACAGCGTCAATTACATTGAATACAGCGATTCTGGGACAAATTCTGCCAGCAACCCCAACAATGCCGCGTTGCTTAACCGGATTGAGCAAAACGTCGGCATCGATTTTCAATGGCATTTCCAGCCGGAAACGATGGGGTTCATTGGATATAATTACAGCTGGGTGCAATACCTTGGCGACAGCTTAATATCTACCTCGCCCGACCAATATAGCAGCGCCCGCAATTCCCGCACCCATTACGGCTATGTGGGTTTGAGCGAGCAATTCAGCCCGAATTTGAGCGGCACGGCGCGGGTTGGGGCATCTTTAACGGATATTTATAATACTGATTCTCCCTATACTTCGCTTGCGCCTTATGCCGACATCAATCTGACATACACCTACACTGCCGGTAGCTATGTGCAGGCGGGCTTTACACAGGATCAGAACGCCACGGACGTGGTGGCACCCGGCACCAATGGTCGTTTGACAGCCTATCAAGAAAGTTCGGTGTTTTACATGGACGTCAACCATCAGTTCACGCCGAAGTTGTCCGGCTCACTGACCAGCCAGTATCAATACTCTTCTTACAAGGAAGGCGCGTATAGCGGCACCGGCGACAATAGTATCAATGCGGGCATCAATTTAAACTACTGGATCAACCAGCACTTCTCCGCCAATGCCGGCTACAATTTTTCCGAATTGTTCTCCGACATCAACGGCCGCGGCAACAGCCGCAATGTGGTCTATCTTGGCTTGGGTGCGAATTATTAAGCATGGCTCACCATCCAGTTTGAACACCAATCCGGGAGCCGAGTCTGCGACAAGGCTCCCATTATTTTTTTATGGATCCACTTAAAAATTCTGCGCCGCCCGAGGCCAAGCTGCACTTTCTTGATTACTGGCGCGTGATCCGCATCCGCAAGGCGATCATTATCACGGTTTTTCTCATCACCGCCATCATCGCCACGGCGGTCACCTTCATCCTGCCGGAATCTTACTCCAGCACCTGCCGCATCAAGGTGGAAAACGATGTCAATGACAGCTACGGCGGCGAGGCCATGACGGCTTCAATGGCACCGTATGATCCCTATTTCATCCAGACCACGTTTGAAATCATGCAGTCGGAGCTCGTGTTGAGCAATGTCATCAGCACCTTGGATTTGAACAGCGAGTGGGGTAAAAAATATTTCAACGGTGAGACACTCAAAACCACGGAGACCATGGAGATTCTCAAGGGGCGCATGAGTCTCGCTCCCGTGCGCAACACCAAGCTCATTTCCATCACCGTTTACAGCGATGATGCCAAGGAAGCTGCCACTCTGGCCAACACCATTGCCGACGCCTATAGAAACTACCGTTTGGATACCCGCCGGCAAACCACCGAAAAGGGTTTGGAAGTCCTCGAAGACCAGTATCTGGATGAATCCAATCAAATCGAGGATGCCCAGCAGCAAATTGAAGATACCCGGAGCAGACTGGGCATCACGGTTGACCAGGCGGACGCACCCGGCTACACCGGCTCGCTCACCACCGAGCAATTACAGACACTTCACTCGCAGATGATCGAGGATGAACAAACTTACAAAGAAAAAGCGGTGGAACTCGACCAACTCAAGTCGTATGACAAAAACCGGTTGCGGGACGTGCTGCCCAATGTCGTCAACGACGCGGCGCTGGCCGACCTGCTTGGCAAACTGCACGAGGCCGAGCAGAAAATCGCCACCCTCGAGATTGACTACAACACCAATGACTTCACTGTGACTCGTGTGCAGACTTTGATTGACACGCTGAACCGGCAGATTGACGATCGTGTGACTGGCATCCTTTCCACTTTAGAAAGCGAGGTGACTTCCAAGAAAGCCGCGTTGGACGCGCTCACCCAATCCGTCGAAGAAGCCAAGGCTCAAGATATATCCGAATCGGCCAAGTTTCAGCCTTACTACGACGCCAAGCGCAATCTTGAACAATTGCGGGATCAGCACCGGCTGCTCTATGCCAAAATCGAGTCTGAAAAACTTGACGCGGAAATCCCCAAAAATTCCATGGTGCAGGTGACCGACCGCGCCGAGCCTGGCAAAGAGCCGGTCAAACCGAACAAGACCGTCAACATTGTTCTCGGCTTGGTTTTCGGCCTGATCATGGGCATTGGTCTGGCGTTCTTCATCGAATACCTCGACACCAGCGTCAAGACGATTGACGATGTGGAGCGCACGTTCCAAGCGCCCGTGTTGGGCGTCATTCCGCAGAACATCGGCTACCTCGTGGACGAAGGCACCGAAAGCAAGCACGCCGAGGCCTATCGCGTGTTGCGCACCAATTTGCTGTTCTCACGCAAAGATGAAACGCTTAACACCATCGTCGTGGTCAGTGCCGGCGCCGGCGAAGGCAAGTCCACGACGACCATTAATCTCTCCACCGTCTTTGCCCAGGCCGGCAACCGCGTTTTGATTGTGGACTCCGACTTGCGCCGCCCGACGCTGCACAAACTTTTCAAGGTCGCCAACAATCTCGGCCTGACCAATTATCTGCTCAAGCAGAACACCATTGCGGAAATTGTCCAGACCACCCAGGTGCCCGGCCTCGACTTCATGGCCAGCGGCAAGCTGCCCAACAGCTCGATGGGAATTTTGGGTTCCGCGCAGATGAAGCAGATGATCGCCGAGCTGAAGCAGCGCTACGATTTCATCTTCTTTGATTCACCGCCCATTCTTGGCGTCAGCGACGCCTCCATTCTCGCCAGCGAAGTGGATTTGGTGATGCAAGTCATCCAATACCGCCGCTATCCGCAGCCCATGACCATCCGCGCCAAGCAGATGATCGAGAAGGTCGGCGGCAACTTCGTCGGCATCGTCCTCAACAACATCAATATGTCGCAGGACGAAGGCTACTACTACTACAGCGGCTACTACCACGATTACTATTACAGCCGCAATCCGAACGAACAGGACGCCGAAGCCAAACCTGCCGCCGCTGCGGGCGACACCGAATTCAACACCAAGCCATCGGGCGATACCGAGATCAAACAAAAGTATTGATTAAACCGCCCTTGCCATGCTGATATTATTTGCCGATGAAACTTAAATTATCTTATTTGTTGCGCCGAAGTTTTTTGATGCTGCTGCCGGTGCTGGCGCTGGCGCTGGCGGGCTGCTCGCTTTTTTCCGATTCTGGAAAAAAAACCGATGTCATGGCCGATCCTGGATACGTTAGCAATCCCGGCGAAGCTAATGTGCCGCGCTTGCACATCGGCGATGTTGTTTCCATCACCTTTTCCGGTTTGCCCGACCCATTGGATCCGCAAGACAAACCCATCAAGGAAGACGGCACCATCACCCTGCCCGACATTGGTCGGGTCGTGGCCGTCGGCAAAACCATTGGCGACCTTGAAGACACCATTCACGATCTTTACGTCCCTAAAATTTATCTGCACCTGGACGTCACCGTCAAAACCAGCAGTGACCGCGCTTATTACGTCAGCGGCGAAGTTCATAGTCCCAACCGCTACCTTTACACCGGAGACATCACCGTCAGCAAGGCCATCGCCTCTGCCAACGATTTTACCGACTTTGCCGACCGCAGTGACGTGATTCTCATCCGGGCTAACGGCGATCGCTTTGAGCTTAATCTCAATCGCATCCTCGCCGGCAAGGATCCCGATCCGCCCGTCTATCCCAGTGACCAGATCAAAGTCAATCGCAAGCTTTTCTGATGATCCAACTGCGCATACTTTCCGGCCAAACGGCGGGCGACACCCAGGTTGTCCGCCGTTTCCCTTTTCGCATCGGCCGCGCGCCGGAAAATGATTTGCGCCTCGAAGCCGCCGGCGTCTGGGATAATCACCTCACCTTGGAATTTCAAAAGTCGGAAGGTATCGTCCTGCATACTGCGCCGGATTCCTTTGCCGCCATCAACGAGGAGCAAAAACAATCCGCGCGTCTGCGCAACGGCGACATTATTTCCTTCGGTTCCGCCAAAATTCAGTTCTGGCTTGCCGCCCCGCGCCAACGCGGCTTGCGCCCCCGCGAACTGTCCGTCTGGCTCCTCGTGATCGCCATCACCGCGCTGCAATTCGTATTGATTTACCGGCTCGTAAAATAGTCGCGTTGCAAGTTGAAGTTTGAAAATGAAGCAGCACCCGCCACCACCGGTAAACTTCAACTTTTAACCAGCAACTGATTTAGTGCCGGAAATGCCGTGCGCCCGTGAATGCCATCGCCATGCCGCGGGCGTCCGCCGCCGCGATGACTTCCGCGTCCTTCACCGAACCGCCGGGCTGAATCGCCGCCGTCGCGCCCGCGTCCGCCGCCGCGATGAGTCCGTCGGGAAACGGGAAAAATGCGTCGCTGCAAACTACGCTTCCTTGCAAATCCGATTTCGCCTCGCCCGCCTTCCACACCGCGATGCGGCTCGAATCCACGCGGCTCATCTGTCCCGCGCCCGTGCCGAGCGTGCGGCCTTCGCCGACGTAAAGGATCGCATTTGATTTCAAATGCTTGACCACGCGCCAGCCGAAGAGCATCGCCTTCAATTCGGCTTCCGTCGGCTGCCGCTTCGTGACGATTTTCAGATCGGCGACGGCGGTGGTTTTCAAATCGCGTTGTTGCAATAAAAACGAATCCGCACCCACGCTGCGCACATCCCACGGTAATGAGGCCAAAGGCGATTTCACGATTTGCAGCAGCCGCAGATTTTTTTTCTTCTGTAAAATTTCCAGTGCCGCCGTTGAAAATTCCGGCGCGACGATGACCTCGCTGAAAATTTCCGCAATGGCAGTTGCGCACGCGCCGTCGAGCGTTTTGTTAACCGCGATGATGCCGCCGAAGGGCGCCTGTTTGTCCGTGGCGAACGCCTTGTCCCACGCCTCGCGCAAATTTGCGCCCTGGCCGACGCCGCATGGATTGGTGTGTTTCAGAATCGCCAGCGTCGGCGCGTCTTCACGAAATTCCGCGATGAGCGCCGCCGCCGCCGTGAGGTCCAAAATATTATTGTAAGAAAGTTCCTTGCCGTGGAGCTGCTTGAAAAATTCGTGGAACTTGCCGTAGAGCGCCGCCGTTTGGTGCGGATTTTCGCCATAGCGCAACGGCTGCGCGAGCGGCGCGGAAATCGTCAGCACTTGCGGCAGCGTGTTTTTGTCGGCAGCAAATTCCTTTTGCAGATGCGCGGCAATCGCCGCGTCGTAGGCCGCCGTGCGCGCATAAACTTTCGCGCATAATTTTCGGCGCAGTTCCAAAGTTGTATTGCCCGTTTCTGAAATTTGTTTTGCCACTTCGGCATAATCAAACGGATCCACGATCACCGTCACGCTGTCATGATTTTTTGCCGCGCTGCGGAGCATCGAAGGCCCGCCGATGTCAATGTTTTCAATGGCATCGTGCAGCTTCACATCCGGCTTGGCGACCGTCGCCTCGAACGGATACAGATTCACGACGACCAGATCAATCGGCGTGATGCCGTGTTGTTTGACCGCACCTTCGTGCGTTTCGTTGCCGCGAATATAAAGGAGTCCGCCGTGAACTTTCGGGTGCAGCGTTTTTACGCGGCCATCGAGCATTTCGGGAAAGCCAGTGTGTTCGCTGATGTCCTTCACGGCGAGACCGGCCTCGCGCAACGTCTTGGCCGTGCCACCGGTGGAAATGAGTTCCACGCCAGCGGCGGCGAGGATTTGAGCGAAGGGAACCAGTCCGGTCTTGTCAGAAACCGAAAGCAGGGCACGTTGAATTTTCACGCGCGTAAAAATCTATTGCGCCGCGCCAGCCGTCAACCGGCAAATTGCATTTGTCGAATATTTTTTACTCGACGATGTCCGGCTTCGCTGCGCAACGCCAATTTTTCCGCCCGTCATTGTTTCGCCGGCGCGAGTTCCGCACCGATGGCGCGTTCGAGCTTGGCGCGCGCGGTCGCATAATCATGGAGCGCCTGCACCTGCGTGGTGCGCGCCTGCGTGAGCGAAGTTTCGGCGTCCAGCACGTCAAGTTGCGTGCCGGTGCCGGCGTCAAAACGCGCGTTGGCCTCGCGCAGGGCTTCCTCGGCTTGTTCCTGCACTTTGGTTTGCGAATCAAGCACCTCTTTCGCTTCAAGAAAATCAGAATACGCCGTGCGCACATCCAGTTCAATCTGGCGGGAACGGTCTTCCAGTTCGGTCTGCGATTTTTTGTAGAGCGCTTTGGCCTGTTGCACCTTGCCGACCGTGAGCGCGCCGTCAAAAATATTCCACGTCAACTGCCCGCCGGCGCTCCAGCCGTCCAGTTCATCACCGACATCGGTGCTGAAGGCGGAATTCTGCCAGTTGTAGCCGGCAAAAGCCTGGATGCTCGGCTTGTAGCCGGACTTGGCGCTGACGATGTTCAGTTTCTGCAATTCCACCTGCTCACGCAAATCCTCCAATTCCGTGCGGCGTTCGAGCGCCTGCTGGATGGCGTCCGGCAACGCCATATCCCACGGCGTGATGTCAAACGTGTCTGTAAGGTTCAAAGGAATGTTCTCCAAGACATCGCGCGGCAGGTTGTAGCCCAGCAGATTGGCGAGCGTGTTTTTGCTGATGCGATACTGGCTGTTCGCGTGAAAAAGATCGGGCTTGGCGTTGGCCAACGCGACTTCCGCGCGCAGCACGTTGAAATGAGAGACGGTGCCGGCATCGTAACGGCGTTGCTGGTCGTCCAGTTCCTTTTGCAGCAGCTTGATCGAGGCTTCGTTGACGGTGATCTGCTGCGCGGCGAGCAGCACGTCGTAATACGCCAGCCGCACGCTCAATAGCGTGTCGGCCACCTGCGTCTCGTATTGCGCGATGGCCTGCCGCTTGGTGGCGGACGCGGCTTGGATGGCGGCGATCAATTTTCCACCCTCGTAAATTCCCTGGACAATCTGTATGCCGGAGTTCCAGTTCTGATGCGGCGTGGGATAAGAAAGTTCAGGCGGACTTTGCAGCAGTGTTTTTTCCTCGTCGGTGTATTTTCCGCTTGCCGTCAACTGCGGCAGCGCCACCGCGCGCGTCTGCACCACCACGCCGTGCGAGGCTTCAAGGTCGCTCTGCGCCTTGAGGATGTCGGCGTTCTGCGCCAGCGCGATGTTGAGGCAATCCGTCTGCGACAATGGCCGCGAGAGCCAATCAGGTGCATTGGTCTCCTCGGCGGAAACCGTCAGGACAAAAATAAACAGGAGCGAAAACAGCGTCAATTTTTTCATACGGCGGAAAAAATCCTACCATTCGGTAGGTTAAAAGTCGAATGAATCGTTTCGCTCGTAAAATTTTCCGTTCGTGGTAACGTTCCCACGGCGTCCGTATGAAAAATTTCCTCAACGCAGTCCGGTTCATGTTCGCCGTCGCGCTGCTCGGCGGCTGCGCGAAACATTCGCCCGATGAGTTTCAAGGCTACATCGAGGGCGAATACGTTTATGTCGCGTCGCCACTTGGCGGTGCGCTTGACAAGCTCGCCGTCGCGCGCGGTGACACGGTGAAAAAGGGCCAGCTTCTGTTTGAATTGGAACGCCAGTCCAAAGCCGCCGCGCTTGCCGAATCTGAAAAAAATCTGGCCCAGGCCAACGCCAGTCTGACGCTCTCGGAGTCCACCTTCCAGCGCCGCCAGGAACTGCGCGACACGCCGTCCGCCGTCATCTCCGCCGAGGAACTCGACCAAGCGCGCTCGCAACGCGACGCCGACGCCGCGCAGGCCGCCGCGCAACAAGCCGCGCTCGACAAAGCTAAATGGTCGTTCGACCAGAAACAGCAATTCGCGCCTGCCGATGCGATCGTTCAAGACACGCTTTACCGCCAGGGTGAATTTGTTGCGGCGGCCAATCCCGTGGTCGTTTTGCTGCCGCCAGAAAATTTAAAAGTGCGTTTCTTTGTGCCGCAGGAAACGCTGCCGCAAATCAAGGTTGGCCAATCCGTTTCCATCCGGTGCGACGGCGCACCGAGCGCAATCAACGCCACCATCAATTATATTTCTACGCAGGTTGAATACACGCCGCCGGTGATTTACAGCCGCGAGACGCGCGCGAATCTAGTCTTCATGATCGAGGCAAAAATCTCTCCGGCGGACGTAGCGGACGTGCGTCCCGGCCAGCCAGCGGACGTGCGCTTGAATTGAAATGACCGCGCGACAAACCCTCAAACTTTTGCGCGACCACGAATCGCGCAACATTCTTTTCGTCGAACCGGACGGCTCGTGGCCGATTGTCTGGGAGCGTGCGCGCGGCGTTCAAGTCTGGGACGCCAATGGAAAAAAGTATCTGGATTTGACCGCCGCGTTTGGCGTCGCCGCCGCCGGCCACGCGAATCCAAATGTCGTTCGCGCCGGCCAAAAGCAGATGGCAAAACTGCTACACGCGATGGGCGACGTGCATCCGCACGCGCTCAAGGCGCAACTGGCGCGGGAATTGAGCCGGATCACATTTGAACGCTGGACAAAAAATAAAACTGGCAAAGTCATTTTCTCCAATTCCGGTTTTGAAGCTGTCGAGTCCGCGCTGAAAACCGTACTGCTCACGACGAAGAAAAAGGGCGTGATCGCGTTTGTCGGCGGCTATCACGGCCTTGGCTACGGCGCGCTCAACGCCACGCACCGTGAACATTTTCGCAAACCATTCCACTCGCAACTGCGCGCGTTTAGCCACTTCGGTAGATTTCCGTGGCAAAAATCCGATTTGAAGCCGCTGGAATTATCGCTCCAAAAAATCTTCCGCCGCAAAAAAATCGGCGCAATTCTCGTTGAGCCAATGCAGGCGCGCGGCGGTATCAATATTCCGCCGCCGGAATTTTTACCACTGCTCCGAAAATTGTGCGACAAACACGGCGCGCTCTTAATCTTCGATGAAATTTATACCGGCTTTGGTCGCACCGGAAAATGGTTTGCGTGCGAGCACAGTGGCGTTATTCCCGATTTGATCTGTCTCGGCAAGGCGTTGACTGGCGGCTTTCCACTTTCCGCATGCGTTGGTCGCGCGGACGTGATGGACGCCGCATGGCCGGCTTCAACTGGCGAGGCGATTCATACCAGCACGTTTCTCGGCCATCCCGTCGGCTGTGCGATGGCGCTCGCGCAAATTTCCGAAATCAGAAAATTAAAATTGCCCGAACGTTCCACCGAACTTGGAAAATTTCTGCTGGCCGAACTGGTTTCAATTAAAAACTTAAAATTAAAAATTAAAAATTCCGCGCGCGGCGTTGGCTTGATGGTTGGCGTAGAATTGACTTTGCCCAACGGCAAACCGGCGACTGCGGCAGCGTTGACCGCGATTAAAAAACTTTTGCATCGCGGCTACATTTTTCTGCCGGAAGGCGAGCACGCCAACGTCATCAGCTTCACGCCGCCACTGACGATTTCTAAAACCCAAATTGCCCAAGCGGTTCGTGCGCTGGAAAAGGTTCTGGCTGAATGAAACTGACTGAAATGCGCGATTTGCTGGCGCGACGCAACATCCAGCTCACGAAATCGCTCGGCCAAAATTTTTTGCACGATGCGAACCAGTTGGAACGCATCGCCTCCGCAGCCGAACTGAACGCCACCGACAAGGTTTTGGAAATCGGGCCGGGACTCGGCCCGCTCACGGAATTGCTTTTGAAAAAAAGCGGCCAAGTCCTCGCCATTGAAATGGACGGACGGCTGGTCGAGGTTTTGTGCGAACGCTTTGCCGAACAACTCGCATCCGAATCCAGCCCGCAATTGGAACTGCACCACGACGACGCGCTGAAATTTTTGCAACGCGAGCCGCGCGACTGGCGCGATTGGAAACTCGTCGCCAACCTGCCGTATTCCGTCGCCTCGCCGATTTTGGTGGAACTTTCCGCTGGCAGCCGCGCGCCGAAGATGATTGTCGTCACCCTCCAGCTTGAAGTCGCGCTGCGGCTCATGGCACCGACGGACGACGACCATTACGGCATCCTGACGCTGCTGGTGCAACTGGATTTCCAACCGCGCGGCTGGTTCAAGATTCCGCCGGGCTGTTTTTTTCCGTCGCCGGAAGTGGACTCCGCTTGCGTCTGCCTCGTGCGCCGCGCGACGCCCTTGCTGGCCGACGAAAAGCACGCGGCATTTGTAAAAATCGTCAAGCGGTCGTTCTCGCAGCGGCGCAAAATGATGCTGAAATTGTTGAAGCAGGACTGGCCGAAGGAAAAATTGGAAGCCATTTTTGCCGAACTCAAAATCTCGCCGCAGGAACGCGCGGAGAAATTAAGTTTAGAACAGTTCGTCGCGCTGACGGAAAAACTTTTGCTGCCGGACTGAATCACGGTGAAAGTTTTTCGCGGTGCGGCTGATGGTCGCGATTCCAGCGGGACAAGGCGTCGTCGCTGGTGTCTTCAAAAAGAAATTGCAGCGTCGGCGATTCGACGTGGCCGTCGCAAAACACCACGTTGGCTTTGCCTTGGTGTCGCGCATAACTTCTTTTCGTGCTTTCAGAATCAAAAAATCCATGGACATAAGTTGAAACCCACTCATCACTCGCACGTCCTAAAGTATTCACACCATCTACAACGAAGCTAGGACTGCCAAACAGGGCATCTCCGATGGCGAACATTTCACTCGGGTTGACAACTTCTGATTCGCTCACGCGTGCAGTTGAAATTGGCGGTTCGTTCGGCAAACTAGGCAGCCAATGGTTGGCAAGTCCAAGTGAATTGTTGGTGGAAACCCAAGGGCCAAGACCATTGGCATTGTAGCCGTAGTCATCATAACCTGTCTCTGGATGTAAATTCCAAATTGTATTTGATGGTCGGTATGCCGCAGGGCAATGCCACACGCCTTTTGGGAAATAGCTAACATTCGTGTGGATGTCCATTTCGTATCCCAGGGCATTTTTCCAATAACGATTTTCCGTATGGTCAGCCGGATCAAGAAAAGGTGGATAATAATTATGATCCGCCTTGAACATTTGCAAAGCCATTCCAAGCTGACGAACATTGTTTGCGCACTGAATTCTTTGCGCTCTTGCCTTGGCTTGAGGAATTGCCGCCAGCAAAAGCGCGGCGAGAATTGCAATGATGGCAATGACCACCAGAAGTTCAACCAGCGTGAACGCCAAATCTTTTTTATCTGGGTTCAATCTGTGTTTCATCCGTGGCTATAAATTATCCTAGATTTTTCCGCAGCGTTTCTGCGATCTGAATGAACGCCCTGCCCGCCGCGTGGTTCGGCGTGGAAATCACAATCGGCATTCCGCGGTCGCCGCCTTCGCGGATTTCGGTGAAGATCGGCACCTCGCCGAGGAACGGCACGTTTTGCCGCGCGGCTTCTTCCTGACCGCCGCCGTGGCCGAAAATTTCCACGCGCTCGCCGTTCGGCGTGGTGAAGTAGCTCATGTTTTCCACGATGCCGAGGATCGGCACGTTCACCTTGCGGAACATCGCGATGCCTTTGCGCACGACGCCGAGCGACGCCTCCTGCGGCGTGCTGATGATGACGCCGCCATCCAGCGGTACGGTCTGGCAGAGCGACAGCTGCGCGTCGCCCGTGCCCGGCGGCAGATCCACGAGCAGAAAATCCAGTTCGCCCCATTCGACGGCGAGGAGGAATTGCTGAATGGTTTTCGTGATCATCGGCCCGCGCCAAATCACCGGTTGGTCGTCCGTGACGAGCAGACCGATGCTCATGACTTTCACGCCGTGATTGGCCGGCGGCACGAGGCGCTCGGCTTCATTGACGGTCGGACGATCGTAAACGCCCATCATCAGCGGAATGCTCGGCCCGTAAATATCGCAATCCAGCAAACCAACTTTCGCGCCGAGATGCGTGAGCGCGCACGCGAGATTCACGGAGCAAGTGGATTTGCCGACGCCGCCCTTGCCGCTCGCGATGGCGATAATTTTTTTTACGCCGGAAACTTTATTTTGATTTGCGAATGGGCTGGCGGGCGGGGCTGATCCGGCAGCAGGCTGGCGGACTTCGACGTGAACGTGATTCACGCCGGGCAAAGATTTCAGCACGCGTTCGCTTTCGATTTTGATTTGCTGCGCGGCTTCGGGATTCGGCGAGGTCAACTGCATGACGACGCTGACCGCCCCGTTCGCGGCGGAAATTTCTTTGACGAGGCCGAACGAAACGATGTCGCGCGAATAGCCGGGATATTTGACGGACTTGAGCGCGGTTTGAATTTCTTCCTGTGACAACATGCGAACAGGTTGCCAGTTTTGCGAGCGAAAACAAGTTTGCGGAGCGCGGACTTGCGTGAAGTGCGATAACATGACAACTTGTAGGCCTAGTTTTTAATTAGACTGATTCTAAACATGACGCAAAAAGCAAACAACGGAACGGAACTGCTGGTGGGACAATTTACGCAATTTGAAACCGCCGCCACGCAGCCGAAATGGCTCGCGCCGGTCCGCAAAGCTGGCCTCGCCAGTTTCGCCGACCAGGGATTCCCGACGCTGCACGACGAGGACTGGCGTTTCACGAACGTCGCGCCGATTGCCAAATTGAATTTCCAACTGGCCAAGGAAGTTTCTGTGAACGGCGCGGAGACAAAATTGATTGATGAATCGGCGTTCGCAAAATTGTCCGGCCATCGGCTCGTCTTCGTGAACGGATTTTTCTGCGCGAAACTTTCCAGCCTCAAGCCGGTTGCCGGCGGCGTGCGGATTGAAAATCTTTCCGCCGCGCTCGCGAAGGATTCTGCGCTCATCGAAAAACATCTCGGCAAATACGCGCATACGGCGAGCAACACGTTTGCCGCATTAAACCAGGCTTTTTTCACGGACGGCGCATTTATTTTTGTTCCCGCTGGCGTGGAAGTCGCCGAGCCGGTGCAATTGATTTACATTTCGTCCGCAAAGCAAAACGGCGAAACGATTTTGCCGCGCAATCTGGTCATCGCGGAGGCGAACAGCAAGTTGACGGTCGTGGAAAGCTACATCAGCACCGGCAACGTCGCGTATTTCACAAACGCGGTGACGGAAATTCTTGCGGGCGAAAGCGCGCGAGTCGAGCACGTCAAATTGCAGGACGAAGCGACGGACGCATTTCACATCGCGACAATCGCGGGTGAATTTGGCCGCACGAGCAATGTGACCGTCCACTCATTCGCACTCGGCGCAAAACTTTCGCGCACGAACATCCGCACGAAACTTGCGGGCGAAGGCCTTGAATGTATTTTGAACGGACTTTATCTCACTCGTGGCGAGCAGTTGGCCGATCATCACATGATTGTCGAGCACGCGCAGCCGCACTGCGCGAGCCATGAATATTTCAACGGCATTCTCGACGATAAATCCAAAGGCATTTTTCACGGTCGCATTTACGTTCATCCCATCGCGCAAAAAACGGACGCGAAACAGACGAACAAAAATCTGCTGCTCTCCGATGACGCGACGGCGGACACGAAACCGCAACTGGAAATTTACGCCGACGACGTGAAATGCACACATGGCGCGACCATCGGCCAGTTGAACGACGAGAGCATTTTTTATCTGCGTTCGCGCGGCATCGGCACGGACACGGCGCGGCAGATGTTGATCCACGCCTTCGCCGGCGAAATCATCGAGCGCATCAAATGCGAACCGGCGCGCGAGGTGATTGACAAGCTCGTGTGGAATCGCCTCGAGGCGAATCCGAATTTGATTGGAAAATAATTTTGCCACAGAGTCACAGAGACGCAGAGAAAAGCGGGAAGAATAATTTTTCAACTCTGTGCCTCGGTGGCTCTGTTGCCAAGAAATATGTTCGACGACGTCAACGACCTTTATCAGCAGGTGATTTTGGATCACTGCAAGCAGCCGCGCAATTTCCACGAAATGCCGGACGCGACGCGCATGGCGCAAGGTCACAATCCGTTGTGCGGCGACAATCTGAAACTGTTTCTCACGCTGGACGGTGACATCATCAAAGACGCGAGCTTCGTCGGCTCGGGCTGTTGCATCTCGAAAGCGTCGGCGTCGCTGCTGACGGACAACATCAAGGGCAAAACGAAGGCCGAGGCGGAAAAAACATTTGAGCAGGTGCGGGACATGATCACGACCGGCGTGGTCAATGGCGATGTCGGTAAGCTTGCGGTGTTTGCGGGCGTTCACAAATATCCGGCGCGCGTGAAGTGCGCGATCCTTTCGTGGCACGCTTTGATCGGCGCGTTGAAAGGCGAGGCCAAACCGGTCAGCACGGAAAACGAACAGACGTGATTTGATTTCAACCGCAACAACAGCGAGACTGTTTCCATTATGAGTTCCGAACAAAAAATTCTGACGCGCGATGTCGAAGCCTCGGTGGTTCCCATCGGCACAAAAGTCACGCTGCAAAAAGGCGAGACCGCGCACATCACGCAGTCGCTCGGCGGCACCTACACCGTCATCGTCAACGGCAATATGTTCCGCATCGAGTCGAAGGACGCCGATGCGCTGGGCATCGAAATTTCGGTTGCGCCCGCCGCTTCCGCCACGGCCACGCCGAGTGGCCCGCTCACGCAGGAGCAGTTGGAGAAAAAAGTCTGGGAATCGCTCAAGACGTGTTACGACCCGGAGATTCCCGTCAACATCGTGGACCTCGGATTGATTTACGATTGCCACCTCACGCCCATCGGCGCGGACAATTACAAGGCCGACGTGAAAATGACCTTGACCGCGCCCGGCTGCGGCATGGGCCCGGTGCTCGCGCAGGACGTGCAGAACAAACTCATCTCGCTCGAACCGATTGACGAGGCCAACGTCGAGCTCGTATGGGATCCGCCGTGGAACCAAGGCATGATGACCGAGGCGGCGAAGTTGCAACTCGGCCTTCTTTGAGCCACAGATTTTCACAGATGAAACACAGATGGGAAAAGCCATTAAGTTTTTATCTGTGTTTCATTTGTGCCCATCTGTGGCTAAAAATTTCCCATGAATAAAACCGTTGATTGGGCTGCGCTGCGAAAAGATTTTCCGATCCTCGATCAGAAAGTCCACGGCAAGCCGCTGGTTTATTTCGACAACGCCGCCACGTCGCAGAAACCATGCGCGGTGATTGACGCGCTCGTGCATTATTACGAACACGACAACGCCAACGTTCATCGCGGCATCCATGAGTTGAGCAATCGCGCGACGAACGCGTTTGAAGCCGCCCGCACTCGCGCCGCAAAATTCATCAACGCCAAAAGCGCCGACGAAATCATCTTCGTGCGCGGCACGACCGAAGGCATCAATCTCGTCGCCAGTTCCTGGGGAACAAAAAATCTCAAACCCGGCGACGTGATTCTGCTCACGGAAATGGAGCATCACAGCAACCTCGTGCCGTGGCAATTGCTCGCGCAAAAAACCGGCGCGAAGATTTCTTATCTGCCCGTCACCGGCGACGAAGGCTTGCTCGATTTGTCCAAACTCGATTCGTTACTCACGAAGCAGGTGAAGATTTTCTCGATGGTTCACATCTCCAATTCGCTCGGCACGTTGAATCCGGTGGCCGAACTTTGCGCGCGCGCGCGCGAGCTTGGCATCGTCACGCTCGTGGACGGCGCACAGAGCGCCGGGCATCTGCCCGTGGACGTGCAGGCCATCGGCTGCGATTTTTTTGCGTTCTCCGGCCACAAGATTTGCGGACCGACCGGCATCGGCGTTTTGTGGGGACGGCAGGAAATTCTCGACGCCATGCCGCCGTATCAGGGCGGCGGCGAAATGATTCTGACCGTCGGTTACGACAAGACGGAATTCAAGCACGCGCCGCACCGGTTCGAGGCCGGCACGCCGGACATTTCCGGTCCGATCGGCCTGCACGCCGCGATGGATT
Source organism: Limisphaerales bacterium (assembly GCA_003139955.1). Taxonomy (GTDB): domain Bacteria; phylum Verrucomicrobiota; class Verrucomicrobiia; order Limisphaerales; family UBA11358; genus UBA11358. The sequence continues at coordinate 25,310 of PLHK01000087.1, forward strand.
ATCTGGACGCCATCGGCCGCGAAAACATCTGGCGACACGATCAGGAACTGGCGCAATACACTTACGAAAAACTTTCCGCGCTGCGCGACGTCCGGCTCTTCGGCCCGAAATTAAATTCCGCCAACCGCGCCGGCCTCGTGAGTTTTCTGCTCAAGGACGTTCACGCGCACGATGTGGTGACGCTGGCGGATCAGGCGGGCGTGGCGTTGCGCGGCGGGCATCACTGCACGCAACCGCTCATGCACAAGCTCGGCGTGGAATCCACCGCCCGCGCGAGTTTTTATTTTTACAACACCAAGGCCGAGGTGGACCGGTTCGTGGAAGTGGTGAAGGAGATCCAGAAATTTTTCGGGCAATGAATCAGCCCGAACGAAGCCAAACGCTCGGACGCAAATTAAACAGAGTTAAATTGCTCTAAATTTCCTGAGTGTATTTTGCCCGCGAACATGATCGCGAAAAACAAATCCCAAATCGAAGTTGTCGTCAAAATACCGGGGGAAAGTTGACCTAACAATTCCGCCAAGCTATAATAGTTATCATGACAAAAAATCTACAACTTAAAATCATGCGGGCTGCTTCTGGAGTATTAAGTGGCGTAATTACTTGGTTTGCCATTTGGAGTTTGTTTCACACTAATTTTGATTGGCGCACAATTACGGGCACAGCTGCGTGGTTTTTATTTTTCGCGTGTTCTACCGCTAAAGAAAATTTATTGAAGAATTTTTAAAGCTTTAGTTGTGCTGCGATTTTTTAGAGCGACTCTGGCTTTAATTCAATCCGTTTCCTGAATTCGGCTTTTCTTGTTTGCAATATGAAAAGTTCGCCGATGACACGGCGACTGTGTTAATTTGCCTGCGTGAACGACCTGACCATCGGACTTTTGGGCGCGCTGCTGGCCACCAACCAGCCGCTGGCCGTCAGCAATGTCATCCAGCAGCAGACCGGCGTGGCCATCGAGGTCGCTGCTGATCCGGCGGAACGCGAATTGCGCGAGGTGATGATGGCCGATGACGCCGCGCAGGACGAGGTGAACCAATGGCTCCACGATTTTGATTCGCAGTCCGTCACCAACCGCGCCGAGGCGACGGCGGCGTTGAACGAACGCATCAAGGCGCGGCTGAACCGCGTGCGCACCGCCTACGAAAATTTTCTCAGCCGCCATCCCGACAGCGCGCACGGCTGCCTGGCTTTCGGCAGTTTTCTCAACGACATCGGCGACGAGGAAGGCGCGCATTTGCAATATGAAAATTCCAAGCAGCTCGACCCGAACAATCCCGCCGTCTGGAACAACCTCGCCAATTACTACGGCGAGAACGGCCCGGTGACGAAGGCGTTCGAGTATTACGCGCAGGCCATCAAGCTCAAGCCCGACGAGCCGGTGTATTATCAGAATTTCGCCACGACGGTTTATCTTTTTCGCAAGGACGCGAAGGAATTTTATCACATTGACGAACAGCAGGTCTTCGACAAGGCGTTTGGACTTTACAAACAGGCCATGCAGCTCGCGCCGGACGATTTTGTCCTCGCGACCGACTATGCGGAAAGCTATTACGGCATCAAGCCGCTGCGTACCAACGACGCGCTCGCCGCGTGGACGAACGCGATGACCATCGCCCACACCGACGCCGAGCGGCAGGGCGTGGAACTGCATCTCGCGCGGGTGAAAACTTACGCCGGAATGTTCGCCGAGGCGCAGGCGCATCTCGACGCGGTGACGAACGCGGCGTTTCTGGACCTGAAACGGCAGCTCACGCGCTCGCTCGCGAACCACGAGCATCCCGACACCAACACCGAAGCCGCCGTGCAGGACAATCTGCTGAAAATGATCCCGCAACTGGAGGCACCCAGCGCGGCAGACGCCACCAACATTCCCAACTTGTCTTCCAATCTGCTGGTTGCGCCGCCGCCGTTACCAGAACCGATGCAGTTTGAAGTCGCGCCGGCGGATTTGACGAATCACATTCCGCCGCCAAAATCGCCGTAGTTTTCCGCACAAATTCAACTTTGTGTCTGGGCGGCTGGGCGGTTAAAATTTTCCACATGAGTTTTTACGACCAATTAAAATTTGACGCCAACGGTTTGATTCCCGCGATCATCCAGGAATACAAAACCAAGCGCGTCGTGATGTTCGCGTGGATGAACCGCGCGTCGCTGGAAAAAACCGTCGCCACCGGCAGGACGCATTTCTGGAGCCGCTCGCGCCAGAAATTCTGGATGAAGGGCGAGGAAAGCGGTCACACGCAGACCGTCAAGGACATCGCGTTCGATTGCGACGGCGACGTGCTGCTCATCCAGGTCGAGCAGGCCGGCGCGGCGTGCCACGAAGGCTATCAATCGTGCTTTTTCCGCTCGGTCGAAAACGGCGGCTTCAAAATCACCGAGCCGCAATTGCAAACGCCGGAAGAGATTTACAAAAAGAAAAAGTGAAAACGATTATGCGTTGGTTCGTTTCAATTTGTCTTTGTCTAGCGCTCGCTGGTTGCGGGTTGGATGAAACAACGCATCGTTCGGATAAACCATTATCGCTTGAAGCTGCCAAGAAGGACATTTGGATTTCGCCCACACCATTTCCAACTTCCGCTAAAGATATTTACTATTTTTTCCACGCCGGAGGATTGCAAGAATATGAAAACGTCGTCCGTTTTACAGTTGACTCAAAAGATCTGAATGGATCTGTTAGCAATCTGTGTGCGGATCACGATAAAGCCACGAAAGAGAATCACATTTACACATCCACCTCAATTGCGGACGCACCCCGTCAGCCATCTAACTTTAGCGAGTTTCAACTTGCGCCATGGTGGAATCCAAATTCAATTACAAACGGTTATTATTGCGGCAGCACGAATGGGCAGCCTTTTGATATTTGGGTTGATGTTTCCAAACATACAATTTATTTGTCCGAAACAGATTAACTGCGGCTTCTTGATTTGTTTTCCAACCGCTTCAGCTTAAAAAAGATTTCATATCTTCGCCGACGCCTGATGAATTTTTGAAGCTGGCCGCGCCGGAAAAACTTAAACCCGCTCGAGTGGTTGGCGATTTTGCCTTTGGAATTTTCCAGACTTCATTCCCGCGCCGGAAAATGTTTTCATGGCGCATGGTTCCGTGTGTGATTTTTGAGGACGAGCATCTGCTGGTGGTGGCCAAACCCGCCGGCTGGAACACGCACGCGCCCAGTCCATTCGCCGGCGAAGGCATTTACGACTGGTTGAAACATCGCGAGCCGCGCTGGTCATCGCTCGCCATTTTGCACCGGCTCGACAAGGAAACCAGCGGCGTGCTCGTCTTCGGCAAAACGCCGCTCGCCAACAAATCGCTTACGGAACAATTTACCGAACGACGCGTCCATAAAAAGTATCTGTTGCTCACCGACCGCGCCGTGCCGCATGAAGAATTCACGGTAAAAACGTCGCTCGTCCGCGTCGGTGAAAAATACGTAAGCTGTCCTAGCGGAGAAATTGCGGAGACAAAATTCACGCCCATCGCGGACGCCAAGTTTGGAAATGGGAAATTGAAAACGGTGTCCGCCGAGCCGTTCACCGGCCGCACGCACCAAATCCGCGTTCACGCGGCAGAAAGCAGCTTTCCGATTCTCGGCGACACGCTTTACGGCGGCACGGCTTCCTCGCGCGTTTTTTTGCACGCGGCGGAAATTGCGTTTGCGCACCCGGCGACGGGCAAGCCGGTGAAATTTTTTGCGCCGGTCAATTTCGACATCGAGCCGCGCCTCGCTTTGCGCGATGCGGCCATCCAACCGGAGGCGACGAACGCCTTTCGCGTGATCCACGGCGCGAGTGACGGCTGGCCCGGTTGGTTCGTGGAAAAGCTCGGGGATTTTTTATTGTCGCAAGCCGGAGCGCCGTTGGATGCAAAACAGAAGGAAGAATTGTCGCGGCTGGCCAAGAAATTTTCTTCGCGTGGCGCTTATCACAAAATTCTGTCGCGCCAAGTCCGCAAGTCCAACGTGGCCGACGCTTCGCCGCAACTGGTCTTGGGCGACGTCGCGCCAGAGCAGTTTGAAATTCTGGAAAACGGCGTCCGCTACGAAATGAGTTTCAACGAAGGCTATTCCGTCGGCTTGTTTCTGGATCAGCGCGACAACCGCCGACGTTTTTTGACCGGCCACATCGCCGCCGATTTCGACCTGCTTAATTCAAAATTAAAAATTGAAAATTCAAAACCAGAAGTCTTGAACTGTTTCGCCTACACCTGCGGTTTTTCTGTGTGCGCGGCCAAGTCTGGCGCGCGGACAACGAGCCTTGACCTTTCAAAGAAATACCTTGAAAGGGGCAAACGCAACTTCGCGCGGAACGGCCTCGACCCGGCGACGCATGATTTTATTTTTGGCGACACGTTCGACTGGCTGCGACGGCTGGCGAAGAAAGGCCGCGCATTCGACGTCATCGTGTTCGACCCGCCCACGTTTTCGCAGTCCAAGGAGCACGGCACGTTTCGCGCCGAAAAAGATTTTGGCAAGCTCGTCACCGCCGCGCTGCCCGTGCTCAAGCCCGGCGGAACTTTATTCGCCTCGACGAACGCGGCGGAATTTTTGCCGGAAGCATTTCTTGCCGACATCGAAGCGGCAGTAAGCATGGCGAAGTGGAAAATTGTGAAACAGCATTACGTCCCGCAACCGCCAGACTTTCCCATCAGCCGCGATGAGCCGGCGTATCTGAAAACGGTGTGGCTGAAGATTGCATAAAAAAGCGGCTGCCATTTCTGGCAGCCGCATTGAATTAAGAAGTTCGTCACTTGCCGACGGCTTTGACAATTTTCTGCGCCGCATCGGACATCGAATCGCCATTGATAATGGCGACGCCGGATTCGGCCAGAGTTTTTTTGCCGGCGGCGACGTTGTTGCCTTCGAGCCGGACGACGAGCGGGAGTTTCAAGCCCGTTTCCTTCACCGCCGCGACGATGCCGGTGGCGATGACGTTGCAATCCATGATGCCGCCGAAAATGTTCACCAAAATTCCCTTCACGTTCGGGTCGCTCAAAATGATCTTGAACGCCGCCGTGACCTGCTCCTTGCTCGCGCCGCCGCCGACGTCGAGGAANNATGATGTCCATCGTCGCCATCGCGAGGCCCGCGCCGTTGACGAGGCACGCGATGCTGCCGTCGAGCTTGATGTAATTGAGCGAAAACTTGGACGCCTCGATTTCCAGCGGCGCTTCCTCGTTCAAATCGCGCATTTCCAAAATATCTTTGTGACGGTAAAGCGCGTTGTCATCGAGCGAAATTTTTGCGTCGAGCGCGACCACGGTTTCTTTTCCGTCGGCCAATTCAACCACGGCCAAAGGATTTAATTCCACCATCGCCGCGTCACATTCCCACCAAGTGTTATAAACTCCTGTGATCAATTTAACTCCGGCGTTGAACAAATCGCCTTTGAGTCCGAGCGCGGCGGAAATTTTGCGCGCTTTGAACGGCATGATGCCGACCGCCGGATCAATGTGTTCCTTGAAAATCTTTTCGGGAAATTTTTCGGCGACCTCCTCGATGTCCATGCCGCCCTCGGTGCTGGCCATGATGAGCGGACGCGAATTTGCGCGGTCGAGCAGCACGGCGAGATAAAATTCTTTTTTAATCTTTGCACCCGCGGCGAGCAACAGCGTCTGCACTTTGCGCCCGTCCGCGCCGGTCTGCTTCGTCACCAAAACATTGCCGAGCATTTTTTCGGCGAAGCCAACCGCTTCGTCCACGGACGCCGCGACTTTCACGCCGCCTTGAAAACCGGATTTGAAAGTTCCCTTGCCACGTCCGCCCGCGTGGATCTGCGATTTAACGACGACGCGCGCAGAGCCGCTGGCGACAATTTTATCCGCCGCCGGCCGCACCTCGGCGAGCGACTTAGCGGGGATTTCGAGCGGGACGGCGACGCCGTAGCGGGCGAGCAACTGCTTGGCTTGGTATTCGTGGATGTTCATGGCAAAAATTCGTTGCCGAATTAAAAACCATTACCGCCGGAAATCAACTTTTAACCACGCGCCGTGCAACGATTCCGCTCGCGCGGTGTTTTAAATCTGACCAAATTACGACTATGAAACGCTGGGCCATCTTCACTGTCTTTCTCTACGCCGCCGCACTGCTATTGCTCACCGTGCCCGTGGTTGCCGCTGCTTTTATCGGCTGGGGTAAAAACAGAGACACCAGTTTCACCGACATACTGAATTTTTATGCCACATGGCAATACTGGCTCTGGCTCGCCGTGCTGGTGGCGGGACAATTTCTTTTGCTCCTGCTGCCCATCCACATTTCCGAACGCCGCGTGGCTGCGCGGCGGCCGCTGCGCGTTCCCATCATAGTCACCGCGTTTTTTCTGGCGAACCTCTGCTTCGGCGGCATCGCATCTTTACTCGCAGCTGTCTTTAGGGACAACGGCTGGGACGCGATTGATTTTGTGAACCCGGTTCCACACACGCAGAACAGCAGCGGCTGGCATTTTTTCTGGTCGGTCACCCTCACCGTGGTGATTTTCTGGGTTGTGTGGGCTTTTGTTTTCCGCCATTTCGCAAAATCCGATGACGAAAATTCCCTCCTCAAACGCCTCATCCGCTGGCTATTGCACGGCAGCATCCTCGAACTGATCATCGCCGTGCCGAGCCACGTCATCGTGCGTCGCCGTGACGATTGCTGTGCGCCCATCGGCACGTTTTGGGGCATCGCCACCGGTATTTCCGTGATGCTGCTCTGCTTCGGGCCGGGCGTTTATTTTCTATTCGTGAAACGGATGCAACAGCTCCAACCCAAACCGGCGGGAAAAATTACTGAAGCAGCAAAATAAATTTCCCCTTTAGCTTTGTCTCGCCGCCCTTTAACTTGCGCGGCCAATGAAATCCCGTTTTGCACTGTTTTTGCTCGCCGTCACGTTGTTCGTGCCGGCGGTGCGCGCGGCGTTAATCAACGATCACAGCTATTCGCCGCTGGAGGATTGGGCGGACGCGAACGGTTTTCGCGCGCAGGCATGGCACGGCAACCAGATCACCCTGACCAATCGCACGGCGCGGCTGGTGCTGGAAAAAGATTCGCACACGGCACAGATCAACGGCGTGAACGTGGCGCTGTCGTTTCCGGTGGCGGTGGACAAGGGACAGTTTTTGATCGCGCCGATGGATTTGTCCAGGACCATCGAGCCGCTTATCTTTGCGCCAAAATTTCCGGGCAAAAGGATTTTTACCATCTGCCTCGACCCCGGCCACGGCGGAAGAGATCCGGGCAACCGCTTTGCCGGTCGCAGCGAAAAGACGGCGACGCTCGCGCTGGCGGACGAATTGCGCGACCAGCTTGCTGCCGCCGGTTTCAGGGTCATCCTTACGCGCACGCAGGATAAATATGTCGAGCTGCCGGAACGGCCGGACATCGCCAACCACGCACACGCAGACTTGTTCGTCAGTTTGCATTTTAATGCAACAACGTCGGGCCGGGCGGACGTGAGCGGCCCCGAGACGTATTGCATCACGCCGGTCGGAGCGGCGTCGTCCAACTCGCAGGGCGAAGGTGCGAACTACGGCGCGACGCCCGCGAACGCATCCGAGAAAAAAAGTTTGTTGCTGGCGTATTCGGTGCAGAAATCGCTCGTGAAAAATCTTGGCGTGGAGGATCGCGGTGTGCGGCGTGCGCGGTTCGCCGTGCTGCGCGACGCGGAAATGCCGGCAATTTTGATTGAAAGCGGTTACATGACGCATCCGGTCGAGGGCAAAAAGATTTTTGACGCGGGCTACCAGAAACAGTTGGCGGCGGCGATCATGAAGGGGATTTTGAATTACCAAAAACTGACCGCGCCGGTCATGGATAAGACGACTGGCTCGGCGACGAACAAAGTTTCCACAATCAAACGCACAAAATGATTTTGGTTTCACGCCAAGGCGCGAAGACAGAAATAAAATTCCTTTGCGGCTTGGCACCTTTCCGTGAAACTGGGCCGGATTCGAAATGAGCATTGCAACCAAAACGGGCGACCACGGCACGACGGGACTGATGTATGGCCATCGCGTGCCTAAGAACCATCCGCGTGTCGAAGCGTGCGGGACGCTGGATGAATTGAACGCCGCGCTCGGCCTCGCGCGCGCGACGGCCACGGAAAAATTCGTCGTCGAAAATATTTTTTGGATCCAGAAATCGCTCGTGGATGTGATGGGCGAGGTCGGCGTGTTGACGGAAGATTTGCCGCGCTACGCGCAAGGCGGTTTTACGCTCGTGACACCAGAATTGACGGCCAAGCTCGATGCGCTGGTGAAAGAGATTGAAGCGCAAAATATTTCGTTCAATGGCTGGGCGACGCCGGGCGCGACGCAACATTCCGCCGCGCTGGACGTGGCGCGAACCGTCTGCCGTCGCGCGGAACGGCGCGTGTTTGATCTGCAAACCGCCGGCGAACTCAAGAACACCGAGATTTTGATTTTCCTGAACCGGCTGTCGGATTTGCTCTGGCTGTTCGCGCGCTGGGTGGAGACGCAGGCGAAGGCGTGACCCGCCAACTCCTTTCTTTTCAAACCCCGCGCGTCTGACTATCCTCCCGTTTCCGAAAATTTAACATGGCCCTGATTGTTCAAAAATACGGCGGCACGTCGGTGGGAAATCCTGACCGGATAAAAAATGTCGCGCGGCGCGTGGCGGATTACCGTTCGCGCGGCGATCAAGTTGTCGTGGTCGTTTCCGCGATGAGCGGCGTCACGGACAATTTGATCAAACTCGCCAAAGAGATCATGCCGCTGCCGAGTGAACGCGAGATGGACATGCTTCTTGCGACGGGCGAGCAGCAGACCATCGCGCTCACGGCCATCGCGCTGCACGCGCTAAATATTCCCGCCGTATCGCTCACCGGCGCGCAGGCGGGCATCGTCACCGACGTGGTTCACACGAAGGCGAAAATCCACAACATCGCGCCAAAAAAAGTCCATGAACTGCTCGACGCGGGCAACGTCGTCATCGTTGCCGGTTTTCAGGGCGAGACGAAGGACGGGCAGATCACGACGCTCGGCCGCGGTGGTTCGGATTTGACAGCCATCGCGCTTGCCGCCGCGCTCAAGGCCGACCTTTGCCAGATTTACACTGATGTTGACGGCGTTTACACCGCCGACCCGCGTCTCGTGCCGAACGCGAACAAGCTTGCGGAAATTTCCTACGACGAAATGCTCGAACTCGCGAGCCTCGGCGCAAAGGTGATGCAATCGCGTTCAGTTGAATTTGCGAAAAAATTTGGTGTCGTGTTTGAAGTCCGCTCCAGCCTAAACGAAAACCCAGGAACGATTGTGAAAGAAGAAACCAAAAGCATGGAAGGCGTCGTCGTTCGCGGCGTCGCGCTCGACAAAAATCAGGCCAAGGTCACGCTCGTCGGTGTGCCGGACAAACCCGGCGTGGCGGCGAAAATTTTCAAGGCGCTCGGTGACGCGACCGTGAATGTGGACATGATCGTCCAGAACATCAGCCACGGCACCGGCACGCCGCAGACGGACATTTCGTTCACCGCCGACAAGCCGGATTTACTCAAGGCGCAAAAAGTCATTGAAGGTTTGAAAAAAGAAATCGGTTTCAAGGAAGTCATCACCGCTGAAAAAATCGGCAAGCTGTCCATCGTCGGCGTCGGCATGAAATCGCACACGGGCGTCGCGGGAAAATTATTTGAGACGCTCGCGCAAGCCGGCGTGAACATTGACATGATCTCGACGAGCGAAATAAAAATATCCGTCGTGATTGACCTGGCCAAAGGCGAGGCGGCGACAAAGGCGGTGCATGCGGCGTTTATTGGGTGAATTTTTTTCGTTGGTTGACGAATGAAAGGGAAATTGGCAAAAAGAACGCCATGTTCAGCTTGGCCAAGATACCATTGTTGATAACCGCCTTCGTCTTGGCAGCGATTTTGGTGACGTCGGCGCGGGCGGACAGGTTGTTCACGGGAGACGATTGGGGAAAAAACCTTTACGAACTGGACACCAACTTTGGCGGCTGGAGCAAGACGGTTTTTTCCGACCAAACCATGGGCGTCAACGGACTGGGAACCGACGGCAAGGGCAATTTGTATGAAGCAGATTTTGGCAGCCGCGCGATCCGCAAGTTCACGCCGGACGGCAACCACACTGTATTTGCGAATCTTGACGGCCCCGGAGCCGCGATAACTTTCGACCGGGAAGGCAATCTTTTTATTCCGTTTCAATGGGCTGGCAGGATTGACAAGTTCACGCCGGACGGCAGCCAGCGCAGCGTCTTCGCCACCGATTCGCCGCAGCCCGTGTAACTGATCTTTGACAGCCACGGCGAAATGTTCGTGTCGGATCAGAAATCCGGCTGCATTTATGAATTTGATCCCGACGACGCGACCCGCACCACGTTCGCCACGGGTTTGAATTCGCCCGTCGGCCTGCTTTTTGACAGCCATGGCATTTTGTATGTCGCGGATTCGCCGGCCAATGTGATTTACAAATACACCACGAACGGGGTGCGCACGACTTTCGCCCGCCGGCTGGATTGGCCGGAAAATCTGGCGTTTGACAGTCGCGGAAATCTGTTCATGTCCACCGGCAACGGCAAGATTTTTTGAATTCAAAAACAAGGCCGGAATCCTGTCCAAAAAAACCATGCTCGGCGCGACCGGCATGGGACATAATTACTTCATGGTCATCCTGCCCGGCTCAATGCCGACCGGTATTTTAATTTCAAAAGCGATGACGTTATGCAAACCGTGGTGGCCGCTGCTGGTATCGTTCGGATTCTTATTGGTCGCGAGTTTGGTTCTGGGCTTTTGGCTGAAACGCAGAAAACGGCGCGCACTACTAGTTGAAGGCAGTTAAAGTGTCTCGAACGGCGCTTGCTAATTTTTCCAACCGGTCACTTTGGATAAAGTGACGGATTCCAAATTAACGTCTTGATGGTTGTCCAAACGCAGCGTTTCGATGTTTGTTGAACTGGTGCGCAGCAGCCAGCCGAGTTGGTCGTTCCAAGTGATGCGATAAGGCGTTTCATTCCAGCCGCTGGCCGGCAACGGCGGCGGCGGCAGGGACTTTGGCGCGTGCGTGCCGCCCGGTTGGTTGATGCCGCCGACGACCCACACCGTGCCACCAGCGCGCAGCGTGTCTGCAATGCGCGCCAGCACCGGCTGCATGGCATTGGTGTTTTGCATCTCGGGCAGCAGCAAGTCATAACGGTGGCTGGAATGATCCGCCAGCGGCGGCACGGTCGTCCACGCGCACGGGCTTTTAAAATAACGCGAGAAGGTGATGCCGACCTGCCACGGCGTGACGACGACAAAATCATTTTTGCCGGCAGACGCGGAAACTTTTTTGGCCAGCAGGTCAACATTTGTGAAACGGTAATCCAGCACATTTATGGCGAAGATGGTGGAAATCGCTGCCGCTGCCGCCAGTCCGCCCCAGAGCAACGCGCGAAACCGGCCGGCGGGACGCGGCAGGGAAGTTTCCAGGCAGACTACGGCCAGCGCCACCGGCGGCAAAAAATACCACGGCTGGAGCGGGAAATTGGCCTGCGATAAAAAAAACCAGTAAGCCGGCGCGCCGACCACCAGCGTGACGGCGGCAAACAGGGAACGCGCTTCGCCGCGCACCGAAAAAAATCCGATGCCGGCGCGCAGAAAAACCAGTCCGACCAGCGCGGCCCAGACCCAGATAAATTGCGGCAGCGGATATGCCAGCAGCGTGTCCAGATTGTTGAACGCCACGAAGCGGTCGAAGTCCATCCGCAACGGCGCTGCGCCTTGCGACATTCCGGAGAACTCCCGCCAGTAAGGCAAAAGTGAGCATGCCGCCACCAGTCCGGCCAGCAAAATGGCGGCGGTCAATTTGATCTGTTTGCGGCGCAGGCAAACCACGCTCGCCCCGGCGCAAACCGCCGCGACCAGCACCGAGTTTTGGTAGAGCGTCTGGACGCTCAAAACTGCCGCCGCCGTAAAAAACCACCATGACTTTCGTCCGGGGCTTTCGACAAAGTGCCACGCTGCGCCGGCGCATAACGCGATCATGGCGCTGCCCAGCCCGTAGGCCCGCAACGACGCGGCGTAGTAAATCACCCACGCGTTCAACGCCACCAGCACCGGCGACCACAAGGGCGGCGCGCGGCGCGTCCACCAGGCCGCGAGCCAGAAAACCGCCGTCAGCCCAAGTCCCATCAAAACGCCAAAACTGCGCGCCGCCAGATCAGAACCGCCCAAGCCAAGCGCGCTCCAGCCGCGCAGCATCAGTGGAAATAAAACCGGGAACGAATCGTGCGCCAGATTATGCCAGTCGCCTTGTGCGAGATTGACGGAGTTGACTTCGTCGCGCCAGAGTCCGCCGATGCGCGCCAGAAAATAGAGATGCAGCGCCACCACGGCAATCGTCGCCAGCACGGCCAAAAACCAGTTGGCGTCACGACGAAAACTGGCGGCGGGCACGGCACGATCGGATTCGATTGTCATCGGCCCCATTCAACAATTTTGCCGGTGACAAGACAAAACAAATGAGTTAGACTCCCGTTGTGAACAATGATTTAAACCTGCTGCTTGCGAATGCGCTGCTGACCGGCGCGGCAGTCGGGTTTTGATTCGTTCACAAAATTTATCAACCCACTGCCCGACGGCGGTGGGTTTTTTGTTTTAACTTCATCGCCGGACGGCAATAATTAGAAAGCACACGACCATGCAAAATCCGTCATCGAAATACCGTCCGTTTCAACACGCGCCGAAATTGACCGACCGTCAATGGCCTTCGCGCACGCTCACGCACGCGCCGCGCTGGTGCAGCGTGGATTTGCGCGACGGCAACCAGGCGCTCGCCGTGCCGATGAACGTGTCGCAGAAACTGGAATTGTTTCAGACGCTCGTGAAAATTGGTTTCAAAGAGATCGAAGTCGGTTTTCCGTCCGCGTCGAACACGGAGTTCGCCTTCAACCGTTTGCTCATCGAGAAAGGCCACGCGCCGGACGACGTGTGGTTGCAGGTGCTTGTGCAGGCGCGCGAGGATTTGATCGAGCGCACGGTCGAGTCCTTGATCGGCGCAAAAAAAGTCATCATCCACATGTATAATTCGACGTCGCCGGCGCAGCGCCGCGTGGTGTTCGGCAAGTCGAAGGACGAGATCAAAGCCATTGCGGTGAACGGTGCGAAGATGATCAAGGATCGGTTGCACCGGCTCGCCGAAAAAGGCACGGAAGTGATGCTCCAATATTCGCCGGAAAGTTTCAGCATGACCGAAGTGGAATTTGCCAAGGAAATTTCCGAAGCCGTTATGGATGTGTGGCAGCCGACGCCGCAACACAAAATGATTTTGAATCTGCCGGACACGGTGGAAGTCGCCATGCCGAATGTTTATGCGGATCAAATCGAATGGATGTGCCGCAACATAAAAAATCGCGACTCGCTCATCATCAGTTTGCATACGCACAATGACCGTTGCACCGGCGTCGCGGCGACGGAACTTGGTTTGCTCGCGGGCGCGGATCGCGTCGAGGGAACTTTGTTTGGCAATGGCGAACGCACGGGAAATTTGGACATCGTGACCGTGGCGTTGAATCTCTACATGCACGGCATTGATCCGAAATTAAATTTCTCGAATCTCGGTTCGATTATTGATGTCTATGAACGCTGCACCGGCATGACCGTTCCACCGCGCCATCCTTACGCGGGCGAATTGGTTTTTACGGCGTTCAGCGGCTCGCATCAGGACGCAATCAAAAAAGGTCTTGCGGAATGGGAAGGCAAAAATCGCGAACATTGGGACGTTCCCTATTTGACGATTGATCCAACCGACATCGGGCGCGAATACCGCGAAGTGATCCGCGTCAACTCGCAGTCTGGCAAAGGCGGCGTCGCGTATTTGTTGGAAAGCGAATTTGGAATTGAATTGCCGAAAGATATGCAACGCGAGTTCGGCCCGATTGCCAACGACGCGGTAGACAAACTGGGTCGCGAAGTTTCGGGCATGGAATTGAAACAAATGTTTTGGCGTGAATACGTCGAACGAAATTTGCCATGGCATTTATTGCGTTTTGATACTGAGAGTAAAAACGGCATCGTAAAATGTCGCGCAAGACTCATATATAAGGGCGGCGTACCACACGAAATTACAGGCGAAGGTAACGGCCCATTGGCTGCGTTAGTCAATGGCCTTTGCAGTATTACAGTTGTTCAGCAATATGTTGGAGAGCGTTTTGAAATTGCCAATTACAGCGAGCACGCGTTGGGTTCCGGTGAAACAGCGGCGGCGATTTCTTACATCCAAATCAAAACCGCCGCCGGCAAATCGCGCTGGGGCGCAGGCGTGGACACGAACATCGAACTCGCATCGGTCAAGGCCGTGTTGAGCGCGCTGAACCGTTTATGAGTTTTGAACGCCGCCAATTTCTGCTCGTCAAACCCGGTTGACTTGCTAGGTTCCAAATTCAAATGAAACTGCGATCGATATTTTTTTCTGCGGTGATGGCCTTGGGTTTCGCTGTCGGAATTTTTTATGCCGGCGCGCAGTCCAGCAACGTGGTCGCGACCGCGCCAGTTTATGTGCCCGACTACTCGCACGCCAGCCAGCCGTTGCCGGAAGGTAATCTCGCGTGGGATGCCGAAAAGAAAGAGGTGACGGTCACGAACGGACAGGACTTCGCCCGGTTCACGTTCAGTTTCACCAACGTCACCGTCGGCAACATCACGGTTTTGAATGTGCATCCGGGTTGCGGTTGCACCACGGCGGAACTGCCGCCCATCCCGTGGACCATTCCGTCGGGCGCGACCGGGCAAATTCATTTGAGCGTCAACCTTGCAGGCAAAACCGCCATGCCCGGGATGCTGGCAAAATATGTCAATGTATCCACGGACAAGGGCAGCAAAATGCTTTATCTGGTCATCCGGGTTTTGCCGGCACCGCCCATGTCTGAAATGACCGAGGCGCAACGCGACGCCGGCATCGCGGCGGCGAAAGTGGATCGTCAGGCCATTTTCAAAAATGATTGTGCGAGCTGTCATGTGAACAAAGTTGAAGGCAAATACGGTCAGCAATTGTTTGACGCCGTCTGCGCCGTTTGTCACGAGGCCAAAGACCGCGCCACAATGGTTCCTGATCTGCACAATCTCAAAGTGCCGACCAACGAGGAGTTCTGGCGCACCTGGATCACCTACGGCAAACCCGGATCGCTCATGCCTGCGTTCGCCACGTCGCAAGGCGGCCCGCTCACCGATATGCAGATCGCCTCCCTCGCGGCTTTTCTCAACGCCACGATTCCCGCGCATGTCGCGCCGCTACAATAACGCCCGCTTGCGGATTTTTTTCCGCTCGCTATGCTGTCAACCATGACGGCGAAACTAGTTGACGCGACCATTCACGAAAAAATTTCTGCCCTCGGCCAACGCGTTTTAAGCGGCGGTCAAATCACGCGCGACGAAGCGACTTGGCTTTTTAATTTAGAAACCTCCGCCGACATTCTCGATTTGCTCTCGTGGGCGAATCGCATCCGCGAACAATTCAAGGGCAACAAGATTCATCTCTGCTCCATCGTCAACGCCAAGGCCGGTGCGTGTTCGGAAAATTGCAGTTTTTGCGCGCAGTCGTCGCATTACCAGACCGGCTCGCCGAAATATGGTTTCATCGAACCCGAGCCGGTGAACGAAGCCGCGGACGAAGCGAATAAAAATTCCGTCACCGCCGTCGGCCTCGTCGCCGCGTGGAAAGGGCTGAATGAAGGCCCGATGCTCGATGAAGTTTGCGACCGCATCCGCGAATTGAAGGCCGGCGGCAAGACGCGCCCCGACGCCTCGCTCGGCATCATCAAGAAACAGGAAATCGCCAACCGCTTGAAGGAAGCCGGCCTCGAATGTTACGGCCACAACCTCGAAAGCTCGCGCCGCTTTTTTCCGAACACCTGCACCACGCACACCTTCAATGACCGGCTAGAAACCATCGGCTATCTTAAAAAAGCCGGCATCAAAATTTGTTCCGGCGGCATCATNNTGCTTCCGTTTCATTTTGCCGCGCCAGGAAATCATGATCGCCGGCGGCCGCACCGTGAACCTGCGCGACGCGCAAAGCATGATCTTCATGGCCGGCGCGAGCGCGCTGATGGTGGGGAACTATCTCACCACGCTGAACCAGCCCGTGGAAAAAGATCTGCAAATGCTCAAAGACCTCGGCCTCGACCCGAACTGGGACAGCCACGATTTCAGCGATCAGGAAGAAGATGGGTGCGGGTGTGCAAAGGAAAATTGCGAAACGGAAATAACACTGGCGAAATGAAAGAGCCACCGACAAGTGTCTATTTAATAACAATTGTTGCCTTATTTATATTTGGGTTGACGATTGCGGTGTTGTTTCACGAAACACAAAGGAGGCCTGATGATATTACTGTTCGCGGATTAGATACGAACCGTCCCGATTTCAAACCACAATTGGTTATTCTTTCGGGCACTAATAGCAATGGGTATTTTCAAATACGCATGAGGGGCGCAGATTACTATTATTGTAGGAAGTGGAATAATCAGAAATGGGAAAACGGATCGTGGTTTACTATGGAATTGGACATTAGTCCTGATGTCGCATTTGTTAGAGGGTTACACTGTAATGGTTTTGGAAGTGGCGGCGGCGGCGGTTTTTCTGCCGGCCTCCCAAATGATTTGGTGCTTGCCCGACGTTTATGGAATGGCACAAATTTCATTGGCGCAAACACCAATGAACTGATCGCAGAAGAGCGTCGTTGGGATCGCAAGGAAGAATTTCAAAAACTGGACAAAGTTGGGCCATTTCTTATTCCCAAACAGATTAAATTTTCGAATCACAACAGTTCGGATCAGGACAGAAAGGTTGAAACTTACACGATCTTGCAAATAGAATTTTCAGACGAGCCCTCTACAAATTGGTTTTGGGATGTGAAACGCAAATACTATGATCACAGTTTGACCACAGATTTGGATGAACCCGGACCTTTTCTTGGAGAGAGAAAAATCTTTGGCATTTTTCCAGCGCCGTAGGCGCGCCATCTTTGTAGAAACCCAAACCAAAAATTCCCCAGCCCCGTCGGGGCGGCATCATCGGTTGTAGCGGCGCTGTGTCAGTGCCGTCGCCGGTCACCAATCGTGAAATACGCCAAATACACGAAATTGATTTGAAATTTCCGTTCGCATATTTCGCGTAGTTCGCGGTCAACGCATCCGTGTTTATCCGTGTCCATCCGTGGTTAAAAATCACGGCGCGGACGGCTTATTTTTCAGCCGTAATAATTTCAACGCCTGTTTGAAATCGTCCGGCAGCGGGGCGGAAAATTTCAGCGGCTTTTCCGTGCGCGGATGTATGAAGCTCAATTCTTTCGCGTGCAGCAACACGCGCGGCGCGGCGTAGTTGGCGAGTTCCTTCAGCCGCTTGTTTTTTTGCGCGCCGTAAGTGTCGTCGCCCACGACGGGATGGCCGAGGTGCTGGAAATGCACGCGGATCTGATGCGTGCGCCCGGTGTGGATCTGCGCCTCGACGAGCGTGGCATGGTGCAATTGCTCCAGCACGCGCCAGCTCGTATGCGCGGCGCGACCGTCGCTGTCGTCGTGGACGGCCATGCGTTTGCGGTGCGTGGGATGACGGGCGATGGCGGCGCGGATTTCGCCGGCGGCGCGCGGAACTTCGCCGCAGACGATGACGTGGTAAATTTTTTTTACGACGCGGCCGGCGAATTGTTCCGAAAGCGCGATGTGCGTCTCGTCATTTTTGGCGACGACGAGGCAGCCGCTGGTTTCCTTGTCGAGCCGGTGGACGATGCCAGGTCGCGCCACGCCGCCGATGCCGCTCAACGAACCGGCGCAATGATGAAGCAGCGCGTTGACGAGCGTGTGTTCCTCGTGGCCGGCGGCGGGATGCACGACGAGTCCGGCGGGTTTGTTGACGACGAGCAGCGATTTGTCCTCAAATAAAATATCCAGCGGAATTTCTTCTGGCTGCGCGGCGGCGGATTTTGGTTCGGGAAAATGAATCTCAATTTTTTCGCCCGCGCGCGGACTGTGCGTCGGCTTGACGGTCTGGCCGTTGACGCGGACGTGGCCTTGTTCGATAAGGCGCTGCATCGCGCCGCGCGAGACGGCGGGAAATTTAGTTCGCAGAAAAATGTCGAGTCGCTCGGAGGGCAGCGATTGTTCGACGGTAAAATGTTCCGTGCGCGCGGGCATGAATTTTAATTCACCGGCGGCTTCGGCGCGTGCTCGTTGCGCCAGGTGATGAGGAAAATCAAGCCGACGCCGGTGCAGATGGCGGTGTCGGCGACGTTGAAGGCGGGAAAGCCGATTTCGCCGCCGCCGCGCTGCTGCATAAAGAAATAAATGAAGTCAATGACCTCGTGGCGGCCGGGCAGCAGGCGGTCGGTGAGGTTGCCGGCGATGCCGCCGAAGATGAGGCCGAACGCGATCTGGCCGGCCAGCGTGTTGGAATTGAAATGATGTCGGGTGAGAAATAGCGCGACGAACGCGAGCACCGCGACGAGCGCGAGCACGCCGTTGTTGCCGCGAAAGAGACTCCACGCCGCGCCGGTGTTGCCCCAGTGGACGAACTTGAAGAAGCCGTTGATGATGACTTTTTCGTCGCCTTTTTCGAGCAGGTTCAGCACGAGCCATTTGGTGAACTGGTCGAGGATGAACACGCTCGCCGCGATGATGGCGATGTGATAGTTGGAGCGTGCGGACGGCGATTCGTTGACCGGCATAATTTCATTCATGCTAAAGCCCAAAGTACAAAGTCCAAAGTCCAAAATTAAACCGCGCGCGACTTTGGACTTTGGACTTGGCAGTCTTTGGACTAATTTCCGCGCATGGCGTTGGTGCGAATTCTCGTAGATGGCTACTCGCTGCTCCACAACTGGCCGGAGTTGGCGGAAGGTGCGCCGCGTCATTCCGAGCTGGCGCGCGACGCGTTGGTGGAAATGCTCACGCAGTATCAAGATGCGTGCGGCACGCCGGTGACAATTTTTTTTGACGGGCGCGGCGCACGCCGGACGAAGCCAAAAAACAATTCGGGCAAGTCGGTGGAAGTTTTATTTTCCAACGCCGGCCAGACGGCGGATGATTTGATTGAGCGCGCGGCGCTGCGGTTTCAACCTTACGGCGAAGTGCTGGTGGTGACGGACGATTTTGCGGAACGCGACACGGTGAGCGGCTTCGGCGGCTCGGTGGCGAGCTGCGGCAATTTCATCGCGATGATCCAGAATGCGCTGGCGAACCTGGCGGAAAACCTCAACAATCACAACCGCTCCGAGCGCAACAAATTTTTCCGCTCGCGTTGAACCATGAATCATTTCCGTCGCCAAAAAAATTTCTCCGCTGCGGCGCGCTGGCTGTGTGCGCTGCTGGCGGCATTGGCTTTGCCGGTAAATGTTTTTGCCCAACCGAAAAACCCGGAGCGCTGGCTGCTGATTTTTGATTTGTCCGCGCCGATGAAAAAGCGCCTGCCCGCGACGGAAGAGGTCTTGAAAAACTTTTTTGCGACCGGTGCCGAAGGGCGATTGCAGGACGGCGACAACATTGCCGTCTGGACTTACGACCAAAAAACGCACGGTCGGCAATTTCCGCTGACGGTTTGGGATCCGCAGCAGGCGACGGCGCTGACGACCAATCTGATCGCTTTCCTGCGTTCGCGGACGTTCACGGTTGACTCGCGGCTGGCCGCGCTGCAGCCGGCGCTGGGCGGCGTAGTCGCCGATTCGGAACGGCTGACCGTCATCATTTTCTGCGACGGCGAAAGCGAGATCAGCGGGACGCCTTACGACCGCGGCATCAATCAAAGTTTTCTGGACGGCCGGGCGGAACGTAAAAAGAGCCAGCAGCCATTTGTGGTTTTGCTCCGTTCGCTGTCGGGAAAATTTATTGGCTGCACGGTGAATTTTCCGCCGGGCACGATCAACATCCCGCTATTCCTCGCGCCCGCGCCGCCCGCCAACATTTCGCCGCCCGTGGCCATTGCGCCCGTCAAGCCGCCAGCGGTCGTTCCCGATTTGGTCATCGTCGGCACTCATGTCAACACGGGGACAAACGCATTGCCGGAAATTGCTCCGCCGCCGAGCAGCCCGATAGTTGTCGAGCCGCCAAAAGCAATCGCCGCGCCCGTGGTCATTTCGGTGCCGGCGCCAATACCGGTTCAACCGGCAACGAATCCCGTCACTCCGCCAACGGCAAAAATAGAAACGCCGCTTGCGCCCACAATCACGAACTCTCCGGTCGTCGCCGCCACAAACCATGACTCCGGTTCGGGAACGCGGCGGTTAATTTTTGTCGGCGGCGGATTGCTCGCCGCCGTGGTGCTGGTGGTGATTTGGCTGATCCGGCCCGGTCGGCGATCGCAGAGCAGCCTCATCACGAGTTCCATGCAGGACGATCCGCGTCGAAAATGATTTCATTCCGCGCGTGACTTTTGACCGCCGGTCTGGAAAATTTTGCGGCCATGAAAGCCTTTAACTTATTTTTTGCCGGGACGATGGCTCTGCTGTTCGCCGCCGGTTGTTCCAATGAAAATACCGCCGCTGCGCCGGCCACCAACACGGTTGCCGCCACGAACCCCGCACCGTCCGTTACGAATACGAACGAAGTCGCCGTCATCACTACGAGCGAAGGCGTGATGGTGGTAGAATTTTATACGGACGTCGCGCCGAACCACGTCGCCAATTTCAAGAAGCTCGCGCGTAGCGGATTCTATGACGGCACGGCTTTTCACCGCGTCATCCCCGGCTTCATGATTCAAGGCGGCGATCCGAACACAAAAAATGATTCCGCGAAAGACACCTGGGGCATGGGCGGACCGGGTTACACTATCAATGCGGAGTTTAATTCCAAACACCATGCGCGCGGCATTCTTTCGATGGCGCGCACGTCGGATCCGAATTCCGCCGGCTCGCAATTTTTCATTTGCCAGGCCGACTGCGGCCAGCTTGACGGGCAATACACGGTGTTCGGCAATCTTATCAAGGGCTTTGACGTGCTGGACAAAATCGCCAATACGCCGACGGAATCGCCGGATCGCCCGATTAAACGCGTCAATGTTGATAGCATCAAAATCGTTCCTGCCGACAGCGTGAAATAATCAACCAACCAAAATAAATTTATGAGCGAAGTTGCAATTTTAACCACCAGTGCCGGCGAAATGATCCTCGAATTCTGGCCGGACGTCGCGCCCGGCCACGTCAAGAATTTCAAGGAGCTTGCTAAAAAAGGTTTTTACGACGGCACGGCGTTTCACCGTGTGATCAAAGGTTTCATGATCCAAGGCGGCGACCCGCTGACGAAGGATGACTCCAAGCAGCGCGCGTGGGGCACGGGCGGCCCCGGCCACCAGATCAAGGCCGAGTTCAACGACAAGGCGCACACGCGCGGCGTGCTCTCGATGGCGCGTTCGCAGGATCCGAATTCCGCCGGCTCGCAATTTTTCATCTGCCACGGCGACCCGCGTTTTCTGGATCGGCAATACACCGCGTTCGGCAAGCTCATCAAGGGCGACGACGTGCTCGAAAAAATCGCCACCACACCCACGCTTCCCGGCGACCGGCCCGTGACCAAGCAAAGCCTCATCAGCGTGAAAATCGTCCCGGCGGATACGGTGAAATGATTTTCCGGCGACGGTTCGGACAAAATTTAAGGCGCGGAGAAATCCGCGCCTTTTTTATTTCCGTCCGTCGGTGGCAAAAATGATTTGGCCAATCGTCGGCGATTCGCAGAATTCAAAGTTTTGTCTTGATGCCGCATGCGCGGGCGACGCACCAACCGCTCAAGGCTTCGTAAATCGCAAACAGTCCGGCGGCGATAAAAATCCAGCCGAACCAGTATTCGCAATCCACGCAGATCACGATGCCGGCGATGAGGCAGAGCGTCCCGATGACGCCGCGCGCGATGCGACCGTTGCGCTTGAGATTGGGGCGGAAAAAATTCCTCACTGCAGGAATCTAACACAGAGTTTTTGCGTGGCAAGCGGCGTGAAGTTATGCGGTGCTGCCTTCTTCCCATTGTCCGCGTCGAGAAATTCCAAGGCGAAAGCGCGACCGGCAGAGGCGGGAGGGAAATTTGATTTTGAAAATGCGCCAATTATTTTTTCTTTAGCTTGTTTGCGCTCTAAAAACCCGCCACATTTTTGCGCATGGCAAAATCCAGCCAGCCACAATCGAAAGCCGTCGGCATCATCGTTGGCCTGTTTTTGCTGGCCGTGGTGGGCTTCATTGATTACATCACCGGATACAAAATTACGGTGCTGGTTTTTTATCTGGTTCCCATACTTTATGTTCTGCGTTATGTAGGACAAAGCTTTGCCTTCGCCATGGCCGTGATGTCGGCAGTAATGTGGTTGGTCGCGGACGTTGGAGCGGGAGATCAGTATCCGGACATATTGACTCCGATTTGGAATTTGGTTGTCCGTATGTCAATTTTTCTCCAAGTGGTCATTTTGGCTTCGGCACGGGATGG
The DNA here is from genome assembly GCA_003139955.1 of Limisphaerales bacterium. Classification (GTDB taxonomy): domain Bacteria; phylum Verrucomicrobiota; class Verrucomicrobiia; order Limisphaerales; family UBA11358; genus UBA11358. The sequence goes on from PLHK01000087.1 coordinate 47,692, forward strand.
CTTGAAGATTCAGGTGCGCGAGCGGACGGCGAAATTGCAGCTTGAGATTGAGCAACGCATCCGTCTGGAAAAAGAACTGCTGGAGGCCGGCGAACGTGAACAGCGCCGGATCGGCCATGATCTGCACGACAGCTTGGGACAACATTTGACCGCGACCGCGCTGGCGGGAAAAGTTCTGGTAAAAAAGTTGGCTGACAAATCATTACCCGAAAGCGCTGCGGCCGACCACTTGGTGGTCATGATGGAGCAGTCCATCGAACTTACTCGCAAACTCGCCCGCAGTCTGCATCCCATCGAGCTGGAAAGAAACGGACTGACCAGCGCGCTGCAAAATCTCGCCGCAAACATTTCCAACGCGTTCAAGGTTTCTTGCCGGTTTGAAAATTCCGGCGAGACCGGTTCAATCGGGCCGGAAAAGGAAATTCATTTGTATCGCATCGCGCAGGAGGCGGTGAGTAATGCCATCCGCCATGGTCGCGCCCGTAACGTGATCATTTCGCTCGACTCCGTCGGCGAAAAAACCATGCTTGCAGTCACCGACGACGGCGCGGGCTTTCCGCCGGATGCCCGTGCGAAACAGGGCATGGGTTTGCGGATTATGGAGTATCGCTCCGACATGATTGGTGCGACCTTTGATATTCAAAATCTCCCGGCAGGTGGCGTGCGGGCGGTTTGCGTTTTGAATCCCAACCCGTCGCCCATGAAAATTGACGCCGATGAAAACTAAAGTTTTGCTGGTGGACGACCATCCACTTGTGCGCGAGTGGCTCACAAACCTGATCAACGAAGAAACTGATTTTGAAGTCTGCGGTCTGGCCGCCAGCGCACGCGATGGGCTCGAATTGGCTGGCAAACTGTCGCCGCGCATCGCGGTGGTGGACATTTCCCTCGACGGCAGTTCCGGACTCGAACTGATCAAGGACCTCAAGGCGCAGTATCCGAAAGTAGATGTCCTGGTTTTGTCCATGCACGACGAGACGCTTTATGCCGAGCGAGCCATGCGTGCCGGCGCTTCAGGTTACATCATGAAACGCGAAGCCACTGGCAGGGTGTTGGACGCCCTGCGGGCGGTGCTGTCGGGCGGACTTTTCTTCAGCAATGCTGTCAACGCCCAGCTCGCCCAAAAACTGGTGCAAGGCACCACCAACAAACCAACGATGATTGAGGCCTTGAGCGACCGCGAACTGGAAGTGTTTCAATTGCTGGGGCGCGGTTACAGCACGCGCCAAATTTCCGAGCAGATGAACATCAGCTTCAAAACCGTCCAAGCCTTTTGCGCCCGCATCAAGGATAAGCTTAACCTGACCAACATCAACGAACTGATTTTTCATGCCGTTCGCTGGCACGAAAGCCAGCAGCCACGCTGAAAAATTCACGGCCCGCATCGTAGGGTATTTCCCTACATCATAATTAGGCCGATTCACACGGCCAAATTCTTCGCTTTGGTTTTGCGCTTGCTACATTGGGGGCGACGCGGTTGCGTCAGGCAATACCGGAACTAAAAATTGTAATCATATAACCCGCCTGATGCGCAGTTCCGCCGCGTAAAAACAGAAAGCAAAACAAAATGAAACAGACCAAAAACATCCGTAAAGCGGGTTTCACCCTCGTTGAAATCATGATTGTCGTGTCCATCATCGGCCTGTTGGCGGCGATTGCGATTCCCAACTTCGTGAAGGCCCGTGCCACCTCGCAGGCCAACGCCTGCATCAACAACCTGCGCCAGATTGACGCGGCGGCCAACCAGTTCGCGCTGGAAAAGGGCAAAACGACCGGTGCGACCATCGTGTTGACCACCGACCTGACGCCCTATATCAAGCTGAACACGAACCAGAGCCTGCCTCCGTGTCCGGCTGGCGGCACGTATGCCCTCACGCAGGTCGGCACGAACCCGACCTGTACGTTGAGCTCGCTCACGCCGGCGCATAGATTGCAATAATTCGTTTAAGCTGGGGAGCTAAGGCCGCTGCTTCGGCAGCGGCTTTTTGTCTAACTTGATGTCCTAAAATAAGTCGCGTGCTTCTTAAAATAGGACACTATTGCTGGTCTAAAACAACAGAGACTTGTCGCCAGCAGCGGGGGGGGGCCGACCAAAACCGGTTCATCAATTCCACTGCTGAACTTGCAAGTCTCGCCTTTTTCAGTTCTCATGGCGGTGTGTCGCGACCTTTTGGGCTGCTGATTTTAATCGCAAGTTTGTTGACCGCGAGGGCAAGCCTCGGCGCGGAGTCCGCCGACGTCAACCTTGATTACGTCGCGCAACGCGCCCTCGAACGTGCCAAGTCGCCTTTCCATTCGCCGCGCGCCGACCTGCCCAAAGTGTTGCGTCAGGACAATCTTGATTACGACAAATACCGCGAAATTCGTTTCCGCCGTGACCGCGCACTCTGGTCAAAGGATCAACTGCCTTTCCGCGTGGAATTTTTTCATCCCGGCTATCTTTATCAAGAGCCGGTTCATGTGAACGAGTTCACGTTGACGCACACGCAACCCATCCGCTTCGTGCAGGATTTTTTTGACTACGGCAAACTGGACATCGCCGACGAAATCCCGACGAAGACCGGTTATGCCGGATTCCGCGTGCTTTATGCGCTGAACCAGACCAACCAACTTGACGAGCTTGGCGCATTTCTCGGCGCGAGCTATTTCCGGCTGCTCGGAAAAGATTTGCGGTATGGCCAGTCGGCGCGCGGTCTCGCGCTGGATTCCGGCGAAGGCGACCGGGATGAAGAATTCCCCATTTTCACCGACTGGTGGCTCGGCAAGCCGCAGCCTGAAGACACCGAACTGCGCCTTTACGCGATTCTGGACAGCCCAAGCTGCACGGGCGCGTATGAGTTTTTCATCCACCCCGGCGAGACCACCACCGCAAACATCCGCGCGATTTTATATTTTCGCGAGACGAACAATGTCTCTGCCGTGCTCAAACATCGGAAACCGATTAAGACCATCGGTCTCGCGCCGCTGACGAGTATGTTTTGGTTCGGTAAAGATACGGAGAGAAAGTTCGACGACTACCGCACGGAAGTCCACGACAGCGACGGCTTGCTCGTCCACATGGGCAACGGCGAAGTTTTCTGGCGACCGCTTGACAACCCGCCCGCGACGCGCCATCAGGTTTTCCACGCGCCCGACATCAAGGGTTTTGGTTTGTTGCAACGCGAGCGGAATTTTTCCGCGTATCAGGACACGTTCAATCTGTATCACCAAGTGCCGAGCGTCTGGGTTGAACCCGACGGCAATTGGGGCGACGGCGATCTGCACCTTGTCGAATTGAGCACCAGCTACGAAGGCCTTGATAACATTGTCGCTTTTTGGGATCCAAAAAATAAACCCGCGCCGCTCCAGCCGTATCGTTTCGGCTACACGCTGTATTGGGAAGGCGGCGATGCCGATTTGAAACGTTCCGAAAACCGCGTCGTCTCCACGCGCATCGGGCCGGACGCGCAGTTCGGCGGGCGACAATTTGTGATTGATTTCGACGGCCCGCAACTCGACGCGATTCCTGAAAACCAGCCGCCGGTGGCCATCGCCAATTGTAGTGGCGGTGCGCGCATCGTGGACTGTTTCGTCACGCGCAATGAATTTCTCGGAACGTGGCGCGTGATTCTTAAAATGATTCCGCCCGCCAGCAGCAAGGACGCGATTGACCTGCGTTGCTCGTTGCAGCAGGGCACGAACGTCGTCGGCGAAACCTGGGTTTACCAATGGAGCCCGCCGTGAAAATTCTGCCGGACGTTTCCGGCGAAATCGCGGGACGTTCGCTGGAGGAATGGAACGCGGCTTATGTGAAGGTGGAAAATTATTTCCACGCGCTGCGCATCCGCAACAAACCGCTGCTCGGCCAGCTCGTTCTGCGCGTGCTCGAACGCGCCCAGCGTCGCGCGCCTGCCGAGCCGCAGCGCAGCGCCACGGAAATCGCCGCCGAGGAAATGGATCGCATCGTCACCGACTGGTTTGGCGAAGTGCTGCAAACCTCGCCGATTGGCAGTGAACAAACGCTTTCTACGCGCGGTCGCCTCGCGCTGCTGCTCGCCGATATGCCAGGCAAATGGCAGGATCAATTCCTGCGCCCCGGCCCATGGCCGCAGGAATTCGTCGAGTCCATGCGCGAAAGTTTTTTTCTTGCCGGACCGGATTTTCAACTTTCCAAAATGACGCCGCGCCCGCTCGATCTCGGCCCGTTAACTACGCTGACCAATTTTAGCCGACTGCCTTACGTCCGCATGGCGCTGGTCTGGCTTTTTTTTGCGCTGTTGCTCATCGCGGTTTTCTGGCTCACGCACGGCGGCTTCGAGCAGGTGAAATCCTGGTTCGACTAAATGTCTGACGCGCCCAACATTTCCGTGGTAACGCCGTCGCGTCTCCGGCGCGGCTGGCGGCTATTTTTATTTTTCTCGTCAGCGGTGCTGTTGACGGGTTTTGTCTCGATGTTGTTTGCCGATTTGCTTTGGCGCACTGGCTGGAGCGCGTCGCGCACGGTGCTGCTTGTGCTGTTCATCATTTTGTTTCTCCTCACGGCCATCGGCTGTATGCACGGTGTCTATGGATTTTTCATCCGCACCTTTGGCACGAGCCGCCGCCTCACCGCGCTGAAACCTTTCAAGGATCAAAAAATTGACGGCACGAGCACCGCCATCATTTTTCCAATTTACAACGAGAATTCTGTCCGCGTGCTTGAAGGTTTGCGTGCGACCTACGAATCGCTCGCTCGCACCGGCCAGCTCGACCGTTTCGATTTTTTCATCTTGAGCGATTCGACGAATCCTGACCGCTGGGTCGAGGAAGAGGCGCGCTGGTCCGAACTCGTGCGCGACCTCGACGCGCTCGGAAAAATATACTATCGCCGTCGCCTGTTCAACGACGCGCGCAAGAGCGGCAACATCCGCGATTTTCTCAATACCTGGGGCAAGCGCTATCGCTACTTTATCTGCTGCGACGCCGATAGCGTGATGCGTGGCGAAACGCTCGTGGACTTGGTGAAATTGATGGAAGCGCACCCGCCCGTCGGTCTGATTCAGACCGTGCCTTCGCTTGTGAATGCGGAAAGTTTATTTGGCCGCATCCAGCAATTTGCCAACCGCCTCTACGCGCCAGTTTTTATTGCGGGACTGAATTACTGGGCGCTCGATTTTGGAAATTACTGGGGGCACAACGCCATCATCCGCACCGAACCTTTTATGCAGTTTTGTGATTTACCGTCGCTGCCCGGTCGCAAACCTTTTGGCGGACAAATTCTGTCGCACGATTTTGTCGAGGCCGCGCTCATGCTTCGCGAAAATTGGGCCGTCTGGCTCGCTTACGATTTCGAAGGCAGCTACGAAGAAGCTCCGCAGGCGCTCATCGAAAACGCCCAGCGTGAACGCCGCTGGTGCCAGGGAAATTTGCAACACGGCCTCGTATTGTTTGCCAAAGGCCTGCGCGGCGTGAGCCGGATGCACCTAATCCTCGGAATTTTTGGTTACATCGCCAGTCCACTCTGGCTTGCATTTCTCATCACGTTCGATTGGATTTGTTGGTATCAAAAATACACCGGGCTTACCGAGTTTGCCGGGCATTCTTCTATCCTAAACTACAGCGTCACGGCGGAGGCGTTCCTGATTTTCATGATTTGCATGGTCGTCATCATGCTGCCGAAATTTCTTTCGCTCATTGACCTCGGCAACGACTGGCCGCGCCGCAAACTTTTCGGCGGGTTGCTCAACGCCACCGGCGGCGTGATCTGCGAAACCATTTTTTCCACGCTGCACGCGCCGCTGCTGATGCTCTGGCACACGCGGTTTGTGGTGACGAACATCGCCGGCATCAGCGTCGGTTGGACGACGCAAAAACGTTCAGCCGACGGCACGGACTGGCTTTACGCCGCGCAACGCCACTGGGGTCACACGCTTATCGGTCTCGTGTGGGGCTGGTTCACCTGGGAACTCGATCCTGGACTTTTTTGGTGGTTCACGCCGCTGCTCGCGGGAATGGTTTTTTCCATTCCGTTGAGCATGCTGACGAGCCGCCGCAGCCTCGGCTTGCGCGCCAAAAGCGCCGGACTTTTTCTGACGCCGGAAGAAACGAAGCCGCCGGTAGAACTTGTCTCGCTCCGGTCGCGCATGAAAATCCACGAGTTGACGGAAGACAATTCGCCTCGCTGCCGAGTTCATGCCGGCCTCGCCGCTGCCGTGCTTGATCCGTATGTGAACGCGATTCACGTCACGCTGCTCCGCGAAAAACAATTGAATCCCGTTTATGCGGAACATTTCACCAAAATCGGCGCGGGCACGGACGCGGCGCGTGAGCTGGCTGAAAAACTTCTGGCGGGCGGACCGGAAAAATTGCTGCCGTCCGAGCGCATGACCGTGATGGCCGACCAACGCGTGATGGTGTGGCTGCATCAGCAAGCGTGGCTGCGCCCCGAAGAAAAACTTGCGCCGTGGTGGCGCGCGATGATTCGCGAGTTCAGCCACCGGGAAAATTAAAGGAGTTCCAGCACGCGCTGCAATTCCGCATCGGTCGTGTAAAAGTGCGGCGAAATGCGGATGTAATTTTGTCCTCTGCGGTCGGTGCGCAGCGAGGTGATGACGCCCGCGTCCGCCAGTTTTTGATTCAACTCCGCCAGATTTTTTCCCGGCGTAAAAAAAGTTGTGATGCCACTGGCGTTCTCTGTTTTTGGCTCCGCGTTCAACACCGCAAAACCCTTGGCCTGCAATGCGGGAACGAGCCACGCGCGTTTACGGAGCAGTTCAGCGGCGATGTTGTCTACGCCGATTTCCAGGCCGAGTTCCATCGCCGCAAGCAAACCGACAAGGCCAATTAAATTGTGCGTGCCCGCTTCAAATTTGGCTGCGCCGCTGCGGAACTCGATTTTTTCCTGCGCGACAAAATTCGGATTGCGCACGTTGTGCCAGCCGTAAATTGGTGGATTCAATTTTTCCTGCAAATCCTTTTTGACGTAAAAAATTCCCGCACCGCACGGGCCGAGCAGCCATTTGTGCGAATCGGCGGCGAGGAAATCAACATTTTCCACGGTCGTCGGAAACGCGCCGAGCGTTTGGATGGCATCGAGGCAAAATAAAATTCCACGTTCGCGCAAAAATTTCCCGATGGCATTGTGGTCGAGCCGGTAGCCGCTAATGAAATGATTGGAACCGAGCGCGACGAGCCGCGTGTTCTCATCCACCTGACCCATCACGTCTATCGCGCGGATGAGGCCAAGGCCTCGCGTGTTGAGGAGGCGGACTTTTACACCGTGTTCGGCCAGCGCCATCCACGGATAAACATTGGACGGATAATCGTCGTGATAAATCAGGATGTTGTCGCCTTTGCGAAATTTTAATCCGGCGGCGACAAGGCTCAACGCGAGCGAAGTCGGGCCGACGATTGAAACTTCGTCTGGCTCGCAATTCAACAATTTTGCGCCGGCCTTGCGCGCGTCGGCAATCTTGTGCATGACGAAGGCTTCCTGATCGCCGAGGGTGCCTTCGCTGGTGCAATCCATCATCGCCTGCGCGACGCGGCGCGGTAGCGGACAGACGCCGGCGTGGCCGAGAAAAATTTTATTTTTCGAAACTGGAAATTCGTGCTGGCGCAGTTCCTCGTTGGTAAGGATTTTGGACAAAGTCATGCGGAGAATTTAACGCAAAAAGAAAAACGGCAAAGCGGGAAATCCGCTCTGCCGTTTTGCGTGGAAATTAATTTAAGCGGTGGCGCGGTCGAGGCTGGCCTTCAAATCGCGTTTGCTTTTCGCCCCGACCATCTGTTCGGCGACTTGGCCATTTTTGATGACGAGCAAAGTTGGAATTGCGCGGACACCAAACTGCGCGGCGAGACCTTGATGCTCGTCAATGTTGACCTTGCCGATTTTGACCTTGCCCTGAAATTCCGTGGCGAGTTCATCCAGCACGGGCGCGATCATCTTGCACGGGCCGCACCATTCGGCCCAAAAATCCACGAGCACGGGCGTAGCGGACTTCAATGCTTCGGTTTCAAAATTGTCTTGCGTGAGAGTGACGATCAAGGGTGAGGCCATATTTATTTAGCTAGAAAAATTTTCGACGAGGGGTTTCAAAACAAAAAAGAAAACGTAAAAATTATAGCCGACAGCGACGAGGCTGGCGACGGCGGCACTGTAAATTAAAATTTTGTCGAGTGACTTGATGGCCGGCACAACGGCTGGCGCGGCAGCGCGCGGGGCAACAGGTGCGGGCCTTTGAGTTGCGGCTGGCGCAGCCCCGCTTTTAACCGGCGCGGCGGATGCCGCAGGTGCTGCCGCCGTTCTCATGATGGGAGCGGGACCTGCCGCCGGTGCGCCGATGGACACAGGACTGGGAGCGCCAGTTGGACCGCCCGGCGGAAGTGTCGGCAGTTTAATCGTGGGTGCTGCCGTCGGCTTGGGCGGCAAATTGATGCGGACGGTTTCCTTTTTTGGTTGGACCTTACCGGTCTCTTTTTTTGGCGGTAGCACCGCGCCGGTCAAGTTTGGCGTGGGAACTGGATTCGGAGGAATGTCAGCCATAATGTTTGCAGTTCAAGATAAACTGGGCAGGGGTGCTGTCAAATTTAATTCCAAAACAAAACCGGTCGCCGGTGGCTTGCTGAAGCAACTGGGTCAGGTTTTTTCCTCGATCAATTCGCGCCGTGCGCCGCCAAGCAGTTGGTCAACGAAGTTGGTCGAATACACGCCGCGCCGGAAATTTGGATCCTGCATGATGGCCTGTTGAAATGAAATGGTGGTCTTCACGCCGGTAATCATGAACTCGTTCAATGCGCGGTTCATACGGTCAATCGCGTCGCGGCGGTCTTTGCCCCGGACGATGAGTTTGCCGATCATTGAGTCATAGTTCGGCGGAATCGTGTAGCCAGCATAGGCGTGCGTGTCCACTCGCACTTCGCGACCGCCCGGTTGATAATACATTTCGATACGACCGGGGCTGGGGCGGAAATCATTAAATGGATCTTCCGCATTGATGCGACACTCGATGGCGTGACCTTTCATCTCAATGTCGCCTTGTGAATAACGCAGCGGCTCGCCCATTGCGATTTCAATTTGGGCGCGCACCAAGTCAACGCCCGTGACTTCTTCTGTGACTGGATGTTCCACCTGGATGCGCTTGTTGACTTCGAGGAAATAAAAATTGCCGTGGTCGTCCACGATGAATTCCACCGTTCCTGCGTTGGTGTAACGCGCCGCCTCGGCAATGCGGATGGCGGCCTTGCCAATTTTATCACGCAGCTTGCGGAATTTCTGCTCCAGCAACGGTGAAGGAGATTCTTCGATTAACTTCTGATTGCGTCGCTGCACGGAACAGTCGCGCTCGCCAAGATGGATGATTTTTCCTTTGGTGTCGCCAAGGATTTGAATCTCGATGTGGTGCGGATTTTCAATGAATTTCTCGATGTACACACCAGAGTTTCCAAAAGCCTTTTCCGCCTCCGTGCGGGCGGTGTGATAGCCCTTGACCAGCGAGATGTCATTATGGGCAATGCGCATTCCACGTCCGCCGCCACCCGCCACGGCTTTGATCATTACCGGATAGCCGATTTTTTTGGCGATAACCAGTGCATCTTTCTCGTTTTCAACCGTGCCTTCGGAACCCGGCGGAATTTCCACGCCCGCCTTTTTGGCGAGTGCGCGACTGACCGCTTTATCTTCCAAAGCGCTCATCGCGCGCGGACTGGGACCGATGAAACGAATGTTACAGCTCTCGCAAACTTCCGCGAAGTGTGCATTCTCTGACAAGAATCCGTAACCCGGATGAATCGCGTCCACATCGGCGATTTCCGCCGCACTGATGATCCGGTCAATGCGCAAGTAGCTTTCCGAAGATGCCGCCTTGCCAATGCAGATTGCCTCGTCTGCCATCTGGACGTGCATCGAGTTTGCATCTACCTCAGAATAGACTGCGACCGTGCGGATGTTCATTTCCTTGCAGGCACGGATGATGCGGACGGCGATTTCTCCGCGATTGGCGACCAAAACTTTTTCGAACATGATGAATGCGGTTTGAAAACCGTTTAAGCCGGACGAATTTTGAATAATGGCTGGCCAAATTCAACCGGCTTGCCATTTTCTACGAGAATTTGGGTAACGACACCCTTAACTTCGGCTTTGATTTCGTTCATTACCTTCATTGCCTCAATAATGCAAACAACAGAATCAGGGCTCACTTCAGTGCCGACTTCAAGGTAAGATGCGGATTCCGGTGAAGGTGAACGATAAAAAGTTCCGATCATCGGTGATTTAATGTCAATTTCGCCAGAATTAGCCGCTAGAACGGTTGACTGTGACATTGTAACCGCTGGCGAAGGTGTTGAAACGGAGGCTGTCGGCGAAATTATTTGAACAGTATCGTCAGCCTGCGGCACTGGTGAAGAACCGTTCAATCCACGTTTCAAGCGGAGTTTCGAGTCTTTTTCTTCCAATTCAAACTCCGTGATGGAGTTTTTCTTCATCAAATCAATGATGGCTTTTATATCTTTTAAGTCCACGATGCGTTTTCGTTAAAGCGAATTTAATTTTACGAATTTAGACAAAACAGCAGCCGAAAAATGGCTTCGTTAAAATCTGGCAATAGCTTATTAATAAGTTGGACAACCGTCAAGAGTCAAAAACAGAAAATTATGACTCCATAAAAAACTCCAAAAAGACTCGTAAAATCACCGATTAAATTATTTATTAATAATCTTTAACGTCAACGGCTGCTTCCAGGCCGAGAATGTAGGATTTCTGACCGAAGCCTGTAATTTGCCCTCGACAAACCGGTGCGATTAAAGATTTATGGCGGAACTCTTCGCGGGCATGGACGTTGGAAAGATGAATTTCAATTGTCGGCACCCCGCCGGCGGCAATCGCATCTCGTAGCGCAATGCTTGTGTGAGTGTAAGCGGCGGCGTTAATAACGATTACGTCAAATTGTCCTTTGGCCTGCTGAATCCAGTTCACCAATTCGCCTTCCAAATTGGATTGCCGAAACTCGATTTGCACCTTCAATTCAGCGGCACGTTCGCGCACTTTGGCCTCGATGTCCGCCAAAGTCGTGTGGCCGTAAATTTCCGGCTCGCGCTGGCCGAGCAGGTTCAGGTTCGGGCCGTTGAGTAATAGTATCTTCATTTACGATCAAAAGGTTAGTTTGCCACTACCGACTTGTCTATTTGATTTCGCGGCAGATCGAGCACACATCCAAGCAAAGTAAAAGCTGTCCAAGCCAAGGCTGGAATGTAAAGTCCGAACTCACCGAGCCCCTGAATGAACCAGCCGAGTAGTCCGGCAAAAATGGCGAAATCCAGCGGGCTGCCAAAATTCCAAACTCGACGGCTCATGGTGGTCAAGGCCGTCAAAATCCAAGCGGCATAAAAAATTCCACCCGCCACTCCTGAATCTGAAAATTGTTCAAGGTAATCGTTGTGCGTAAGCCGCGCCATTTCAGCTTCGGACGATTTGATTCGAGCGTAGGGACGCTGAAAAGTTCCCGGCCCCGTGCCAAAAACGGGATTTGCCGCCGTGGTTTGAGTGGCCGCCCGCCAGTAGTCGAACCGCGCGCCAAGGCTCGTAGCTCCGGCGGCAAAATAATTATGGAAGCGGACGGCGAAAACACCGAGGCCAAGAATTAAAAAGATGGCGACCGCCGTCAGTTTGATTTTTTTTGGCCATTGCAGCCGCAGCAAAAATAGTCCGACAATCGCGATGCCGATCAGCCAGCCCAGCTTCGAGCTGCTCCAGAAGAATGCCGCGCCGCCGAGAAAAATTGTCAATGCAATCGCCGCGAATCGAATCGGCAGCTTCATTTTTCTGGTAGTGTCAAAGGCCAGTGTCAGCGCCAACGGCCAAAGCAGAAGAATGATTCCCGCCAGCGCATTCGGATAGACGAGTGTGCCGGCGACGCGGCCTTTTTTGAGTTTTTCGAGGATGGCTGGGTTCGTCATGTCCACGCCGTTGGTGGTGATGATGCTGTTTTCGTTTTTCATTTCCGCGACGACTTCGGGTGGAAAATTTGTCCATCCGTCACGTTGGCCTTCGACGAGCATTTGATAACTTTGGGGAAATTCAAAGACGCGCTGGTCAATCCCACGCACGAGGCAAAACGCGAAGGCGGCGAGCAGGCCGGGCAGCAGCCAGCGCCATAATTTGTCGCGGGCAAAAATGAGTGCGCCAAAAAAATAACAGACGACGCAGCCGGAAAATTGCCAGAGCGTGGCGCGCGTCAAATCCGTGTCCACGGTTTGCGTGGCGGAACAAAATTGCCAGCTGAGCCACGCCAGCGGCAGCAGCCAAAGCCATTTGGTTTGCGTCCACGAAAATTTTTTTTCAAAAATAAAAATTGCGCCGATGGCGGCGAGCGGCAGCAAAATCCAGTTGGCCCAGTGCGGCGGCCACGGATCGTTGAGAAATTTGGATAGTGTGGCGGGCGCGGAAATCTTGCGGTCGAGGATGACGGGATTGCCAAACTTCCAGATGCAAAGGCCGAGAAAAATTCCGAACGCGAGCGCGTAAAGTTTCGTCGCGGAAAAATTTTTCATCGCGTCAAAGCTGCAATTTCAACAGGCCGACTTCGAGCGCGAGCGCTTCCTGCACGTTGCTGTGGAGCAGCCGCTGGGTTTGTTCGAGCACCGACAAATTTTCCTGCGCCTGCCGTGGATTGATCCGCTTGGCGACTTCATCCGCACCGGCGATCTGCGGTAGATGCAGCAGTTCTTGGCCGACGGCAAGCGTCCAGAACCAGACATCACGCAACCACCATTGCAGGAGTAATAAAATTTCACCGCGCTGGCGGCGGTATTCGGCCTCAATGCCGGCCTTCAATTCCTCCTCCCACTTTTCGCGCAGATTTTTTTCCGCGTCGCCATATTTTTCCAGCGGCGAGCGCGCGGTCAAAGTTTCATCCACGCGGGCGCGCAGCGTGTTCAGATGTTGCAGCAATGAGTCGAGCAGGCGGTAGCGGCCGAACATACTTTTTTGCTCGCCGGCGGCGGCGGCACTGAATTGCTGGAGCCAGACGGCCTGCTCGGCAGAAATTTTGCGGGCGGTTTCGGCGGAAAAATTCAGCCGCAGGCAGCGGGACAAAATGGTTTCCAAAATCCGCGACGGCTCGGTGGTGAGCAGGATTAAAATGGATTTCGGCGGCGGTTCTTCCAGCGTTTTCAGAAACGCATTCGCCGCCTGCGCGTTGAGCCGGTCGGCACCGGCGACGATGGCGATCTTGTAGCCGGCCTCGGTGGGCTTGAGCTGGATTTCGCGTGTGAGTTCGCGGGTCTGGTCAACGGAGATGATGCGTGACTTGGATTCCGCCCGCGCCCAATGGAGGTCGGCGTGGCTGTCGTTCTCGATTTTTTGGCAGTTCAGACATTCGTCGCAACAGTCGGTGGCGACCCCAGCAGTTTTAATTGGATTCTGGCAATTCAGTGTCTTCGCCAGAGTGCGGGCGATGGTTTCGAGTTCTTCGAGCTGATGGCCGGTGAACAGATAGGCATGGCCGAGCCGGCCACGCGTGAGCGAACGCTGCAAAAGCTGGACGCCTTGGGAGTGGGCGGGGAAATTTTTGAAGGCCATGGGATTTTCAGCGGTCGCTAAAGTCGGCTTTTATCTGGTCATCGGTCAAAAATTGACGCCGATGGACGGTGTCAAAAAATCGTAAATTTATTTAACTTGTTAACGGACGGATGCAAAAAAACACTGTAATTGGAAGCTATTAGATACGTTTCGCAGCGTCAATCAAATTGGCCCGCCATGAAGAACTTCGGTCGTGGTGTCAATTTTTTGCCCGCCTTTGTTTCCCAAATTATCTGGTTACTTAATTACTCGCCAACATCAGATTTTTGATGGTCGGTGAAGCAACTCCGCCTTTAACTTCTTCGGTGACGCAAAATTTGCCAGCGGTCTTGATGGCTCGGCTCGGCTTGAATTCTACCCGGACGGCCCCGTTTTGATCCATGTGGAAAACGCCCGCCGCCACGGGATTTTGATTTTCATCCATGACCCACAGTTCGTAATCCTTGTCCGCCGGCAGCGTCTTGAGATTTTGCGCAACGAGGATGCCGTCCTGTTTTTCATTGTCCCACAGCGAAACGGCGATGGCCTTTGGCGCGTCGGCGATGAGCGAGTTCAACATCGCGATCCGCAAGCCGGCCAGCCGGTTCGTCTCCTGCAACGCCAGCACCGTCTGCTGCAAAGAATTTGTTGCGGCGGATAGTGACTGCGCGAGCTGGTTCAAGCTGCTGATCTGTTGCGCCTGCTCGCCAACTGTCTTCTGCAAATGCGAGTCCTGCACGTTTAGCAAAAGACACAGCGCGGCAAAGCCGGTGGCCAACGACCACGATAGCCACGCCAGCGGGTTGAATTTTTTGTCCGGCAGCGAAACTGTTTTTTGCGGCGGCGCGATCTGCGCCAGAATTTTTGCGCGCAATTGCCGCGGCGGTTTCACCACTGGCAACGCGCCCGCGAGCGCACTGGTGGCGGTGCTCAAACGGGCGACATATTCCTGTAATTCAAGATTGGCGCGCAATTTCTGCTTGAACTCGCGCGCCTCGGTGTCGCTCAACGCGCCCAAGACATGCAGTGAAGCCTGCTCTTCGAGACGTTCGTCAATCATAGAACGCCCTCCAGTTGGTCGCGCAGTTTCAGCAAACCGCGCCGGATGCGCGCCTTGATGGTGCCGAGCGGCGCGTTTAATTTTTTTGAAATCTCGTCCTGCGTCAGGCCGGAAAAATAGGCCAGTTCAATCGCCTGCCGCTGTTCCTCCGGCAGTTCAACGATGGCCGAATGGATGAACTTCGCCTTGTCGTGCCCGTAAAAAATTTCATTGGCCGAATCAGCCACTTCGGACGCGATGTTGTGCGCCACGCCGGCTTGCTCCGCGAGGCGCGTGCGCCGTTGCGAGGCGCGGATGCGGTCAATCGCCTTGTTGCGCACGAGAATTACGGCCCAGCTCGCGGCTTTGCCAAGTTTCGGATCGAAGCGCCCGGCTTTTTCCCAGATTTGCACGAACGCTTCCTGCAAGACATCTTCCGCCTCGCCCGCGTCATTCAGGATTTTGGAGGCGACCGAAAACATCAGTGTGGCGTGGCGGTCGTAAAATTCGGCGAACGCCCCACGATTTCCGTCCGCGATCCGTCGCAGCAACTCGATGTCGTCGTCTTGGATTTCCGGTTCGTTCACGGGCTGGCTTAAAGTTATGAAATGGCGCGCCGGATGCGCCGGAAATTCCGGCCACATCCGCACAAAATGAGTTTGCGCACACACGCTCATATCAAAACAGCCGGCAATTTACAAGTTGGCACTTCAATGGAACAACGCGCGCGGCGGCAAAACGGATGCAAAAAGATTCTGTGCATCCAAAGACACGCGACATACGATTTAACCTATGAAACAGAAAATGAGCCACGCCACAAAAACAAAATCAGCCGGTGGGGGAAACGTTTTGCGGTCGGTCGTGCACTGGTTCGACTCGGATTACGGTAACGAAAATCTCGCCGCCATCCGCGCCAAGCCCGACAAAATTGAAGTCATGCGGGTGCTGCCGTTTCTGCTGTTGCACCTCGGTTGCCTCGGAGTTTTTGTCGTCGGCTGGAGCTGGACGGCGGTTGCGATCGCCGTGTTTTTATATCTCGTGCGGATGTTCGCCATCACCGGCTTTTATCACCGCTATTTTTCGCACAAGACGTTTCACACTTCTCGCCTCGCACAATTTATATTTGCCCTCATCGGCGCAACCGCCGTGCAGCGCGGCCCGCTCTGGTGGAGCTATCAGCATCGCCATCACCACAAACATTCCGACGACGAAGAAGATGTCCACTCGCCGACGCTGCGCGGCTTCTGGTGGTCGCACATCGGCTGGATCACCAGCGCGCGAAATTTTCCGACCGATTATTCGCAAGTGCGCGACTTGGCAAAATTTCCCGAACTGGTTTTCCTGAACCGTTTCGATTCGCTCGTGCCGGCGTTGTTTGCCGTCGCGCTGTTCACGCTCGGATATTTTCTCGGTGAATTTTCCCCGTCGCTCGGCGTGACTTCGTGGCAATTGCTCGTCTGGGGATTTTTCATCAGCACGACGGTTTTGTTTCACGCGACTTCCAGCATCAATTCTCTCGCGCATCTCCTCGGCAAACGTCGTTACGAAACCAAGGACAACAGCCGCAACAGCCTTTTCCTCGCGCTCATCACGCTCGGCGAAGGCTGGCACAACAATCATCACCGCTACATGAACGCGACGCGTCAGGGTTTTTACTGGTGGGAAATTGACATTTCCTACTACCTGCTCAAGGCGCTTTCGTGGACCGGTCTCATCTGGAACCTCAAACCCGTCCCGCTCACCGCTTATGAAAATGACCATCCAATTCGCACCGGAAAAAATCTTTCTGCCAACCATTCGCATCGCGCGTGAAACGGGTCGCCATCATTGGAACCGGTATTGCCGGCCTGGGCTGCGCGCATTTTCTGCATCGCCGGTTCGACCTGACGCTTTACGAGAAGAACGACTATGCTGGCGGCCACTCGAACACGATCACCGTCGCTGAAGAAAATCGCTCCGTACCGATTGACACCGGCTTCATGGTGTTCAATGAAGTGACTTATCCCAATCTCACGCGGCTCTTCCGCGAACTTGGCGTCGCCATTAAGCCGACAAACATGTCCTTCAGCGTGCAGCATCTGCCGACCGGTTTGGAATTTTGCGGCACGAGCCTGAATCACATTTTCGGCCAGCGCAAAAACATTTTCCGCCCGCGTTTCTGGAAAATGATTTTGCACATCAACCGTTTCAACATGGAAGCCATTGAAGCGTTGTCCTCGGCGAACTTTCAACACTACACGCTCGGCGAATACGTCCGCGAACGCAAATACGGCGACGACTTCCTGAATTTTTATCTTGTGCCGATGAGTTCCGCCGTCTGGTCCACGCCGCCGGAATTGATGCTGGAGTTCCCCGCCATCACGCTGCTGCGATTTTTTCACAATCACGGTTTTCTCGGCCTGCACACGCAGCATCCGTGGCTCACGGTCGTCAACGGCGCGAAATCCTACGTCGAAAAAATCACCGCGCCATTCCGCGAAAAAATAAAACTAAGATCCGGAGCGGTCAGCGTCCGCCGTGAGAGTGGTGGCGTGAAAGTCACCGACGTTTCCGGCGCGACAGAAAGTTTCGATCACGTCATTTTCGCCAGCCACGCGGACGAAACCTTGAAACTTCTCACCGACGCCGATGAGTCGGAAAGGAAATTGCTCGGCGAATTCAAATACCAACCGAACTCCGCGCTGCTGCATACCGACGCCTCCGTGATGCCGGAAACAAAACTGTGCTGGTCGTCGTGGAACTATCGGATTGATCGCGCCGTGAACGGGAAATTTTTGCCCTCGACGATTTATTGGATGAACCGTTTGCAAGACGTCTCTGACCGGCAGAATTATTTTGTCTCCATCAACGGCGAGGATTCCGTGAATCCAAACTTGATTTTGAAACGTATTCAATACGAGCATCCGTTGTTCAGCCTGGGTGCGACCCGGGCGCAACGCGAGTTGCCGAAACTGAACGAGCGCATGACCAATGTCTTTTTTTGCGGCAGTTATTTTCGCTATGGCTTCCACGAGGACGCCTTCACGTCCGCGCTTGACCTGTGCCGCGTCCTGACCGGGGAAAGGATTTGGGCATGAACTCCTGCCTCTACGAATGTTCCGTGATGCACCACCGGCTGGCGCCGAAGGTTCACCATTTTTCGCACGATATTTTCATGTTCTACCTGGATCTGGACGAACTGGAAATCGTCGCGCAGAAAATTTTTCTGTTCAGCTACAACCGCAAAAATCTTTACAGCTTCCGTGACACCGACCACGAACCCGCCGGAAAAAATCCGCTCAAGGAACGCATCGTCGGCTTCCTGCGCCAGAACGGAATTGACCTCGGCCCGTTCGGCCGCGTGATGCTGCTGACCTTGCCGCGCGTCGCCGGCTACATTTTCAATCCCGTCTCGATTTACTATTGTTTCAACGCCGGAGGCTCGCCCGTCTGCTCCGTCGCCGAGGTCGGCAACACGTTTCGCGAGATGAAATTATTTTTGCTCCGCCGCGAAGAACTTAACGCGGGCACGACCTTCGCCAAAATCGTCCCGAAACATTTTTACGTCTCGCCGTTTTCCAGCCTTGATTTGAGTTTCGATTTCAAACTGAAAATTCCCGGCGACAAGCTGGACATCAAGATTGACGACCGCGACGGCGCGGACAAAGTTCTCATCAGCACGCTCACTGGCAAACGCGCCGCGCTCACGAATAAAAATCTCGCGTGGTTCACGCTCAAGTATCCGTTCGTCACGCTCAAGGTGATTTTCCTGATCCACTGGCACGCGCTCCGGCTCTGGCTCAAGCGCGTCCCGTTTTATCGCAAGGTGGAAAACGCCGCATTGCAACGCGAAGTGTTACGCCCACACTCAACCCTATCTTCAAAATGAACCAGCCAATCGCAGCCTTGAGCCCAGCACTCGCCCATCCGCGCGCCGAAAAATCCGGCGGCTTTTACCAGCGCGTCGTCATGCAATCGCTCGCGCAAATGACGCTCGGCTGCCTGCACCTTGAACTGCCCGGCGGCACAAAAAAAACCATCGGCCAGCCCGGCGCGAAAATTTCCGCCAACGTCCGAATCGTGAACTGGAATTTTTTCAAGCGCTGCGTTTTGTTCGGCGACGTCGGCTTCGGCGAGGCGTTCGTGGACGGCGATTGGGACACCGACGACATCACCAAAGTCATTTCGTGGTTTATTCTCAACGTGGAAAATTCGCCCGCGATGTCCGGATCGCGCGGTAAAAAATTTCTGGTCAACCTGCTTGGAAAATACAACCGGATCCTGCATTTGCTCCGGCCGAACAGTTTGGAGACCAGCCGCCGCAACATTGCCGAGCATTACGATTTGGGAAATGATTTCTATAAATTGTTTCTCGACCCGACGATGACTTATTCATCTGCATTGTTTGACGCCGCTATGCAGACTTTGGAAGAAGCCCAGGTCGCCAAATACGACCGCCTCTGCCGCCAGCTCAAATTAAAACCCGGCGAACACGTGTTGGAAATCGGCAGCGGTTGGGGTGGATTCAGTTTACACGCCACGAAAAATTACGGCGTCCGCACCACGACTGTCACCATTTCCGAAGAGCAATTCAAATACGCCCGCGAACTTTTTCAGAGAGAAAATCTCGCCGACAAAATTGAGATCAAGCTGATGGATTATCGTTTGTTGACCGGCCAGTTCGACAAAATCGTTTCCATCGAAATGCTCGAAGCCGTCGGCGATGCGTATCTCGAAACCTATTTCGCCAAGTGCCACGAGGTCTTGAAACCCGGTGGCCTGCTCGCGTTGCAGATGATCACCTGTCCCGATTCGCGCCACGATTCGCTCCGCAAAAATGTGGACTGGATTCAGAAGCACATTTTTCCTGGCTCGCTGCTGCTGTCCGTCCATCGCGTCAACGAGGCGCTGCGCAAAACCGGCGATTTGTTTTTGCACGACTTGAAAGACCTCGGCCTTTCCTACGCCGAGACGTTGAAACGCTGGCGCATCGCGCTCAATCAAAACGAAACCGCCGTGCGCGCGCAGAATTTCGACACGCGCTTCCTCCGCAAATGGAATTACTACTTCAGCTACTGCGAAGCCGCGTTCGCCATGCGGAACATCACCGTGGTGCAGGCGATTTACACGCGACCGAACAATCCAACCTTGCAACTGCCATGATCATTTTTCTCCGCTGCGCGTTCACCTTCGTCCTCGTCACCATGCTTTGCGCGACGAGTTGGGCGAGCTACCAATGCCCGATCTGGAAAACGCCGCAGGCGCTCGTCACGCATCCGTGGTTCATCGCCACGCTGTTCGATTGCTACTTTGGTTTCCTAACATTTTACGTTTGGCTTGCCTACAAAGAAACATCCAACGTCGCGCGCATCGCCTGGCTGATCGCGATTCTGCTGCTCGGCAACATCGCGATGTCCAGCTACATGCTCCTCACGTTGTTCCGGCTGCCTACGAGCGCCACGATTGACCAAGTTTTGCTCCGCGCGAAAAAATGAATCCCTGCGCCATGCCACAAACCGAAAATCCCTCGCGCCTGATAAAATTCTGGCGCGAACGCGTGGTCGGGCTGATCGGTTCGCAACTGACGCAGGGCGTGACGCCGCAAAAAATCGCGCTCACCATCGCGCTCGGCATCAATCTCGCGATGTTCCCGATTCTTGGCTCGACCACGTTGCTGTGCGCCGCCGTCGCCTTCTGGCTCAAGCTGAACCAGCCCATCATCCAGCTCGTCAACTGGCTCGCTTATCCGTTGCAGTTCGCCATGCTGCTTCCGTTCATCCGAATCGGCGAATGGCTCACACGCGCCCCGCAAGTGACTTTTTCCATTCCGCAAATGTTGCAAAAATTCCACGACGCGCCGGGGAAATTTTTGGGCGAATTCGGGATGACGGGCGTTCACGGCATCATCGCGTGGCTGCTCATCGCGCCGATTTTGTCGGCGCTGATTTATTTCGTGTTGTTGCCGCCGCTGAAAAAACTGTCGCAACTCAAAAAATGAAATGCTGACTGAATTTTTCAATGCGTTGTGGCCGACTTGCGTTTTTGCAATCGCGCTGATGCTCTTCATCTGGTGGCTCGCGCTGCGGATCAACAACCTTGGCATCGTAGACATCGCATGGTCGTATGCGTTCGCGCCCGCGGCCATTTTTTTTGCGGCGACGGCGCACGGCGATTTGACGCGACGCTGGCTTATCGCCGGCATGGCGACGCTGTGGAGCGTGCGCCTGGGCACGCATCTTTACATCCGCGTCATGGGCCACCATCCGCGCGAAGACGTGCGCTACGCCAAGATGCGCGAGAAGTGGGGCAAGAATCTGAAATCGCAGGTGCTGATTTTTTTTGAACTTCAAGCCGTTTTGATCGTGCTGCTCGCGATTCCGTTTCTGGTCATCTGCCTCAACGACCGTCCCGGAATTTCGATTTTAGAATGGCTGGGCGTGGCGATTTGGTTCGTCGCCGTGGTGGGCGAAGGCGTCGCCGATTGGCAGTTGAAACAATTTCGCGCCAACCTGGAAAACAAAGGGAAAATCTGCGAGCTTGGATTGTGGAATTATTCGCGCCATCCAAATTATTTTTTCGAGTGGCTGGTTTGGGTCGGATTTTTTGTGTTTGCGCTCGGCTCGCCGCTCGGTTGTGCGACGATTTATTGCCCGGCGCTGATGTTGTTTTTTCTTTTACGCGTCACCGGCATTCCGCTGACCGAGGAACTTTCCGTGAAAAGCAAAGGCGACGCGTATCGCGAATATCAACGCACCACGAGCGCGTTCGTGCCGTGGTTCAAGAAAAAATAATATGAGTGCTGAACAAACTTTGACGCTGAAACCGGCCACGACGACAAATCATCTCGCGCTGCCGAAGCCGACGCTGACGCTGGACCGGTTGCTGGAAAAAAATCTGCTGCCCGACTGGTTGATCCGCATCGGCATCCGCCGGTTGTTGCACGAGCGGCTGCGCGAGGAAAATCACGGCAGCGCCGAGGCGCAGCAGGCGCACTTGCTGAAGCTCGTCACGGAATTGAAACAAAGTCCAATCGCCGTTGAGACGAAGGCCGCGAACGAGCAGCATTACGAAGTGCCGACGCGGTTTTATCAGCTTTGCCTTGGCGCACGGTTGAAATACAGCGGCGCGCTTTGGCCGGATGGCGTGACGACTTTGGACGCGGCGGAAGAAACCATGCTCAAGCTGACGTGCGAACGCGCGCAACTGGCCGACGGACAAAACATTTTGGAACTCGGCTGCGGCTGGGGTTCGCTGTCTTTGTGGATGGCGGAAAAATTTCCGAATGCGCGCATCACCGGCGTTTCCAATTCGGCGACGCAGAAGCTGCACATTGATGCCGAGGCGCAGAAGCGCGGTTTGAAAAATCTCCGCACCATCACATGTGACATGAATCGCTTCGAGGCTTTGGAACACGGCGCGGAAAAATTTGACCGCGTGGTTTCGGTGGAAATGTTCGAGCACATGAAAAATTACGAGCGGCTTATGGCGAACATTTCGCGCTGGCTCAAGCCGGACGGAAAATTGTTCGTCCACATTTTCACGCACAAGGAATATGCGTATCACTTCGTCGCGCGCGATGAGTCCGACTGGATGGCGCGTTATTTTTTCACTGGGGGCATCATGCCGAGCGACGATTTACTCCTCTATTTTCAACGCGATTTGAGCATTGAAAATCATTGGCGCGTGAACGGCACGCATTACGAAAAAACAGCCGAGGCTTGGCTGGCGAACATGGATGCGCATGAAAAAGAAATCCGCCCGCTCTTCGCGCAAACCTACGGCGCGGAAAACGAAACGCGCTGGTGGGTTTACTGGCGCGTGTTTTACCTGGCGTGTGCGGAGCTTTGGGGCTTTCGCGGCGGCGAGGAGTGGCTGGTGTCGCACTATTTGTTTCAGAATAAAAATAACTGAACAGACATCGTGTTTTCTTTTTTCACCCAAATCCAACCGCCTGCGCGATTTTTCCGAGTCGGGTTTCTTTTGGCGATTTGCTTCGGGCTTATCGCCGTAAAAAGTTTTGCCGCAGATCTGTGTTTCATCAATTTGTTGGAGCAAGGCAATCAGGCCGCGCAACGCGGAGCGGTGGCCAACGCATTAAAATTTTATTCCACCGCCGAACCGCTGGCGGCGACGAACTGTGCTGATCTATGCCTGTTGACCAAGCGTTATTGTGATCTCATGCACATAACCGCTTCGCCGGAAGTTCAAAAAAATCTGGCCGAACGCGCGCTATCGGTGGCGTTGCGGGCGGAGTCGGTGAATTCGACGAATGCCACGGCTCGTCTCTGCGTCGCGGTTTGTTATGCCAAGAACTTTCCCTACGTCGACACCGAGACGAAAGTAAAATGGTCGCGGGCCATCAAGTCCGAGTGCGAGACTGCCATCGCCTTGGATCCAAAGCAGGATGTCGGCTACTACCTGCTTGGCCGCTGGCATTTTGGCGTGGCCAACATGAACATATTTCTGAAGGGACTGTTAAGGATTGTTTATGGCGGCCTGCCGGCAGCCAGCAACGCGGAGGCCATCAGTAATTTCAAGAAAGCCATTGATCTGGCGCCGCACCGCATTATTCATCATTTTGAACTGGCTCGGGTCTATGAAGCCATCGGGAAAGAAAAACTTGCGCGCGTGGAATTGGAAAAATGCCGCGACCTAAAACCGGTTGACCTCGATGACGCAGATGCGCAGAGCGCGGCGGAAAAAAATTTGACGGAACTTCGGTAATCACATATTTGCATGATGGTAATCTTCACTCAAGTCACACGGCGCGGTTTGCTTGTGATGCCACTGATCGCAAGCCTGTTCTGCGGTTGCGCCGGACGGCTGCCCCATTCAGTCAAGGTGGATCGGAACATTCAATACGCAAAAGTCGGCGACCAGTCGTTGCGGCTCGATATTTATTCCCCGAAGAAACCCGTTGGCAAACTGCCGGTCGTGGTGTGGATTCATGGCGGTGCGTGGAATAGCGGCAGCAAGGATTTTTGCCCGATTGGTTTCATGGCGGCGCAAAATCTGGCGATTGTCAGCATGGATTATCGGCTCGATACGGTCGCGCCGTTTCCTGCGCAGCTTTATGACTGCAAGGGTGTCATCCGCTGGCTACGCGCGAATGCGGATAAATATAATCTGGACGCCAATCACATCGGGGTTTTTGGCGCGTCGGCGGGCGGCCATTTGGCGTTGCTGCTGGCGACAACGGCGGATAATCCGAAAATGGAAGGCGATGTGGGCGGCAACTTGAATTTTTCCAGCCGCGTGCAATGCGTCTGCGCATTTTATCCGCCGACGGATTTGAACCGGCTGGTTGCCGATCCGAAGTTCCGCGCGGATGCCAATGGTGAAGTGGCCAAACTGCTCGGCGGCGCAGTGGCGCAAAATGTGGACAAGGCAAACTTTGCCAGCCCGTTGTTTTATGTGGACAAGAATTGCGCGCCAGTTTTTCTGCTGCACGGCGGTGCGGACACGCTGGTGCCACCCGAACAAAGCCAGATTTTTTACGCCGCGCTCCAGCGGGTCGGCGTGGAGGCGCATTTGGAAATCATTCCAAACAAAGGCCACGGCATCATTGCGCCGCCTGCGATTGCACAGGAGATTTATCGTTTTTTCGCCGGGCAATTGAACCGTACCACCCATCCGGCGACCATACCGAACTGACTTCGAACGGGGTTGTTTTCATTTGTAAAAAGCTCCCGCCCCACTATATTCTCCTAATACCAGCCCAATGTAAAATCGCCCAACGACGCCAAAGGTCTGATTTTCAAGATTACCCGTCATGAACCAATTGATTTTTTCTGTCTGTTCAATATTTAAATCTCGCATTCTCGTCTTGGTAACTTCGTTCCTGATTGCGGGTATCAGCACCGGTTTTAGCCAGTCTAATGCAATTCCAATCACCACGCTGATCAATGGCGACTTCGGGTCTGCCGCCACTCAAACCGGTGCTGCAGTTTTGGGTTCTGCCGGTGATGCGTGGAATGCTCTCAACGGCAATGCCAACACCATTTTTGATTCATCCAACAACGTCGTCAGCGGTGTCCGGCTTACGTTGGTCAACGCCAGCCAGCTTTATACCGATGCCGGTGGAATCGCCATGGATGCCAACACCACTGCTTTGATGGAGGATTATGCCTTTGGCTATAACAATCCAAATTACACGGCGACGGTCACAGTAAGCCTCACCGGTTTGACGAAATATACCAACAGCGCTTTCAACTTGGTGGTCTACGCCGCCGGCGACCAAAACGGTCAAGGTGCCATTCTCAATTTGACGGCGGGGGCGACGGGCGGAAACTCTGCCAGCACCTTAGCCACCACCGCCACCACGCGGCAAATTTCTACAGGCCTGGGAGTCGCCTACAATACTTTCACGGGCATCCTGACCAATGGCACGCTTTCGTTCGCAGCCACCGAGAGCGCGGGCCAGATGTTCACGGTTGTGAATGGTTTTCAGCTTCAGTTCAGTCCAATCATCATTGCGACGCAACCCATTTCTCAAACCAACTCGGGCGGCAGCACTGTTTCGCTAAGCATCGCTGCCATTGCCTCGTCGCCTTTGAGCTATCAATGGCAGGCCGGAGCCGTGGGCAGCGGCCTCTACACCAACTTGACGGATGGCGGCCCGATTTCCGGCTCGATCGGCAATGTCCTGTCGATTTCCGGCTTGAACACCAATTGGGCGCTGGCCTATCGGGTGATTGTGGCCAGCGGTTTCAACTCCATCACCAGCGCGGTGGCGACAGTCACCGTGTTGCCGCCCGTGCCGCCGACGGTCATTGGCGTTTTTAACCTTGGGACGACAAATGTTGAAATCGTTTTTTCAAAACCCGTCACGGTCGCCAGCGCCACTAACGTCGCAAATTATGCCTTCTCAAACGGACTGGCCATAACCAATGCGTCATTGGGCGCGGATAATATGACGGTGACGCTTACGACGGTGCCGCTGGCGTATGGCAGCAATTATGTCATCGTCATCAATAACATTTTTGATCTGGCCATTCCGCCGGACAGCATCGCGACCAATACGCTGGCCGGTTTCACGGCTTCGCCTTATGCGTCGCAAGACATCGGCGCTCCGCCCATTCCTTCCACTTTTACGCTTACGACCAACGGCGTGAATGTCAGCAGTGCCGGCAACTACATCGGCGGCACCAACGATCAATTCAATTTTCAGTATCAATTGCAGAACGGCAATTTCGACGTCACCGTCTGTCTGGCCGGATTGGGTTTGTCCGACCTGTGGGCGCAGGCCGGCTTGATGGCGCGCGCGAGTCTGGTGACGGGCAGTCCGTTCGCCGCCACACTGGCCACGCCGGGCATGAACGGCGAATTTTTTGCCGACCGTACGACCACCAACGGCGTGGCCGCCACCTCGGGAAATTTTCCGGTGAATTATCCCAACACCTGGCTGCGGCTCAATCGCGTCGGCAATGTGTTTACCGGCTTTGGCAGTTATGACGGAATCAACTGGATGCAACTCGGCGCGGTGACGTTGGCGGTGCCGAACCAGATTTACCTCGGTCTGGCCATCGCCAGCCATAACACGAACCAACTGACGACGGCGCAATTCACGAATTACGAAACCACGCCGACCAATGCGGTGACGGCCACGATCATCAATCCGCACGAACCAATCGGGCCGTCCAGTCGCAAGACGGGCATTGTCTTTTCTGAAATCATGTATAAACCCGTAGCGCGCACCGATAGCAATAACGTAGAATTTTTGGAACTCTATAATTCCAATCCGTTTTTTCAAGATATCAGCGGCTATCAAGTGACGTGTGCGGACATGAATTATACTTTTCCCGCCAACACGTTGATTCCCGGCGGTGCTTATTTTGTTTTGGCCGCCTCGCCGCAAAGCATCGCCAATGTCTATGGCGTCACCTCCAATGTCTTTGGCCCTTACAACGGCAGCCTGAAAAAATCCGAGACGCTCGAACTGTTTGACGAACAAACCAATGTGCTGCTGACCGTGCCCTACAGCGCCACTTATCCGTGGCCGGTGGCGGCGAGCGGCACGGGACATTCCATCGTGCTGGCCAAGCCGAGTTACGGCGAGGGCGATCCGCGTGCGTGGGACATCAGCGACACGGTCGGCGGTTCGCCCGGACAAATGGACGGGTTCACGCCCAGTCCGTTGCGGAATGTCGTCATCAACGAGATTTTGCCGCACTCGGAAAATCCGGCCGTGCCGCAGTTCATCGAACTTTACAATCACAGCACGAACAGCGTGGATCTTTCCGGCTGCATTTTGACCGACGATCCGACGACCAATAAATTTGTCATTCCATCCGGCACTGTCATCGGCCCGGCGAGCTTCATTTCCTTCACGCAATTGCAATTCGGTTTCACGCTCAACGGCATTGGCGAGACGCTTTATTTTATCAAGCCGGATCACAGCCGCATTCTGGATGCCGTGCAGTTCGGCGCGCAGGCCAACGGCGTGTCTTATGGTCGCTGGCCGGATGGCGCGAATGATTTTTACGCGTTCACCACCAACACGCCCGGCACGAACAACAGCGCGATTTTGATCGGCGACATCGTCATCAACGAATTGATGTATGACCCGATTAGCGGCAATGATGACGACCAATACGTCGAGCTTTATAACAAAGGAACCAACACCATCAATCTGGCCGGCTGGCAATTCACTGCGGGAATCACTTTTACATTTCCAAGCGTCGTGATTGCACCGAACGGCTATCTGGTAGTCGCGCGCAACACGACTAATCTGTTCGCCAAATATCCGAACTTGAACAGTGGAAACACGGTGGGCAATTACAGCGGCAAGCTGTCGCACGACGGCGAGCTGGTGCAGTTGTCCATGCCACAAACGCTCTACACCAACACCGCCATTTTGGTGGCCGAAGATCAGGTCACCTACGGCACGGGCGGACGCTGGGGCGAATGGTCGGGTGGCGGTGGCAGCAGCTTGGAACTGATTGATCCGCATTCCAATCACCGGCTCGCGTCGAACTGGGCGGACAGCGATGAGACGCAAAAATCCGTTTGGACCAACGTGGAATTCACCGGCGTGCTCGACAATGGTGCGAATTATGATCCGTCCATTGACTATGCCCAGATCGGCCTGCTGGACGACGGCGAATGTCTGGTGGACAACATCGAAGTGGATTACAACGGAAACAACTATGTTTCCAACGGCACGTTTGAAAGCGGCACCAGCGGCTGGTCGTTCCAAGGTTGTATGTCGCGTTCCAGTCTGGAAAACAGCGGGTATCAAAGCAACTATTCGCTGCACATCCGGTGCAGCGACAAGATTTGGACCGGAGACAACTCGTGTCAGGTGGCCTTGAATCCGAACTCGCTGGTGGCCGGCCAGACTGCGACCTTGCGGTTCAAGGCGCGCTGGTTGCACGGCTGGCCGGAAGCCTTGTTGCGTTTGAATGGCAATTGGCTGGAAGCCACGGCGGTGCTGCCGATCCCAACCAACCTCGGTTCGCCGGGCGGACCCAACAGCCAATATGTGACGAACGCTGGGCCGGCAATTTACAATGTCACGCACACGCCATCGTTGCCGGCGGCTTACCAACCGGTGGTGGTGATCGCGAATGTTCACGATCCCGAAGGTGTGCAAAATCTGACGCTTTATTATCGGCTGGATCCAGCGACGAATTGCACCGCCGTGCCGATGAATGACGGCGGCACGAACGGCGACGCCATCGCGGGCGACGGGATTTACAGCGCGACGATTCCCGGTCAGGCCGCGAATCAAATCGCCGCGTTTTATATTTCCGCCACGGACAATCTGGGCGCAGCGACACGCTTCCCGGCGATTCGTCCCAATGACAATGAGCCGGTGCGCGAAGGCGTGGTGATGTTCGGCGACGGCAATCCGGGCGGCAGTTTCGGCGCTTATCATTTGTGGGTCACGCAGACCAATGTGAACCGCTGGATCAACTTGGCGGACTTGAGTAACGAAGGGAACGACGGCACGTTCGTCAACGGCAGCCGCGTCATTTACAATATGCAGGCGCGTTATGCGGGCAGCCCGTATCTGCAGTCTTTTGATACGCCGACCGGCAATCTTTGCCATTACAAATGGGAATTCAACGACGACGATAAATTTCTCGGCGCGACAGATTTCAGCAAGATTCATCAGCCGGGCAATAATCCGGGCGATGACGCGAGCCTCCAGCGCGAGCAACTGGCCAACAGCTTCCTGCGCGCGCTCCGCGTGCCGTGGCTTTACAAGCGCTATGTGGCGGTCTATGTGAACGGCAACCGGCGCGGCAGTTTGATGGAAGACACCCAGGTGCCGGGCGGCGACGTGGTGAAGGAAAATTTCCCCAATGACACGGATGGCTACCTTTACAAAATGCAGCCGTGGTTTGAATTTCAACCGTTCCCGTCCGGCTACTCGCTGGGCTACAACAATAATGCTTTCTGCAACCTGCTGCCTTACACGACCACCGGCGGCGTGAAAAAAGTGGCGCGCTACCGCTATAATTATGAAGTCCGTCGCACGCCCGATTCCGACAGCGACTTCACGAATGTCTTCTCGGTAATTGACGCCGCCAACTTTTCCAGTTCGCCCAACTATGTCGCGAATCTGGAAAACATGGCGAACATGGAAAATTGGATGCGCGTGTTCGCGGCCAACCACGCTGCCGGCAACTGGGATACTTTCGGCGCGCAAACGGGCCAGAATCTTTACGGTTACATCGGCACGCTGAGCACGAAGTATTCGCTGCTGATGTGGGATTTCAACATCGTCATCGGCAACAGTGAATCCTGGGGGCCGGGTCAAAATCTGTTCACCCTGAATCCGCAAGACTATAACTTGGCGGCCATCTACAGCAACCCGACTTTTCTGCGGATGTATTGGCGCGCGTTGCAGGAACTGGTCAACGGTCCGCTCAACGTCGCCAACAGCGGGCCTTTGTTGATGTCCAAATACAATGCCTTCATTGATAATGGCCTGTCCGTCGAAAACCCAACCGCTGCCACCGCGCCCGGCGGAGGTTACCCGGGCATCGAAGCGTGGCTCACCCAGGCGCAAAGCAGTATCGCGTCGCAACTGGCCGCCGTGAATGCCGCGAGTTTCGCCGTCAATCCCGCCGTGACGACCAGCAACAACGTGGCGTATGTCACCGGTCAGGCTCCGGTGAATGTGGCCAACGTCTGGATCAACGGCGCGGCGTATCCGCTGACGTGGACAAGCCTGAATAATTGGAGCATCGCATTGCCGCTGGCCAGCGGGACAAATAATCTGAGCGTGGTCGGTGTGGACAAAAATAATCAGCCGATCACGGGCGACAGCAACACCGTCAGCGTCGTCTATAACGGAACCAATGCGTCACCCGTCGGCAAGATCGTGATCAATGAAATCATGTATGCTCCCGCCGTCAACAACGCGCAGTTCGTAGAACTCTATAATAATTCGACCAATTTGGCGTTTGATCTGTCGGGCTGGCAGCTTCAAGGATTGTCCTACACCTTCCCGAACGGCTCGGTTCTTGAGCCGACGAACTATCTGGTTTTGGCGGCGAACAATGCCGCCTTCGCGGCCGCTTACGGCGCGACTAATCCGGTGTTTGATATTTTCAGCGGAACATTGTCGCCGAATGGCGAAACGCTGACACTGAACCTTGCCAGCAACACGCCTGTGACCAAGGTAAAATACGAAAATCAGTTGCCTTGGCCAACCAATGCCAGCAGCACCGGCGCGTCTTTGCAATTGATTGATCCCAGTCAAGACAACTGGCGCGTTGGCAACTGGACAACGGTGCTCTCCAACGCGCCGGTGACATCGCAATGGACTTATGTCACAGTCACGGGAACGGCGTCGTCTTCCTTGTTTTATATCTATTTGCAGTCCGCCGGTGATGTTTATGTGGATGACATCCAACTGGTCGCGGGTTCCGTGCCGGGAGCGGGAACGAACACTTTAGTTGACGGTGATTTTGAATCCGGGTTTCCCGGCCCGTGGACGGTTTCGCCGAATTTGACCAATTCCGTCTTGAGCACCGTGGTCAAACATTCTGGCAACGGTAGCCTGCATCTGATTTCCACCGCCGCCGGCACGACGCAAAGCAGTGCGATCTGGCAGACGATTTCACCGGCATTGAACAGCGGTGCGACTTACACTTTAAGTTTCTGGTATCTGCCCAGCACTAACGGCGGCCCGCTGACTTTGCGTTTGTCTGGATCCGGCACGGTCGCGACGGTCAATCCGGCTCCCCCGTCGTCCGGCTTAATTTCTGCCACGCCCGACGCTTTGAACAGTGTCGCGACTTCCTTGACGCCATTTCCATCCTTGTGGATCAATGAATTGCAAGTGGACAATCTGACCGGCATTACCAACCGCGCGGACCAGCGCACCGGCTGGCTCGAACTTTACAATCCCAGCACCAATGTCATTTCCTTGAACGGACTTTATCTCGCCAACAATTATACCAACCTATTGCAATGGGCTTTCCCGGCCAACGCGAGCATCAACGCCGGCCAGTTCGAGGTGATTTTCGCCGACGGCGAGACGAATCTTTCCACCACCAACGAACTACACACCGGTTTTGTTCTGCCCAGCGGCACGGGTTCGGTGGCGTTGACCCGGCTCGACTCGAATGGTCAGCAGCAGGTGCTCGACTACGTTGACTACCAGAATATTTATCCGAATGATTCCTACGGCTCGTTGCCGGACGGGCAAAGTTTTAACCGCCAGGAATTTTTCCAGGCCACACCCGGCGCTCCGAACAACGGCACGGCCACGCCGCTGGCTTCGTTCATTGACTACACCTCGCCGGGTTCCGTCTATGCGCAAAACTTCGATGGTCTGCCCAATCCGGGGGCAACTTCGGTCAACGCGGCCAATCCAGTGACAATTAACAGCATAGCCTACTCGCTTAACAATCCTTATGATTTTGCCTTTCCGGTCGCCGCCAATGGCGGGCTGGGAATTTCCGCGCTGGCTGGCTGGTATGGTTCGGGCGTTTCCAGTTCCAGATTGGGCGCCACGGATGGCGACCAGACCACGGGCGGACAGATCAGTTTTGGATTGCCGAGCAGTTCCAACCGCGCGCTCGGATTGCTCGCCACCAGTTCCACGGGCGGAACGGCGTTTGGCGTGCGGTTCATCAACGGCACCGCCACCACGCTTAC
The DNA here is from genome assembly GCA_003139955.1 of Limisphaerales bacterium. Lineage (GTDB taxonomy): Bacteria > Verrucomicrobiota > Verrucomicrobiia > Limisphaerales > UBA11358 > UBA11358. Next base: position 79,341 of record PLHK01000087.1, read on the forward strand.
GCGGATGAACCTGCAATTCACCGGCGAAGTCTGGCGGCAATCCAACCTGCCAAAAACGTTGAAGTTCGGTTATTACATCGACCCGACCGGCACGACGACGTTCCCTGCCAGCGCGACCGCCTTTATTCCCGCGTTGAACGTGAGCATTCCGACGGTCGCTGCGGATTCGGGCGGCGTGGCGGTGGACGGCACTGCGTCCATCAACCAGACCAACTTGAGCGTGTTGAACCAAACCATCACCAACTGGCCGCCCGGTGCGGCTTTATGGCTGGTGTGGCAGATGACCGATGTCACCGGCAAAGCGCAGGGTTTGGGCATTGATAGTTTGAGCTTCTCGGCGAGCGTGCCATTGCCCGTGCCGGTGGGCATTCAGGTTTATGGCACTAATCTCTTCCTCAACTGGTCCGGTGTGGCGGGACAAACCTATCAACTCGAATCCACGACTAATCTGACGACCCCAGTCTGGACGCCCGTCGGAAGTCCGGTGACGGGAACGGGCGGAATCTTGACGCTCACCAACAGCCTTGGTTCTTCGACGCAGGACTTTTTCCGCCTGCGGCTGGTGAATTAGGACTGAGATGTGTATTTGCCGGTAAAAATTCCGGTTCAAATCTTCACAATTACAAATTAAATGTATTGAAGTCGTTGGCATTCCGGTGGCGCGGTTCCACGAGTCGGCGGTAATCCCGCTTTTTGCGTTAAGCTGGAAATAAAAAATCTTACACAGCGTTGCTTTTGAAACTCGCGAGGTCGTCGGCTTCGAGCCAGTCGAATGTGGTGCTTTTCTCCGGTTCCAGTCCGAGCTTCTTGCATTCCCCAATGAAGAACGCGCGTTTCTCCGGATTTTTCATCGGGCTGCCAGCTTCCACCTCATCCGACCAGGCTTTGATTTCAGCCGGCGTTTTCTTGGTGCCATTGGCCTGCAACCAGACGCCGATGTTTTCATAAGTTTTCGCGGCTTGGACGGCGGTCTTGAATTGAGCGCCGTTGATGCCCTTGAAGCTGAAGAGCAGGTTGTCGAGCGGACAATCGTAATGATATGCGCCGAGCTTTCCGGCGATACTGGCGCGGCATTTGTCAACCGTGCGACTGGCAATGGCAAATCCATCAATGCGTTCGCGCGGGCTGTGCGGAGGTTGTTTGGTCAGGTCGAGATCAAGGATGGGTGGATTCATATTTTTATTTTTTGGAATCGGTGTTCATCATGATGTGAAAAACTTGGAAAACACCTCGTCACATTGCTTGGCCAGCGAGAAATCTTTTTCGGTGATGCCGCCTTCATCATGCGTGGTGAGCGTCAACGTCACCTCGTCAAATCGAACATCAATATCCGGATGGTGATTCATCTTTTGGGCTTTCGCGGCAATTCGGTTGACGAAATCAATAGCCTTTAAAAATCCCTCAAACTTGAATGTCCGAAAAATGGTTTGCGCGCGTTTCGACCAGTGCGGGACGGCCTGCAAGTGCAGCTTGATTTGTTTGGAATGTAACGCCGGCATAATTTTAAATTAATTTTGGTTGCGACCGGAGCCGCTCTTTTTGCCGCCGCCGGATAGTTTGTTGACCGTGGCCCAGGCGCGGGCTTCGGCGGTTTTTGTGCTGACACCTTTTTTCTCGTAGCCGACTTCAATGTGTCCGGCCTGACGTTTCTGTTTGTCCGTGTAACTGGATTTATCACCTTGAGGCATGGGGTTCCTTGCTTGGTTCGGCAATTGTCTATTCGCAGCGACCGGTGGCGGATTTTTTGACGGCATCGTTGATTTCGCCGGTGTGCTGCTGAAGCTGCCCCAGCAATTCTTCGGACTTGCCGGCGACGTATTGCATGCCGTTGTCCGCAAGCTTGCCGCGCTTCTGTTTCGACTTGCCCTTGATGATGTTGAGCTCGCCCTTGATTTTAAGTGTTGCCATAAAATTTCGTGATCTTGTCGTTAAGCGTTCAGCCGCCTGACCTGATGACAGTCTTTAATTTTGACAGCGATGCTTTCGCTGTAATTTTGTGATTTCACCTTACGCAATCGGCCGGACGAGTTCCATGGGGTGAAACCCGACCGTGGATTTTGGAAGCCCCACGTTGAAAATCTTCCGCCGGACGTTGACATTTGAAGCATTTCGCTGGATGTTCCGGTGCCTAGTGAAAGGACCTTAAAATTTATGAAAACAAGAAATTGGCAAATGGTGCTGGCGGTCATGGCCGTCGCCAGTCTGACTTTGTCCACCGCAACGGTGTTGGCACAGAATTCTCTGGCCACCAGCACAGGGCAAACGGCAGCGGCCAACGCCTCCGCAGTGCCATTGTCTTATGGCCTGACGCAAGTCTTGCAACTGTCACAAGCGAAAGTCGGCGACAGCACGATCATCGCTTACATCAAAAATTCCGGGAACAGCTATGATTTGAGCGCGGATCAGATCATTTATCTCCGGCAACAAGGGCTTTCTGACGCTGTCCTCACGACGATGTTGAGCCAGCCCAGACCGGGGCTGGCCGTCGCTGCCCCGACCACGCCCGCCCCGCCGCCGGAGCCCGTCTCGACCCCGGCTGTAGTAACCAGTTCGACCGTCACGCCGGCAGCAGTTGCGACCACCACGGTTGCGCCGACGGTGACGTATGTTCAAACCGTGCCGGCGAATACTTACTATTATTCCCAACCTTATTACTACCCGACTTATGCGTGGTTTCCCCCCGTGTCATTTTCCTTCGGCTGGGGCGGTGGCTGGCATGGCGGGTGGCATGGCGGCGGCTGGCATCATTGAAATGATGCGTCGCTGGCGGTGGGTCAGGTAATCTTGCACGGAATCACCGCGTCTTCATCAAATGAATAGACCGCGCACATCCGGTGGTAGCCGTCGGCGATGATGACCCGGCCATGGGCCGGATCCCGGATTAGCAGCAGCGGCGACACGGCGTCGCCCGCCAGGATTTTCTGCTGGTTCGCTTTGACATGGGAATTGGCTATCCCCAGCAAAGGCAGGGCGGCCGCGCGGAATATATCCTTGGCCTTGAACTCTGCCATCGCCGCCTTTTTAAGGCGGCCCACTAGGCCGACAGCCGTCGTCGGGTCATAGGTCAAAGACAGATAGGACAAGGCCGCCGGATAATCATGATCCTCCGGCTGGCTCAACCATTTAACGCTGACTTTTTTTGCCATGCTTTTTTAAGTGTGCCTGTGCCGGGAAACTACGCGATTGGACAACGACCCGCACGGGGAAAATTTAAATTTTTCCACGGCCATTTAAGGCAGGCGTTTGTTCTTTATTCAAATATTCTTGCCACCCCGTGATTGTCGTTACATTTTTGCCACATGAACTTCCCGCAATTCTGGGCCAGAGGAATCAGTGGAAACTTCTTTTGCTGGCGCTGGTCATCCCAAAGCCTTGCCGAGGCTCAGTCTCTCGCCAACCAAGCCGCTCAACAATTGGCAGACCGTTTTCGGTCGGGCGATTTCCCGCCCAAGCAAGGCGGTTATTATCCCGACCGGCCGTGTCGCGAGCAGGTCATGCAGGAAATCAAGAACAGTGCTGGTGAAACCGCTGCTGTAGTCACGCGCAATTCCTATGGCTGTCTGGTGCTCAACACCGCTCGCGTGATGTTTGTAGACATTGACCTGCCCGAATCCAAGCCGCCCGGATTTTTCAAAAGACTTTTTGGCAAACCCGACCTCATGCCACCTGCGAATCACCAAGGCGCGGCGATGGCAAAGATCGAGACTTGGACGCGCAACCATCCTGAATGGGGCTGGCGGATTTACCGGACTCGTGCCGGCCTGCGATTATTGGCAACCCAAGCTTTGGTGGATGCTGACTCGAACGTGGCTGATGGCGTATTTGAGGCACTGGGCGCGGATCCGCTTTATCGGAAACTTTGCAAGACCCAGAAATGTTTCCGGGCCCGGTTGACTCCCAAACCGTGGCGCTGCGGCGTTCGTAGCAAACCTCCGCGCTGGCCATGGCTGGATGCCAAGGCCGAAAAGCGATTCGAAAAGTGGGAGGCACAATACCAATCCTTCGCCTTCAACTGGATGACTTGTGAATTGATCAGTCAGATTGGTAATCCCACCATCCATGCGGAGGTGCAAACCGTCGTGAAGCTTCACGACGACGCCACGCGGGTGGGATCAAAATTGCAACTGGCTTGAGTATTGCGCCTTTGCGCATAATTTGTCGGGCTGCTTGGTCTCCGACTTCTAAATTCACGTAAAAGCGACAGTCAAGTTTTCAACTTATATGTCGATCAAGGTTCGGGAAAAATTACGTTATGCGGAGGCGGCGGACGGTGTCAGATACTACGCGTAACGCAGCCGGGTATTGAACGTTGATGACACGAGCGCAGAAAGGTTGTTTGGCTTTTTCGGTCGATCCGGAAACTGACGAATATTTCAGACAAAGCGCCGGCAGAGATAAACAGATTTTGAAAACAAAATAGTTTAGTCAATCTGGGCGTGTCATCCAGTCTAGACCGCCGACCGCGTTGCCGTCGGCATGCTATGTCTTTCTTGTCTTGGCTATCGTCGCTGTTGCTGAAATGATTTACTATATGCTGAATGGTTCGTTGTATTTTCAGTTTAACATACTCGGATTTTGGATTTATTTTGGCCTCAGAAGATATTCGACGGGTTGGCGCACGTGCGCTTTGGTGCTCATCTGGATTCAGTTGATTGTGTTGCCCATCATGCTTTTTTTTAGCGTTTCGGATGGTGGCCTCAACTTGGATGCGGTAGTTGACATAGCCTTGTTTTTATTGGAGCTTTGGCTCTATCGAGTTCTTACGAGAACAAACATCAGATATTTGTTTTATGACCGGTCACAGTTACCAGCGGCCTAACCAGATCGCCGGAGCTAATGCCTTGCGCTGTCCCTTCCGCTATCGCGGTTCACGCCGCGAAGAAGGCATGGCTCAGCTGCTATGAGTAAAG
>PLHK01000025.1 GCA_003139955.1 Limisphaerales bacterium
CGGCGGCAGGAACGGCAACTTTAGCCCTCGTCAAAGGAGCGTCGAAAATGATGGCTTGGGCTAAATACAAAACTCTCATCTACACGGCAACTCTTGCAACCATAACGGGTGGTGCACTGGTGACGGTGGGGTTGCATGAGCGACCTCGCGAATTACCAGCAGTAAAAACTTCCGTCAACGCTCCCGCGACGGTTTTGCGGGAAACCATGACGGATGGTGCTTGCATTTGCCTGGAAACTCCACCGGGCGTAGTGGTGGTGCGACCGGATGGGAAAATCATAGTTGGAACAAGTCTTTTCGGAAGATTCGTTGATCCTCAATCGGGTCTCGTTGGGACAATGGACCGACTCGCTATGCAACTCAACGCAGACGGGTCTTTGGATCATTCGTTTTATTGTGGCGCAGAACTTAAGGCCTCCGACGCTGGACAAGCTCATCTTGATCTACTGCCAGATGGAAAGTTTTTTGCCACGGGCATGTTTAACAACGCAGGAGGCAAGCCACGGTTTGGATATGCGAGATTTCTCGCGGATGGCAGTCTGGATGAAATGTTTGTTTCTTGGTTTACGAATGCTCTCTGGATGCCTGCTGAAAAAGTGGCTTATAATTATTTAGATAGCCAATTCGGGGGCATCCGACCAGCCGCGGTTTTGAGTGATGGTTCCGTGGCGGTGGTGGAAAACCTTGGTTCCAGTCCGCTCGGTGTTTATCGGCTTGATTCAACCGGCCGACTGGCNNTGGCTACAACATCTGGGAAATCCGGCAACGGGCTTTTTTAGAACTTTTTTTGCGAAATTCCCGATTGAATTGTTTCGTATTGCAGTGCGTTTGCCGGAGGGTGGCGCGATTGTCGGAACCCGCGAAAGATTTGTGAATGGCATCCTGACGGCTCCCGGCGGTTTCATGCGTTTAGACAAAAACTGGATGCCTGATTTGAGTTTCACCAACCAGTATGAAGCCGACCGGCGTGGCAGCATGACCATTAAACTGCTAAAGGGTGGGAAGCTTCTGGTGGCTGGTGGTTTTACCAAAATGGATGGAGAGGATTTTCCTGGCCTCGTCCAATTGAATGCGGACGGGCAGATTGACCATAGTTTTCATTGTGAGATTACCACCGAGTTTCCATCGCGTCCGGTGACCGATTTTTCCATTCAAGAAGACGGCCGGATTGTAATCTGTGGAACCTTCACCGCTGTCAATGGATTCAAACGCCGGTATCTCGCGCGGCTCAACCCCGACGGCTCGCTTGACGACACATTCAAGAGTCCTTTTATCGGCATGGATGAATTCCAAACCCATCATCGTATCCCAATATATCACTTGGCCGCAATGACCTCGGCATCCACGACCGATTCAATCGTGCCGAACACGATTGCCACGACGATTCCGCCGGAAACGATTCTGATCAATTCGATGAGTTATCATGTCGGTGTGGCCATGATTCAATTCACCGGCAACGCAAACAAGACTTACGTACTTCAGTCCAAAGACACAATGGACGCCACCGACTGGAATACCATCAGCACCAATCAGGCTAATGCCAGCGGAGCTGGATTTTTTCGTGACGAAGATGCAATAAATCATCCCTCACGCTTTTATCGAATTGCCACGCCATGATTAAAGAAGTAATCTAGATTACGACACCACACTATGAAACCCCGGTACCTTTTATTCAGCTTATCAATCATCGCTCTGCTTGGTTTGGCTGTCGTGTCGGCCCGCGCCGGTTCTGACAGTGACCAGCAGGCCACCAATTGGGGAAACAGCGTCCAAGGTGTTCAATTGTCCATTACGATGACAAACAATGTTTTTCAGGTCGGCTCATCATCTGCCGCCGACTCTGTCATCACCAATTCCTCCACGAATGCTATTACCGTGGATATATCAGCACCAACGATAGATTTTGATGTTTTGTTGATAAGTGACACGGGGAAATTATATGATATAACAACTCCGCTTAAAATTAGAGAGCTGTCCATACCCGTTATGATAAATCCCGGTGAGGAGAAAAGTGAATCTATACCAGTGACGTTTGGCGCGACACGTTTTGGAAATGCAGTTGAACCTGGTGATTACACCCTTAAAGCAAAGCGAACATTTAGTTCTAGCGATGGAAAATTCACGCTTGAATCCAATTCTATAAAAGTAACAATCACAAAATGACAGGCAAATGTAAGATATGAAAAAAATTATCAAGATTGCGGTTTTCTCCGCTGGTATCGGCCTCACAACGTGTTTTGCTGGCCACATTGATTTGATGGGCTATCCAACTGCCGATACAAAATATGAGTTTGATGTTTATACGGGTGCTAAAGACAAATGGGATGCAGCAACCACGGACGAACCACCGCTTACAACCGGTGCGGCCGTTCGGATAGCGAAGAAGTTTGTTAAGACTGTGCCAGAAAGAGATGGCATGAAGGGTTGGTTGCTGCATTATATTAAATTACAACGGATGTCCTATACAGATGGGCCAGCAGAGTGGATTTATGTGGCTCATTTCGATGCCGATCCCGGTGGAGTATGGAATGGGCCGCTACCTTGGATTGAAGTGCCAGTCAGATTGGATGGCACAGTTCCAAAACCGATTATTACCAAATCATAATGAAGACGCTGTGGCCTAAAGCAGTTGCCGGAGATAGGTCATACTACCTTTTATATTTATGCAAGCTTTGATGATTTGGCTGTTTGCTTTGATTGGAGCGGCTGTGCTTGTGGGGTTGTGTCGCCTGTCAGGTTGGTTTTATTGGCTGACTATCCCGGTTTCGCTTCTATGGCTTATCCAAATCGTCGGCGTCTGTATGATCGTTGTCCAAAATAGTGCGGTCTGTGGAAAGCATGGTCTGGGTTACATTCTCCAGAATGTTTGCGTCGGGGTTATACCGTTTGTTACCATGGTTGTATATGGCTATTATGATTTCAGACACAGACGCGTACCCTAACCAGCCTCCGGAGCCAGCCGCCGTTGGCGCGAATCGCGCCACGAGTCAGCGGTGGCTGAACTGTCTGCGTTAGTCTGATTTGAAAATTATGCAAAACGTAAAGCTTTGTGAGGAATACGAGCCGCCATTCGGACTGGCTGTCTTGGCCTGTTTGCTTTGCGCTCCAGTGATTTATTGGCTTGCAGAACCGTTATTGACGCAACTGGCAAGTTCAACGGTCAGATCGTTGATATATTGGCTTTCCCCGCTTATCGCGGCGTTCTTGACGCTATATTTAAGTGCATGGCATCGGGAACTACCGCAGTTTAGGCGCATTATATTGCTCGCTTTCCATTCCATTGTGATCTTCGGCTGCGTTGTCGCCTTCGGTATTGTCATGGTGTTTGGTTTGTTGGCTATGGCAATTGGATATTGGTTTAATATGCACTGCGGCTTATGACGAATGATCAGCCTAACAAGTTGCCGCTAATTCTTGGATTGATCGCCTTTCTACATTAAGTGCGCATCGAGAATATCAATGGTAAGAGATAAATTATCAATTATGAGATTCGGCTATCGCTTGGCAAGTTATTGGACATGAAAAAGTCCAAAGCGATGTTTTGTTTGGCGGTCATTTTGATCGGCGATGCGGGAACGGTCCTGGGTGGCATCGGCATAGATACTGGTGAACCCGGTGCGCCATTTACCGAACGTGCCAGCAACCTGTTCGGGTATCTGATTGGGATGCATCCCGGCAAATGGCCTGACAAACCCGACAAAAAGATGCGACTTCAACAATGCGCGGACATCATGAGGTCGTCGGTTGACACAAACTGGCTGGCGATAGTGGCAAACAACTTGGCCAGCCAGCCTTCCGTTTTCCAATTCACAAGCCGGTTAAATGACGGCACCGAGGCGTTCACGCTGGTCACGAATACTGACCTCATTCTTGATTTCGAGGATTTTTCAAAGCGTTTAACCTCCGATCTGGATGAATACGCCAATCTTTTAAGCAATTCCAAGCTGGAGACAGCGACATGCGATTGGGGTGAGTTTGCGCAAATTGTTGATCCAAAAGACAAGAATGAATGGTTTGAATTTGATTTTGATTATAGTGGTCCAAAATACCCATGGAACAATCCGGTTAGTGAGCTCAAAAAAAGCAGGGTTGATCGCAGTGGCGAAGGCGGGATGTATATGAGTTTCTATGTTAGCGGCAAGTTGCGATCCTATTGGATGTATGCCCTTGATTATTATGAAAAAGCTGATTTTAACGAAAATGGCCAAATGCAACATTTCTTTAAGGAAAACGGCCATTATCAAAAGGTTGATTGGGTTATGAATGGTCAAGTTCTTCATCAAAAATGGGTGCATGATAAATATGCAATATCCATCAATCTAGATGCGTCGTGTAATCCTCAGGTCAAACTCATAACTCTTAAACTACAATGAGAAGCCAGACACCTATCCAGTTGTGCGGGCAAATGCTTTGCGCTGGCCGTTCCGCGGTCGCGGTTCGCGCTGTGAGGAAGGCATAGTTCAGCTTTCTATGTTAGGCGGCTTTGTGCGCGGATGAGACTTGAATATCTCATCTAGATGCCGGCTGTTTTAGTTGGTCGTGCGGCACTTGGCAGCTTGTGTCAGTATTTCGCTGGCATCAGTCTCCGTTTACGATTATCCGTGCATGTTTTTGCGGTATTAGCTATTTCGATTTTTATCGGGTGGAGCTGGATGTTCCATGTTAGAGCCAAGTCTATCACCCAGAATTCGACCGAATCCGGGTCTAGTTCTGTAACCGGCGGGAGGGCTGGTTCGTATACCTGATTAAAACGCTGCAAGGTTGCCGCGCCAGAATCAACCATGAAACCTGTCCATCATCTCATCGTCGCCGCCGTCATTAGCATTCATGTGGCGCTTCAGGCGGAGTCCGCCCAACTCCCGGATCAGATCACGTTGCCCCCACTCATTGATGTCACGGGCAAGGAGCACGCGATTGAAAAAGGCGAGCCGGTGGTGTTGGCGTGGACTGCGAGGGATTGCCCCATGGCCAAGGTTTATGCGCCAAGACTCCGGGAACTCGCTGCGGATATGATGCCGCGTGGCGTGCAATTTTTCCTCATCGACTCAAGTTCCGATGCCACACCGGAGAAGTTGCGCGCGACGGCGGAGGGCGAAGTGCCGCTGATTTGCGATGAGCACGGGGTACTGGCGAGATTGGTGGGCGCGCGGAGCACCACGGATGCCGTGCTGCTTGATGGTGACCTGCGCGTGGCATATCGCGGCGCCGTGGACGACCAATATGGCTACCGGCGCGACGCGGGCCAGGGCCCGGCGACTTACCGCAAGAATGCGCCGGCCCGGCAGTTTCTTCGCGATGCGGTGAATGCCGTGCTCGCAGGCCAGCCGGTCACGACTGCGGCGACGGATCCGATGGGCTGCCTCTTGGAGTGGACGCCCGCGCCGGCGGCGGCCATGGATACGCCGGTCTTTTACGGTGATGTGGAAAAAATCTTCCGCGCCCACTGCATCGACTGTCATCAGAGCGGAGGCTATGCGCCGTTCTCCCTGGTTCCTTATGAAAACGCCCGGCGCCACGCGCGAATGATCGCCGAGGTGGTGGATGAGCGGCGCATGCCGCCGTGGAGCGCGAGCCCGGCGTATGGTCACTTTTCGAATGACCCCTCGCTCGCCGCTGCCGATATCGAGCGGATCAAGCAATGGGTCGATGCCGGGACAGCCGCCGGCGACGTGGCCAACGCGCTGCCACCCCTCCCGCCGCGTCCCCAATGGGATATCGGCAAACCCGATGTCGTCTTCGAAACGGAACCCGCCGACGTCGTCGCCGAAGGCCAGATGCCGTATCGCTATGTGCGCATTCCGACACACATGACCGAAGATCACTGGGTGGACGCCACGCAGATCATCTCCACCTCGCCACAGGTGGTGCATCACGTCCTCATTTTCATCGAAGATACCGCCCCCGCTCCGGCGGGTGCGATCCGGCCGTGGACGCCGGGTTTCGACGAATTCAGCTTGCTGGAAGGATCAAAACCGGGCGAGGCCCTGAATTGGATCGGACGGATGTCGCCCTATATCTCAAAGGACTTGGCTGTCGGCGGCGGCGGCGGTCTCAATGGCAGCTTTGCGACCACTCTGGCCGCCGGGCGGGGCATGGTCTATCCGCCGGGCCGGGCCAAACTGCTGCCCGCAGGCGCGACCATCGTGATGCAGATTCACTACACGCCCGATGGCACCCCGCACCAATCCAAGACCATGTTGGGCCTTCACTTCGCCAAGCAACCCCCCACCGAACCGGTGGACTCCCGCTCTATCGCCACCGTGGCCTTCGAGATTCCGCCCGGAGATCCGGCGCACGTGGTCACCGCCACCAAGGTGATGCCGCGCGATGCCACGCTGCTTTCATTGCGTCCCCACATGCATCTGCGCGGAAAGTCCTTCCGTTACATCGCCGAATTTCCCGATGGCCATCAGGAAATCTTGCTCGATGTGCCGAAATGGGACTTCGAGTGGCAGGTGGAATACGTCCTCGCCAAACCGCGCCTGCTGCCCAAGGGCACACGGCTGCGCGCCATAGCCACTTACGACAACAGCAAGGACAATCCGAACAATCCCGATCCAACGAAGGACGTCTTCTTTGGTCTGCAGAGCACCGAGGAGATGATGATCGGCTATTTCGAAGTGGTGTGGCATGACGAGCCGAAGTCCGCTTCGCTTGACCTTCCCGCCCAAGCTCCAAAACTGTAAACGCCGCCGGCAATCAGCCCGCTCATTTCGAAGGCGTTGCGCCATTTCGGACGCATAAAAACAAACAACTAACCGGCGTCAAAATGAACGAAATAAAGAATATGTCAGTCGTGCTTTACCTTGTGGTATTGATAGCCACTATTATTAGTGTAGATTTACTGTTCTTTAAGCATCGGTTCTGGGAACGGCTGATGGTGAACACCGGCATGGTCTTGGTGTTTGCAGCTTTCTATTTTAGATTCCTGAAAAACACGTAACTGCAAGCCATTATATTTTCATGATACTCGGTTCCGTTCCGCTGTCGCGGTTCACGCCGCGAGTCGGCGGTGAATCAGCTTTCTACAGTGAGTGCGCATCGAGAATATCAATGGTAAGAGATAAATTATCAATTATGAGATTCGGCTATCGCTTGGCAAGTTATTGGACATGAAAAAGTCCAAAGCGACGTTTTGGCTGGTGGTCAATGCCTTGCGCTGGCCGTTCCGCGGTCGCGATTCACGCCGCGTGGAAAGTACGGTTCCGCTTTCTGCGTCAGTCAGATTGGACGCTATGAAGCATTTACAGACTTTGCGAGAATTATCTGGGTTTGCCATGCTTGCTGTTATAGGTGTCGCCGCCTTATGGCTATGTCGTTTGGTGGTCGCCAATGCCTTTGCGTTTGTGTTGTTTTTTGTGCCGGCCATGGTCGCTGGAGCATTATTGGTAGTGGGCATAATCGGCATGATCTGGTCGGTAGGTGACTGGCTTTTATCCGCCTTGAAAGCCAGGTATCACAACAAGAAAATCTAAGTCGTGAAAAATCTAATCAATAAATTACGGAGCCAACCGCTGTTGGCGCTGGCCGTTCCGCGGTCGCG
>PLHK01000054.1:0-26706 GCA_003139955.1 Limisphaerales bacterium
ATGAACTGTCCGCATCATCACCGCATTTTTGCGGCGGAACCGCACAGTTACCGCGATTTGCCGTTGCGCCTCGCGGAATACGGCACTTGCTATCGCTACGAGCAGAGCGGCGAGTTGTTCGGCCTCATGCGCGTGCGCTCGCTCAACATGAACGACGCCCACATCTATTGCACCGAGGAGCAGTTCGCTGACGAGTTCCGCGCCGTGAACGACATGTATCTGAAGTATTTCAAAATCTTCGGCCTGGAAAAATATCAGATGCGCTTCAGCACGCACGCGGCGGAAGGACTCGGCAAGAAATACGTCAACGAACCGGAGTTGTGGAAGAAGACCGAGGACATGGTGCGCAAAGTTTTGGTCGAGAGCGGAATCAATTTTGTCGAGGTCGCGAATGAAGCGGCGTTTTACGGTCCGAAAATTGACGTGCAAGTCTGGAGCGCGATTGGCCGCGAATTTACGATTGCGACGAATCAAGTGGATTTCGCCGTGCCGGCAAAATTTGGTCTGAAGTATCGCGACAAGGATAATTCTGAAAAGACGCCGTTGTGCATCCATCGCGCGCCGCTCGGCACGCATGAGCGGTTTATCGGATTTTTAATTGAGCATTACGCGGGCAATTTTCCGCTCTGGCTCGCGCCCGACCAAGTTCGCGTCATCACGATTGGCGACGACGAAGCACTGTTGAATTACGCCAAAGGAATTGTCAGCGAGCTGCGCGCCCAAGGCGTCCGCGCGGAGGGCGATTACGGCACGGACCCGATGAAGGCGAAGATCGCCAACGCGGAACAGTTGCGCGTCCACACGATGTTGGTCATCGGCGCGCGCGACATGGAGGCGGGCGCGGTGAGCGTGCGCCTGCACGGCAAAGGCAACGTCGGCGCGAAACCGAAGGCGGAAGCGGTTGCGGAAATTCTTGCTTCCATCCGCGAACGGCGGGCATAGTGCGGACGTGAGTTTCAACGAATTATTCTTCGACTTCGTGACGCTGTGGGTGACGATTGATCCCGTCGGCACGGTGCCATTGTATCTTGCGGTGACGAAGGATTTGCCGGCGCAGGCGCGCAAACGCGCGGCGATGCGGGCGACGCTGATCGCGTTCTGCATCCTCGCCGGGTTTCTTTATCTCGGCCAATATCTGTTGGAAGTGATGCGCATCGAGATGTTGTCGTTCCAGATTGCGGGGGGCATCGTGCTGTTCCTGTTCGCGCTGTCCATGATTTTTGACAAATCATCGGGAACATCGGCACCGGCGGACGAGGGGCATGACGTGGCGGTGTTCCCGCTGGCGATGCCGTCCATCGCGACGCCGGGCGCGTTGCTCTCGGTGGTCGTGCTGACGGACAACAACACGCACAATTTTTTCCAGGAGACGCTTACCTGCGCGGTCATGGCGCTGGTGCTTGCCCTGACCTTGGCCATGATGTTGTTGAGCGACAAATTTATTGCTATCATCGGACGTTCGGGGGCGAACATCTTGAGCCGCGTGATGGGCATGATCCTTTCCGCCGTGGCGGTGGAGATGGTCTACAGCGCTGTCAAAGGGCAACTGGGTCCGGGTTGATGCGCCAGATGCGGCGCAGAAATTTTGGCTGCGATTAAAGAGTGGCGGGCGTAATTTTGGGCGCGTCATTAACTTGCAAATTTTCTGAAAGGGGAGTTTGCTTGCCGCAATCCCAAATCAGAAGCCGGCACGTTTTGCGGCCAAAAATTATGGCTGAATTCAAATTCTCCTGCCCGCATTGCGACCAGCATATTTTGGTGGACGAAGGTTACGCGGGCGTTCAAATCAATTGCCCGTCCTGCCAGGAATTAATCGTCGTGCCAGCGACGATGCCAGCGGAACACCCGACATTCAATCCGCAGCCAGCGGAAAAAAAATCTGGCTGGCGGACGGCCTTGATTATTTCCGCCATCGTCCTTATCTGCGCTGGTTTCGGAGTTGGCGGCTGGTATGTTTATTCTCGGCACAAGGCCACCATGCAAAATGCGGATGTGCAGGTTCCTATGCCGACCATCGCGCACGCCGCCGGGGCGCAGGAAATATTGGCGAAGTTGCAACAGGCTTACACGAACTTGACGAGCTTGAACATGACGGGAACTTCCGTCGGAATTATGGACATTTCCGCCGTCACCGCTGACGACCTGAATCCCAATCAGTCCGATGACGATAGAAATGCGACGCTCAAGGCGGCGAAAATCGTCAGGTCGGTGACGAACGTGACGGAAGTTTCAATCAAACTAGCGCGGCCGGATTTATACCAGATTGAAGGCGTTTCAAAAATGGCAGTTGGTCAGATTGCCGGAGTCAATTTCACCATCGCCGTCTGGACGGCGGGCGGAACCAATTTCGTGCTGCTGGGCAAAAATTTCACGACCGTTGAAGACCGCCGGGAGGCTTTCTTAAAGACTGCGGCGATGGGCAAACTGGCGTCGGCCATCCCGCAGCTTTTCTTTGGCGAGGCGAACACTTGGGCGGGAACCAAAAACTGGGGGCAGACGGAAGATGAATCATTGGACGGACAAGATTGTTACACGCTGACGGCAAAAGTCATGGGACAAAAATTAAAAATCTGGGTGAGCCAAACCAGTTGCTTGATTTTGCAGTCGCAAATCACCATCGGCGGCGCGCTCAGTGATGCGGACATCAACGATGCCTTTGACACGCCCGACATGAAGGCCAATTACACACCGGAGCAACTTGACCGGATGAAAATGCAGACGAAGTTGAAGTCGGCGATGATGGCAAAAATTCACGGTAATCTCACCGAGACCTATGACGACATCCAGACGAATGAGAATCTCATTGCCGCCGATTTTATTTATCCGGTGTCGCGTGGTGTGCGGCTTAATTCTACGCCGTCAAAATTTGGTTCCAACTATGTGATTTCGGCGGACGTGACCGCGCCCGGTGCAACTCCGGTTAGGCATTAAAAATGGGTTGGTGGAAATTTTGGCTGCGATTCACGCGCGGCACGGTTAGCATCGCGGCATGAACTGCATCGTCACCGCCGGGCCGACGTTCGAGCCGCTGGACGACGTGCGCCGGCTCACAAATTTTTCCACGGGCCGGCTCGGCACGGAACTCGCCAATTATCTCGCGGCGCACGGTCATAAAGTAACGCTGCTCATCGGCGAATCCGCGACGTATGCGGGCGAACGCCGGGCGCAGTCGGTGAAAACTTTTTCCACGACGTCAGATTTGCGCGCGAAGCTGAAAGCGTTTTCCGGCAAAAAAGTGGACGCCATTTTTCACGCGGCGGCGGTGAGTGATTTTACGTTCGGCCAAATTTTTTCGGAGAATAAATACGGCGAATTTTCCGCACTCAAAGCGTCCAGGAAAATTTCCACGCGCAAAGGAGTACTGCTGGCTGAACTGGTGCCGACGCCGAAAATCATCGCGGAGTTGCGCGGCTGGTTTCCGAAAACCAAAATCATTGGCTGGAAATTTGCGGCGGACGGCGCGCGCGGTGACGCGTTGCGCGCGGCGGAAAAACAACTGGCGGACTGCGCGACGGATTTTTGCGTGGCGAACGGGCCGGCTTATGGCAAAGGATTTAATTTGGTTTCAACGGACGGGCAGAAACATTTTGCGGTGGTGGAAAAATTATTCACCGCGTTGGAAAAGATTGGTTGATCAAGCCTCAAAATTTTTCAGGTGCGCCAGCCCCCATTTCATCGGCAGCCAGCCGATCAAAAATGACAGCAGCGAGAAGCCGATGATGCCGGCTGCTGCCCATTCGGTGTTGCCATGGAGTCCGCCGCCGCCGAGGATCAGCAGCGCGAGCGAGGCGATGATGTAAACCGAACTCACCACGAAGCACAATGTGCCGCCGAAACCGCTGACGATTTTGTTCGGGTTGGTTTCCTTCACNNCCGAGGCCGACGGCAACGCCGTTGAGCGCGAAAGTCATGACGGTGACGACGGCACCGAAAAACGCGACATCGTCCCACGGCATTTTAAGCAGGTAACAGGAGAGTGTCACGAGTGCGAGTGTGACAGCCAGCGAAGCCGCGCTGGCGAGCCAGTATTTCGTCATGACGATGCGCGCGAGTCCCATTGGCGACATGCCGACGATCCAGATGCGCCGGCCTTCGAGGGAAAATTGCGGGAACACGAAGCGCGTGGTGACGGAGGCAAGGTTGAACGCGCACGCACCGAGATTCAAAAACGCGACGGCGTGGATCCAAAACGGACTCGTGAGCTGGTGCGTGAAATTGCGGAGGTTGATGATGTAGGCACCGAGCAGTCCGAAGAACATGACCGACTGGCCCCATTGCGTCGTGTCGCGCCAGAACATGCGGATGTCTTTCACGGCGATGGCGCGCGTGTCCGGCGGGAGCCAGGAGAGTATTCCAAAAAACTTTTCCAAAAAGCCGGGCGTGGCGGAACCGCGTGCGGATGTGCGGAAAAAATTAAATTTGAACCCGCTGCCCGTGCGGCTTTGCACCGCCGAGGCCGTGTCGTAAAAAAGATTTCCGAATCGCGTGAAGGCGAGGCTGCCGAAGAAAAGCGTGTTGCTTAAGAGCACCAGCGCAAAAAACATGGCGTTGTCCGTGATGCCTTCCGCCCATTGCAGCACGGCACCGGAGAGCCAGTAGCTCGGCAAAAAAGGAAACATCGTGAAGCGGGTTTTGGCGAGCAGCCGGTCGAGCGCTTCGAGCGTGCGTTTGTCGAGCAGGTCGTCGTCCACGGGATTGGTCTTCCACCAAAATGCGACGAACGCCAGCAATGCCAACGCGAGCAGCAGGAGTAGCACTTGAAAATTTTTCCGGTCGAGATGCCGGCCGATGACGATGGCAAGTGCCGAACCAAACACGCCGGGCAAAATAATGAACAGTCCGACGAGTAAAACGGTTAGCGGATAAAAATGCCACGGCACATCGCGCACAAGGCCGAACGCGACGAGCAGCGGCGCGATCAAAAATAAAAAAGCCCACGACGCAAGAATTGAGGACTCGATGAATTTCCAATTGAAAATGGTCTGGTTGGAAACCGGCAGCGACAGCAGAAAGGCGGTTTCGCGATTACGAAATAAATTTGTGTAGCTGATGATGAGATTGCTCAACAGCAGCAGTGCGAACAAAAAGGCGAAGAGCGTGTAAAGGAGTCGTTCTGTCAACACCGCGCCGAGACCAGGAAATTTAGCGATGAATTGCAAGCCGTGATAAAACAGCTCGAACGCCAGCACGAGGTAGCCGCCGATAAATAACGCGATGATGCCGGTGAGCAAGCGCGATTGTTCGCGCACGGCAAGCAGTCGTCGCCAACTGTGGACGGCGTTCACGCGCAGCAGCAGGAGTAGTGGCGAGGATTTCAATTGGGCGGCGAAGCTGGACACGAATTTGAAATTAAGCGGCAAATGCGCTGGACGCAAGGATGTGTGGAAGTGGCATGCATGATTTTCTTCTATTTTGAAAAATTTCCTTGGCGCTGCCGCGTCACCGTTATTTTCAGGAAAGTTTGAGCGCCTTGGCCGCTTCCGCAAGATTTTGGCAGGTGACCACCGGCAGATCGCGCGGGTAATGGAAAATCGTCAGGATGTTCATTCCGATATCCTTGCTGGAATCGGGAATAACCCGCACGACCAGACCCACACCCGCCTGCGCAATCAATTCCATCACCGCGCCGACCTCGACCGAGCAATCCACCGCCATGGACTCGAGTTGGCTGAAATCCACCAGATGACGAAAACCTGGCGACAGCCCGGCGAGTTCAGACACCAAGTCCGCCTGCGCGTCCGAAAATTCCGCCGGCTGCACGGATCCGATGAAACGGACCGTCAGCAATTTTTTTGATTTATTGGCAGCGACCAGCAACATGGGGATGACATTAGCCCGCAATAGAAAAAAAGCAAATTGCGTTGAGCGCAAACTGGCGAAGTCAGTTCAAATTCACGCCGTCGCCAGATTTTCTTCCAGCATTTTCGAACGCGTCGAGTTTTCCTTAGCTTCAGCAGCGGGCGCGTCTTCTAAAATCTTGATCGGCTCGTAAAAAGTGTTTCGCTGAACCGGCGTGCGGCCGGCTTCGCGGATGGCTTTGATCATTTCCGCCTCGGTCTGCAATTGTGGCGAGGTCGCGCCGGCCATGTGGAAGATGTGCTCCTCGATGATCGTGCCATGGAGGTCGTCCGCGCCGTAGCTCAACGCGACCTGCGCGAGCTTCAGGCCGAGACCGACCCAATACGCGGTGATATGCGGAAAATTATCGAGATAAATCCGGCTGACGGCGATGGTGCGCAGCGAATCAAATCCGGTCGGCGGATGCGCGACGGGAATGTCATTGTCCTCCGGTTGATACGCCAGCGGGATGAGCGCGGTGAAGCCGTGCGTCTCATCCTGCAACGCGCGCAGTTGGCGCAGATGATCCACGCGGTCGGCGAGGCTCTCGACGTGGCCGTAAAGCATCGTGCAGGTGCTGCGCTGGCCGAGCTGGTGCCAGGTGCGATGCACGTCGAGATATTCCTCGGCGGATTCTTTTCCTTTCGCGATCTGCGAACGGACTTCCTGACGGAAAATTTCCGCGCCGCCGCCGGTGAGCGAGTCGAGACCGGCGGCTTTTAATTCGGTGAGTGTTTCCAAAACCGATTTTTTGCCGAGCCACGCGAGGTGCAAAATTTCAATCGCAGTGAAACATTTCAATTGCAGCCGCGCATCGAGATTTTTCAGCGTCTTCAGCATGTCCGTGTAATAACTGAACGGCAGCGACGGATGTAGTCCGCCGACGATGTGCAATTCTGTGATGCCGATTTTCAACGCCTCGCGCGCCTTCGCAACAATCTCCTCGACGGATAATTGAAAGCCATCGGCATCGCGCTTCTTGCGCGCGAACGAGCAGAACTGGCAGCTCAAAATGCAGTAGTTCGAGTAGTTGATGTAACGATTGATGATGAAACTGGCGCGGTTGCCAACTTTGCGTTGCCGCACGAAATCGGCGATGGCGCCGAGCGCGTTCAAGTCCTTCGATTCAAACAGCCGCAACGCGTCGGCGTCGGAAATACGTTCGCCCGCGACGACCTTGTCGTAGATGTCGCGGAGTTCGCTGCGCTGAATGAAAAAATTCACGCAATAGATTTAGCAGAAAACTGACGTTTGGCAAATATGCAGCGGATGATGGTTTTTTAAATTAAGCAGCTTTTAGCTTATGTCGCCTATTTTGAATTCGACGCCAAATTTCCCCCCCGTCGTCAAAATCCAAAACATTAAACATCCGAACGAGCCCAAAGCCATGAAGAGAAAATAACCAGATAAAAGTTTTGTTTGTGCTTCAAAAATGCCGAATGTCATCGCAAAACCGGCAGAATATAACATTGCCGACAAAATGAGTGAGATAATCAAAAGTCCCGTTACATTTTTCACCAATCGAGTTTGTAATACGATTAAAGCTGCTGCCGGCGCAAAGACAACAGAAAAACAGAGCTTTGCGACAATTGACCAACGGCCAAAATTATCGGCGAGGTGTTCAAAAACTCGATTGTTAGAAGTAAAAATAAATGAAGGATAATAAGATTTATTGGGCAGAAAAAAAGAAGCGACGCCCAGTAAAATAAAAACTACCAACAGCAAATTTTTTGGCGCTTTCATGTTACTCTTGATTATTCCGTTTTTTAGAATCTGTCAACCGCGATAATCCCATCTTACACCTCGCGGACGACGCCCCAATACACATCCAGTCGCTTGCCGAGGTAAAGTTTTACGGCTTTGACGAGCGTTTTGGCTTCTTCTTTTTGGCCGGCGGCGATGATGTCCGGCAATTCCATGCCGGGCGTGATGGCGAACGAACCTTGGGCGATGATCGGGCCTTCGTCCAAGCGCATGGAGACAAAATGCGCGGTGACGCCGGCAATTTTCACGCCGCTTTCGTAAGCCTGACGATACGCCTGCGGTCCGGGAAAACTCGGCAGCAGCGACGGATGGATGTTGATGATTTTATTTTTGTGCCGCCAAACAAAATTGGGCGACAAAATTTTCATGAACCGCGCGAGCACGATGAAATCAATCTCGTGTTCCTCGAAAAGCTTCAGCGCGATGTTTTCGGATTTGGCGCGGTTATGCCAGTCGAGATGGGTGAATGGCAGCTTGTGTTTCTTGGCGCGCGGCACGAAGTCGGCGTAGTTGCCGATGACCAGCGCGGGTTCCGCCGACAATTTCGCCGCGAGCAGCGCATCGAAGCAGTGCGTCTCTTTCGTGACCATGATGGCGAAACGCTGGCGCTGTTTCGGGTCGGTCAGGCGTAATTTAATTTCCATGCCGAGTTGCGCCGCCAATTTTTCCAGACCGGCGCGGAGCAAGTTGGAATTCAATTCGCTACTTTTCCACGACGCCTGCAAGGTCATACTGAACTGGCCGCGCGTGACTTGTTCTTCGAGCGCCTCGATGTTGGCGTGCTGCTCAAAGAGAAAATTCGTGACGCGGGCGATGACGCCGGTCTTGTCGCGGCCGATGACGGTGATGGTGGCGAATTGTTTCATATCGACACGAATTACACGAATTTCCGCGAATTGAAAC
This sequence comes from Limisphaerales bacterium, assembly GCA_003139955.1. Taxonomy (GTDB): domain Bacteria; phylum Verrucomicrobiota; class Verrucomicrobiia; order Limisphaerales; family UBA11358; genus UBA11358. Next base: position 8,506 of record PLHK01000054.1, read on the forward strand.
CCAATTTTACCCGGCAAGCTTAAAAAGCCATTGAATCCAGAGGCGAAGTTCCCATTTGTAAATCCGCTGATTTTCTGCAACTTTTCGCGGCTCGGATTGTTCAATCTTAACTTAAATGGCCTTTAGCCCCGTCAGAAATCTTGTCGCGACGGTCGCGGACGCGTCACCGGCGCAGTTCGACGACTGGCGCAGGTCGTGGCGCGCGGCGGCGGACGCCGGTTCCGCCGAGCCGCTGCTGACGTTCGTCGCGCGCGAACGCGGCGTGGCCGAGGACGTCTTCATCCAGAAGCTCGCGACCGCGCTGGGCTGGCCGTATTTGGATTTGCCGAAGCTCACGATTGAGAATGAAGTGCGTGGCAAACTTTCCACCAAGATCGCCTTTCAATTTTTTGTTCTGCCCGTCGCGATCAACAACGGCGTTTTGCAGATCGCCGTCAGCGATCCGTTTGACGCGGCGATGATGAACGCCGTCCGTTTTGAGGCGAAGATGCCGGTGAGTTTTGCGCTGGCGACGCGCAGTGAAATCGAGAAGGCGCTGAAAAAATATTATGGCGTCGGCGCGGAGACGCTTGATGAAATGGGTGAAGGCGAACCGATGGAATTAGATCTCGCCTACGACAAGGAAATCACCGAGGGCGATCAGGAGGCCAGTGTCATCAAGTTCGTGAACCAAATCATTTGGGAAGCGTTCAAGGATCGCGCGACCGATATTCATTTTGAACCGCAGGAAGATGAGTTGCGCATCCGCAACCGCGTGGATGGCATTCTGCATCTGATTCCCCTGCCGCCGACGCTCAAGCGTTTCCAGTCCGCCATCATTTCGCGCATCAAAGTGATGAGCGGCATGAACATTTCTGAAAAACGCCTGCCGCAGGACGGGCGTATCAACGTCCGCATCAAGGGCGAGGAAATTGACATCCGCGTTTCCACCGTGCCGACGGTTTATGGCGAAAGCGTTTCGCTGCGTTTGCTGACGCGCGGGAAAATTTTCCTGTCGCTCGACAAACTGGGTTTTTCCAAATTGGAAGAAGACGCCATCCGCGACATCATCATCAAGCCGCACGGCATTTTTCTCGTCACCGGCCCGACGGGTTCCGGCAAATCCACTTCGCTCTACGCGTTTTTGAGCGCGATCAATTCCGTCCAAAAGCGCATCATCACGATTGAAGAGCCGGTTGAATATGAATTGAAGGGCATCAATCAAATCGCCGTGCGCTCGGACATCGGGCTGACGTTCGCGGTGGGTTTGCGCCACATTTTGCGCCAGGATCCGAACGTTGTGATGGTCGGCGAAATCCGCGACCAAGAGACGGCGGACATCGCGATCCGCGCATCGCTGACCGGGCATCTGGTTTTTTCCACGCTGCATACAAACGACGCGCCGAGCGCGTTCACGCGTTTGACGGACATGGGCATCGAGCCGTTTTTGATCGCGTCGTCCGTCGAGGCCGTGCAGGCGCAGCGCCTCGTCCGCACGATTTGTCCGCATTGCAAGACGGAGCAGAAGGTGGATCGCGATTATCTGCGCAAGATCGGTTTTCCGGAGAATGAAATCGAGACGGCGAAATTTTGGCACGGCGTCGGCTGTGAAAATTGCCGCCAGCAGGGTTATCAGGGCCGCAAAGGCATTTACGAACTGCTCATCGTCACCGAGGCGCTGCGCCCGCTCATCATGAACCGCGCGTCGGCGACGACGATCGCGCAGCGCGCCATCGAGGCCGGTATGCGCACGCTTCGCACGGACGGCTGGAAAAAAGTGAAAGAGGGCACCACGACCATCGAGGAAGTTTTGCGCGTCACGCAAATGGAAGAACACATGGAAACCCTGGCCGGTGACGACAAGACGCAGTTCATCTCCCGAAGCTGAAATAATTACATGGCCCGCTGGAATTCCTGCAACATCCTGCACGTCGCCCCCGACGCGAAACGCCTCTGGCAGTTCGACGCGAAGGGCGGCGGCTTCGCGCTTCACCGCGAGCTGCGCGTGGCGCACACGGAAAAACTGCCGGCCAAAGGCATCGCGAAAAACTGGAGCTCGTTATGGTCGCCGAAGCTGAACATCGCGTGGCTGCCGGCGGAAAATGTCTTTCTGCGCGTCGTCGAACTGCCCGCGAGCAATTTTGAAGAGACACTGGCGATGGTGGAGTTGCAGTTGGAAAAATTTTCACCGCTGCCGGTCACGCAAATCGTGTGGACGATGCACGTCATCGGCACGCATACCGCGCCCGCCAAGGGCGATCATGCGCCGGAAAGTTTGCAGACGGTCGTCGTGGTCATCGTCGAGCGCAAGGTCGTGGAAGAATTTCTGGGACGTTTGGAGCAGGAGGGTTTTCTCGCCGACCGGCTGGAGACGCCGATGCTCGACCAGCTGGAAGTGGTCGCGCCGACAGACGATGGCGTGTGGCTGTTTCCGTTGTCGCTCGCCGGCCAAAGCGCCGCGCTCGTCGCGTGGTGGTTTGGCGGTGTGCTGCGGAACTTGAGTTTTGTCACGCTGCCTGCCGCTGGCGACCGCGCGCAGGAGTTGAAGGATCAGCTCGCGCACCTCGCGTGGTCGGGTGAACTCGAAGGCTGGCTGACGGCGGCACCGAAATGGCATCTCGTCGCCGACCCGGTGAACGCGACGGAATGGGAAAATGTCTTGCGCGCGGCGCTGAATGAAACGGTGCAGGTTTCCGCGCCGCCCGCGCCCGCGACGCTCGCCGCCGGCACGGCCAAACGCGCGGCGGCGGCGGAGAAATCAAATTTATTGCCGGCGGAATTCACGGCGCAGTATCACCAGCAGTTTGTGGATCGGCTGTGGCTGCGCGGTCTCGCCTACGCGGGTGCGGCGTATGCGGTTGGCCTGGTGATCTATTTCTGCGCGGTCGGCATCTTGGGCTATCAAACCGGCAAGGTGGAACGCGCCGTGGCCGGCATCAGCAACGATTACACGAACGCGCTGCAACTCAAGGCGCAGTTCGGTGTGCTGCAGGAACGGCAGCAGTTGAAATACGCGGCGCTGGATTGCTGGCAACTGGTGGCGCAGCAATTGCCGCCGGGAATTTCCCTCGACCGTTTCAGCTTCGCGAACGGCCAGTCGGTGACGTTGAGCGGCGTGGTGGATGCGGACGACATCACGCGAATCATTGATTTCAACGACGCGATCCGGAAGGTAAAAGTGAACGGACAGCAGATCTTTAATCCCGAGCCGGACGGCGGCGACCAGCTCACCTATCGCAATCAAGGCAACCAGGCCGATTGGAATTTTGGTCTGGAACTGCTGCGCACGGAGGAGGAATCCGAGTGAAAAAGTATTTCGCCCAATTGCGCCCGAATGAACGCCGCCTCGTGGTCGGCGTGCTCGTCGTAGTCGTACTCGTGCTCAACGCGGTGTTCATCTGGCCGCATTTTTCGGACTGGGGCAAGCTGCGGCAGCGGCTGGCCGAGGCGCACGCGAAATTAAAACTTTACCAGACGACGGCGGCGCAGATTCCCGCGCTGACGGCGGACGTGAAAAAATTCGCGAGCGTGGGCGAAACGGTCGCGCCCGAGGATCAGGGCATCAATTTCATGCGCGCCATCCAGTCGCAGTCGGCGCAGAGCGGCGTGCAGCTCCAGAACATCTCGCGTCAGTTGACGCATGACAGCGACGCGTTTTTTGTCGAGCAGGTGGTGAACATCAACGTCCTCGCGACCGAGGCGCAACTCGTGGATTTTCTTTACAAGCTCGGCTCCGGCGCCTCGATGATCCGCGTGCGCGATCTCGAATTACAACCTGACGCGCAGCATATGCATCTCAACGCCAACATCCGGCTCGTGGCCAGCTACCAGAAAAATTCGCCGTCGTCCGCAACCGCTTCAACTGCAACCGCACCATGAAAACCATCCTGCTCGCAATCGTCGTTTTGACCGGCACCGGCCTTGAACTGTCGGCGCAAACATCCGGACTGCCGCGCTACCCGCAGCCGGCCGCGCCCGCGTCATCGTCGGAAGAGATGGATTCCGGCGTGAAGCTCAATTTTCAGGGCGTGGACGCGAGTGACGTGTTGGACGTCTATGCGACTTTGGTCGGGCGCACACTGATCCGCGGGCCGTTGCCGGGGGCGCAGATTACTTTGAAGACGGAGACGCCGTTGACCAAGACCGAGGCGATCGAGGCATTGCAGGCGGTGTTGTCGCTCAACGGCATCGCCGTCGTGAACATCGGTGATAAGTTTGTCAAAGTCGGGCCGGTGGGTGACGCCAATTCCTGGGGCCCGGAATTTGACGACAGCAATGTGACGAACCTGCCGGATATGGGCGGCTACGTCTCGCGCATCGTGCAGTTGAAATACGTCAAGCCGAGCGAAATGATCCCAGCCATCCAGCCGTTTGCGAAGCTGCCGAACTCAATCCTGGCCATTGACAGCAACGGCATCCTCGTCCTGCGCGACAACGCGGAAAACGTGAAGCGGATGCTGGAGATGATTGACCGCATTGATGTGAGCGTGCCGGCGGAATTTATTTCCGAAGTCATCCCGATCCGCTATGCCGAGGCGGCGGACATCGCCAGCGCCTTGAATTCGCTCGGCGGCAGCGGCTCTTCCACGGTGAGTTTCGGCAGCAGCAGTGCGCCCTCGGCCGTCAGCGGCCTGCGCGGCGGCTCAACGGGTCTCAACGGTTTGAGCAGTGGAGGCAGTGGAAACGGACTGAACACGTCCGGCAGCAGCTATTCCGGCGGCGCTGCTTCTTCGTTTGGCAATCGCACGGGGGTTGCGAGCACTGCCAACGGAACACCCGCGAGCGGTTCGACGTTCCAGCAGCGGTTGCAGTCCATCATCAACCGCGCCTCCGGGGCCGGCGGCGGTGCGAGCCAGGATCAGATCCAGGTTTTCGGCCAGGCCAAGATCATCGCCGATCAGCGGAGCAATTCGCTCCTCGTCTTCGCCTCGCGGCAGGACATGGACAACATCAAGCACGTCATCAGCCAGTTGGACGTGTTGCTGGCGCAGGTGTTGATCGAGTCCATCATCATGGACGTGGACATCGGCAACACCTTGAATGCGGGCGTCTCGGCGCAGCAAAATCCGCAGCAATTTAAAAATTCAAATGTCGTCGGCGGTGGCTTCATGAACAACGGCAACAGCTCGTTCTTGAACACGGTCCAGACGCTGATTTCCAACCGCGTTGACACGGCTTACAGTCTGCCGACCAATGGCGCGGCGGGATTGAATTATTTCGGCAGCATCGGCCCGACGTGGGATATCGCGGTGCAGGCGGCGGAATCGGACAATAACGCCAACATCCTCCAGCGCCCGCGCATCCAGACCTCGCAGGCCAAGCCCGCGCAATTTTTCGTCGGCCAGACCGTGCCCTATGTTGACAGCACCTACAATAACAGCATCAACGGCGGCTACGGCGGCTCTTCCTACCAGCAGTTGTCCGTCGGCGTGGAACTGGACGTGACGCCCTTCATTAACCCCGACGGCCTCGTCGTCATGGATGTCGCGCAGGAAATAGACGAGATCAGCGGCTACACCGCGATTGACGGCAATCAGGTACCGAACACCATCAAGCGCACTTTGAACAGCGAGATCGCCGTGCGCAACCGCGACACCGTCATTCTCGGCGGCTTTATCCGCTCGCAGAAATCCCATTCAACCGCCGGCGTGCCCGTCCTCATGAACATCCCGGTGCTCGGCTGGCTGTTCCGCAGCACGGATAATCAAAAAGACCGCACCGAACTCATGGTGCTCATGCGGCCCACCGTGTTGAAAACACCTGCCATCGCCGCCGCCGAAACCGTCCGCGAAGGCCAGCGGTTGCCGGGCGTCTCCGCCGCCGCCTACGATTATGCCAACGATGAACGCAAACTTATTGATGTCGAGCGCAAGAAGGAATTGAAGAGCGACACGAACGCCGCGCCCGTTGACGGTTTCCCCGGCTTCTTCAACATGAATACGAATGCCGTGGAAAACCCCGTGCCCGCCGATGATTCCGGTGCCGCCGCGCCACCACCGGACGCCACCACCACGGTTCCATCCATCAGCGAACAGGACAAGGCCCGCGCCGCGCTTCAGGAAAAGATGAATGAACTGGATTCGCAGCAGACCGCACCCGGTCAGCCGCAAAACCCGCAGTGATTCAGCTTTTTTGGGTTGGGCCGATTACCATGTTCCAGTTTTTTCCAAAGCAGCGACGGGACTGGATGCGAGTGTTTGAGTTTCCTTTTCAGGCATTCGTAGTATTGGCCCCGATTTCATATTGGCATTTCATGCGGTTATACGGTTATTACGTCAACAATGTTTTTGGGCCTCGCTTGCATTCGTGCGATGGCATAGCGGCTGGTCAGCATTTGGGTGCTCTGACGGCAGCAGGATATTTGCTTTGTTTTCTTGCTTTGATGGGATTTGGATTTTATCACAGAGTTGCGAGGCAGCGCAAGAGAGCTTATGTGAGCTTTTTACTTGCGGCTTTGAGCATCATTGATTTGATGATTATGCCATTAAGCATATTTGTGATTGCTACTTCTTAATTTCGTTATGAGCCATCGGCCTAAACAGTCACCGGAGCCAATGTCTTGCACCGGACGATCTGCTGTCGCAGATCACGCCGCGAGGAAGGAGTGGTTCAGATTTCTACGTTAGGCGGCTTGAGCGTTTATGCGATATATTCCCATCGTATTTATCATCCTGATTAGCCTGCTTGCGCTAGTCGGCATGGATTATTATGGTGCGATTCTTATCCTTTTATTTGGTGCATTTATGTTGGCCGGAATATTAATACCACGGACTCGTGCGATATGGGGGGTTAGCAGGCTTACCTGCATTGGCATCGCGCTCATGCTCGGCTCGGCAGGAGTTGGAAACTTTGAGATCATACCGGATTATCATATTTTCATTTTGATGATATTCGGTCTTGTTTGCATCCTAGTTGGGCAAATATTTTTTAGGAGTGTGAGACGTTTATGAATTTTGTAATAGAAAGCCAGCCACATAACTAGTCACCGGAGCCAATGTCTTGCGCTGGCCGTTCCGCTGTCGCGGTTTACACCGTGAGGAAGGCATGGTTCAGTTTTTCACTTTAGATGTTTTACCATGACCCACTTTACTTCCATCGCTAAAGGCTGTTCGATACTTGCGCTGATTGTGGGCGGTTCCAGTGCAGTCCTCGCTTCGATTTCCGTCGTTCTGTTTTTTAGGCTTGGTGGCGGCCGAGAGTGCTATTCAGACTTGAACGCATTTCTTAATTGGCACGCTTTGATGACCGTTTTGGTGTTACAGTTTGCCATCCTTGCCGCCTGCGGCGGGAGAGTTCGCTTTGGAGCGTTGGCGTTTGGTTTGTGTGTTGGTGCATGGTTTATCACCTTCGCTTTGGTTGCAAATTGTTTTCATGGAGACCGTCCGCCTCCATCTTGGAAGACGAGCCAAACGCCTAACGGCTCTTCGGAGCTATCTGATCAACCGCTTGTCGGCAACTGGCAGGTCGAACAGAAAGGCACTCTTATGGATTTTCTGAAAAATGGGGGCATGACAGTAAAAATGGTGGATGGGAAAACACTGTCTGGGAACTGGGCTATTCTTTCCGCAAGTAATCTTCAAATGATCTTTAAGTCGGATCATTCAGTCCGCACTCAAATCGACACAATAATATTTAAGAATGAAAACCAAGTTGTTTTGACGAACAACATTGGAACGTATGTTTTGAAGCGCTTTGCTATGCCGTGATGACTTACCCCACTCTGACCATAAGATTTAAGTCGCCGAAGCCAATTTCCGTTGGCGCTGGCCGTTCCTCCATATGAACCGATTCTTTGCGTTGGTGGTGGGCATAGCCATTACCGGGATGCCAGTGCATTCGCCCGCCGACGAATCGGCGAAGGTTGTCCCGAAGGGCGGTCGGTTGCTCGGTTGCGCGGTCACGCAGGCGGAGCAGCAGGATTACAACGCGGCGATGGCGCAGGCGAAATCGGTGGGGGTGCAGGTGGTGTCGCTCAAACTGAATTGGGACGAGGTGGAGCAGCGGCCGGGTGTGTTCGCTTCGCCCTGGCCGGAAATCGCGAACGCTTACTATCCGGGCCAGCACATCCAGTTGAGCCTGCGCGTGGCCACGCTGGACACGGACCGGAACCGGCTGCCGCCCGATTTGCGCGGCAAGCCGCTGAATGATCCCGAAGTCATCGCGCGGTTTGATCGTTTGATGGATTGGCTGCTGGCGGAGATGCCCGACGTGACGCTGGCCGAGGTCGCCATCGGGAACGAAGTGGATGGCGTGCTGGGAAACGACCCGGTGAAGTGGGCGCAATACGCGGAATTTTTTGCCGCGACGCGCCAGCATATCCGCCAGCAGCGGCCGACGCTGAAGGTTGGGGTGTCCGTGATGTTCGCGGGGCTGACGCAGCACGCCCGACTCGCCGCAACCCTCAACGCGTCGGCGGATGAGATCATGGTTTCTTACTATCCGTTGACGCCGTCATTCCAAGTCCGCGCCCCGGCCGTGGTGCGGGATGATTTCAACGCCATCTGCCGACTGTATCCGAACCGGACGGTCTCATTCGTCGAGGCGGGGTATCCATCCGGCGGCGGGTGCGGGAGTTCGGCGGCCAGACAGGCGGAATTTGTCAACGAACTGTTTGCCGCGTGGGACGAACATCCGGTTCAGGTCAGGCTGGTGACCTTGGTCTGGCTGCATGACACGACACCGGCAGCGACGAAAACCTTTGGAAAATATTATGGGGTCGGTTCGCCGGCGTTTCTGGATTATCTGGGGACGCTGGGGCTGTGCACGTTCCCGGGTGCGGGCAGCGAGAAGCCGGCGTTCATCGCTTTAAAACAACAGGCAAAGGCACGCGGCTGGTGAATGCCGTTGGCGTGGCGAGTCTTTTTGTGCGGCCGTTCTGCTGTTGAAAGTCCCGGCGGCTTCTGGAATCATGCCGGCGGCGGGCCTGTAGCTCAATGGTTAGAGCAGAGCACTCATAATGCTTTGGTTCCCGGTTCAAGTCCGGGCGGGCCCACCAGGCACTTTAACCAATCGTCCTGAAACCGTCCCGATTTCCAGCCATCACTACAGATTGAAGCTTCCGCTATAGTTGCCGAGATAGTTGGTCTTGGCGTCAAACTGGTTCCAATAGACATTACCGGCGTTGGTGGCATCGAAGCCATGGCATTCAATCAAAAAGGAAAACTGGACTGGCGATCAGCAGGTTTGTTCGCGTGGAAGCCCAAGTTTATTCGCCGTTCAGTTTCCGTTCCGCGATCTCGAGAAAACCGTTCAACTGCTTCAGGCGCGTCGGGTGGCGCATCTTGCGGAGCGCCTTGGCCTCGATCTGCCGGATGCGCTCGCGCGTCACGCGGAACTGCTGGCCGACTTCCTCCAGCGTCCGCGCGTTGCCGTCGCCGATACCAAAACGCAGTTCCAGCACCTGCCGTTCGCGCTCCGTCAGGCTGCATAGCACATCTCCCATCCGGTCTTTCAACAGGCTGAAGCTCGTGATGTCCAGCGGATTTTCCGCCGCCTTGTCCTCGATGAAATCCCCGAAGCTCGCCTCGTCGCCATCGCCCACCGGCGACTGCAACGACACCGGCTGCTGCGCCATCCGCAAAATCGCCCGCACGCGGAAAACCGGCATCTGCATCTCGTCCGCGATTTCCTCCGGAGCGGCCTCGCGACCCAATTCCTGCAACAATTTTTTCTGCGCGCGCAGCAGCTTGTTGATGATGTCAATCATGTGCACCGGGATGCGGATTGTCCGCGCCTGATCCGCGATGCACCGCGTGATTGCTTGCCGGATCCACCACGTCGCGTAAGTCGAAAATTTATAGCCGCGCCGGTATTCAAATTTCTCCACCGCCTTCATCAAACCGATGTTGCCTTCCTGAATTAAATCCAGGAACGACAGCCCGCGGTTCGTGTATTTCTTGGCGATCGAAATGACCAGCCGCAAATTGGCCTCCACCATTTCCGTCTTCGCCTGCAACGCCCGCGCCGCCGCGTCGCGCAGCCGGTCGAACGCCAGCAGGAAATCTTCGTGCGGCATCCGCACGAATTCCTCCAGCGCGCGCAGCTTCTGCCGTTCCGCTTCGAACAGGTGTTTTTGCGCGGAAGATTCGCGCTGATCTTGCGCATCGGCCAGCGCCCGCAGGCAGTATTGCAATTTGTCGTGGATGTTTTCCGCGACCAGCGCGATTTCCTCGTTCACTTTCTGCTTGAAGCAGAATTTCGGGAACGCCGCCTGCAATTTTTTGTCGAGCTTGAGAAACTCATCATGTTCGCGGTTACGCTTGGCGTTCTGGTGCGCATCCCGCCAGAGATTGAAATGCCGGTCCACCTGCGCGTCGAGTTCGCGCGTCTGCGCCACCAATTTGTGCAGTGTTTTCAGGTGCGCGTCGCGGCTCGCCACTTGTTTGTCCAGCACCACGCGGTCAAAACGTTCGCGCGGCGGGTCGGCCAGCAGCTTTTCCGCCAGCGCGAGGTGTTCCTTGCCCGCAAAGCCAAAGCCATAGACCACCGCGCGCAGTTCGTTTTCCGCCTTCTCGATGCGCTTGGAAATCTCCACTTCCTGCTCTCGCGTCAGCAGCGGCACCGCGCCCATCTGCTTGAGATACATCCGCACCGGGTCGTCCAGCGCGTCGCTGTGGCGCGCTTCGATTTCTTCATCTTCCGGTTCTTTCGCCGTGTCCAGCTCGGCCTGATCCACGATCTCGATCTCAAGTTCGCGGAGTTTGGCGAGGATTTCATCCAGTGCTTCCGGCGTGGCAAGTGATTCCGGCAACGCCTCGCTAATGTCGTCAATGGTCAGGTTGCCTTGTTCTTTGGCGAGGCGGACGAGTTCCTTGATTTTCCCCGCCAGTTCGGCGGTGCGATCCGCCGGCGCGACGGCGGCAACGGAAGCTTTCACCGGTTCCGGCGCGGGATTTTCTCGGGTTTTGGGTTTCGGCATAAACGCTCCGGGCGGCAAAAAACCGGAAGTGGTGCGAATATGAAAATTGCCGACGGGTTCGTCAAGCGGCGAAACGCCGCGCGCTCACTTTTTTTTCTCCACCCAAATGCCCCGGCTCTCAAGGTGCGGCAAAATCATCTCCACCGTCCTTTCGACCGCGCCGAGGTTTTCGGCTACGACTTCCAGTGCTGCGCGGCCCAGCGCGGCCCGGCGGCGGGCGTCCGCGAGGAGTTCACCGAGGACGCGTTCCAGTTCCTCCGGGCTTTTCACCTGCACGGCGGCATTTTTGTTCAGGAACGCGCGGGTGATGTCGGTAAAATTTTGCATATTCGGGCCGAAAATGATGGCCTTCTCCTGCGCGCCCGGCTCGATCGGGTTTTGGCCGCCGAAGGCCGTGAGGCTTTTGCCGACAAAGACCACGGTGGCCGGCTCGTAAAAAAATTTCAATTCGCCGGTCGTGTTCACCAGCAGGCAATCCAACCCATCCGCCGGCGGTGGAGTGCGGTCAAAAATTTCGCTGCGGGAAATGAATTTGACGCAGCGCGCCTTAAATTTCTGGCCGATGTCCTTGGCGCGTTCAAAATGGCGCGGCACCAGAATCAAAAATAGTTTTGGAAATTTTTGCCGCAACCGCCGCGTGATGTCCGCCAGCAAAACCTCTTCGCCATCATGCGTGCTACCGGCCACGAGGATCAAGGCGTCGTCCGGCACGCCGATCTGGCGCAGCAGCCCGCGCACGTCGAGCGAACTGCGTTCGGTGAGTTTGGCTGCGTCAAACTTGAGGTTGCCCACGACCCGCACCGCTTTCGCATGGCAGCCGACCTCGCGCAGGCGCCGGGCGTCTTCTTCATTCTGGCAGCCGACGCCGGCGAACGAACGGAACAGCGGACGGAACAGGAAGGCGGCTTTTTTGTAGCGCGGATACGAGCGGTCGGAGAGCCGCGCGTTGGCGAGAAAAACGGGAATTTTCAGATCTGCCGCGCGCCAGAGAAAGTTCGGCCAGATTTCCGCCTCTACGAGAATGATGGCTTCGGGATTGATGGTGGCGAGCGCGCGGCGGACAAATTTGTGGCGGTCCACCGGATAATAAATCTTGCTGACGCGCGTCGGCAGCCGGCGGCGCAGTTCCGCCATGCCGGTGGTGGTGGTGCAGGAGACGACGAATTTGACGTTCGGCACGCGCGGCTCCAGCGCGTTGATGAGTTGGGTGCACAAGTTGACTTCGCCGACGCTGACGGCGTGAATCCAGATAACATGGCGGTTGGTCAGCGCCTGCTTGAGCACAGCGTCGTAAATCGCGAAGCGTTCGCCGAAGCCCGCCCGCCAGCCGCCGCGCCGCCGCATCCGCCAGAAATAATATGGCGATGATAGCGCAAAAAAAATCAGGAACAGGATGTTGTAAAGCGTGCGCACGTTGAATTCCCTCGACCGCTTTTGGCATTGGCAGGCGGCAGAACGGCAAAATCGTTACAAAATTGTCACGCGAATTCAACCCCGGAAAAAAAGCAGCCAGGTGATGAGCAGCACCGGCAACAGGAACGGCAGGGAGAATTTTAGGATGAACTCGATGAACGACGGCATCCGCACGTTGTTCTGCTCGGCGATGGATTTGACCATGAAATTCGGGCCGTTGCCGATGTAGGTGGCCGCGCCGAAGAAAACCGAAGCGACGCTGATGGCCAGAATCTGGTGTCCGTGAGTCACTAGCAGGCTGCTGATACTTTCGGCACCGGCAGTTCCGCGCAGCGCGCTCAAAAAACCGAGGTAGGTCGGCGCGTTGTCCAGCGCGCTCGACAAAACGCCGGTGCTCCAATAAAAAATTCCGGACGCAGGATTTTGGCCGAGCAGCGACTGGCTGTTGTGATTCAGCCAGTCCAATGCCGGCATCATGGTGGTGAAAATCCCGGCGAAGAGAATCGCCACTTCCTGGATGGGATGAAAATTAAACTGGTTCGCTGCATGGACGGATTTTTTCGTGGTGAAATACGAACCTGCCGCCGCCGCCAACATCAGCCCTTCGCGCAGGAACGGCGGATTCGCCACAAACACGGCGACGAGGATCACGGCGAGAAAAAACAGATTGGGCAGGCCTTCGATTTGCCAATTTTCACCCGCCGGATTTTTTTCGCGCTCGGCGCGTGGCGTCCGGCGAGAATTATTTTGATCCACAAAATAAAAAATGGCCAGCAGCAGCCCGACGCCCAGCAGCCACATCGGCCAGCAATTCGCCGCGACCCACCAGAACGGGATGCCTTGCAGAAAACCGAGGAACAACGGCGGGTCGCCGATCGGCGTGAGGCAGCCGCCGGCGTTCGCGACGATAAAAATAAAAAACACGATGTGATGCGCCGCCACGCGGGATTGATTCATGCGGATCCACGGGCGGATCAGCAGCATGGCCGCGCCGGTGGTGCCAAGGACATTGGCCAGAAGCGCGCCGCCCAGCAAAAATGAGACGTTTTTTAATGGCGTCGCCTCACCCTTGACGCCGATATGGATGCCGCCGGAAACAACGTACAGCGAGCCGACGAGCGCGATGAATCCGATGTATTCATGCGCCGCCTCGCCCAGACTGTGCAGATCGTGCAAAGCAAAAAAATAATAGCCCCCCATGATCGCGCCGAGGCCTAGCGCGACTTTGGCGTAATGCCGCAGCCACCAGTGCGGCGCAAAAACCGGCGCGACCGCCATCGCGCCCAGCAGCAGCGCGAACGGCAGCAGCCTCAAAAATTCAGCCAGCGTCATCGCGCGAATTTTGCTGACGATTCGGCAAGGGTCAAATCCAATCGTCCAGCGCGCGGCAAATTGGATTGAATCCGTCGCTTCAATTCTGTCCAATTCCGGTGGAATGATTTCGCCGCGCCGTCCGTATTTGTGGTTGCCCGCCTGGTGTGTGGCCGTGCCGGTCACGCTGGTGGCGGTCGGGCTGCATTTTTATTTTCTGTGCCACGCCGGCGGTTTCTGGCGCGACGAGGTCAACCTCATCAACCTGGCCGGCCTGCATTCCCTGCGCGCGATGTCGGCGGATTCCTTCCCGGTTTTCATGCCGCTGCTCATCCGGTTTTGGGAAACGATCGGCCTCGGGAAAACCGACGCCGGCTTGCGTCTGCTCGGCGCGCTGATCGGCCTCGGTTTGCCCGCCACCCTTTGGCTGATGGCGTGGAAATTCCGCCGCTCGCCGCCGCTGGCCGGCCTCGCGCTGCTGGCGCTCAACGGCACGGTGATCGTCTTTGGCGACTCATTGCGGGCGCACGGTCTGGGCAGTTTGTTGATCCTTCTGACCGCCGCCGCCGCGTGCTGGTTTCTCCAAAAAACGTGCTGGAAACGCGCGGTGGTCTGGGCAGCACTGTCCATGCTAAGCGTCCAAACCTTGTTTCAAAACGCCGTCTTCATCTTCGCCATCTGCGTCGGGGCGTGGGTGGTCTGTGCCCGCCAAAAAAACGTCCGCGCCGCGCTCAAGGTTTTTCTCGTCGGGCTGGCGGCGGCAGTTTCGTTGCTGCCGTATTTGATGAATTTTATTTCACTGAATGTAGACGCCAGTTCGCTGCGGACCGGCATTGCGCCCGCCCGCTTGCTGGCCACGTTTGACACCGCCGCCGGTTTTCCGATGGAACAAAGCCGCTGGCTCTGGTTCATCTTCGCTGTGGCCATTGTTGTACTCGGTGTGGCGGCGCTTTTCCCCCGCCTGAAAATGGCTGGCAAACTTGCCGCCGTAAAAAAAATTCTCCCTGCCCGCTGGACAACGTTGCTGGTGGCCTTGATCGCCGCCACGGGCTTGCTTTGGTTTTCAGCGCTGCCGGCAAGCCGCTGGTGGTTTTTTCTTTTGCTGGCCGTGGCCGTGGCCGTGCTGGATGGGATCCACCGTCCGCCGGCGGAAGCTGAAACCACCGTGCCGACAGCAGTTCAAAACGAAAATTCTGTTTGCTCCGGCGACTGGTCACTATTTGCCGGGACAACGTTGCTCGTCGCCGTTGTTGGCTTCGCCGCCTTTCTCTGGTTTGCCGCGCTGCCCACGGAACCGTGGTATTACCTCCCGCTGCTGGCTTTGGTCGCCGGCTGTTATGAAATCGGCCTGCCTGTCTGCGGCCATGTGCGGGCGGCGGTCCTGGGATTTTCGGGCGTCACCGCCGTCATCGCCTGTGTGGTGATTTTTTCGGAACACAAGGCCGTCAACTGGCGCTTCACCAACCTCGATCTGCTTTGTCCGCAACTCGCGGCGGAGGCCGCACCGGGTGACTTCGTCATCGTCAGCCCTTGGTATTGCGGCATCAGTTTTGAGCGCTACTTTAAAGGCGATGTCCGTTGGGAAACCGTGCCGCCCCTCGCCGACCACGCTTTTGCGCGCTACGATTTGGTGCATGAACAAATGCAAAAAACAGAAGTCGCCCGGCCATTGATTGAACAGGCGGCGGCGGTGTTGCGCGCTGGTCATCGCGTATGGCTCGTCGGCATGATGGCCGTGCCCGCGCCCGGCGAAGCGCCGCCCGCTGATTTGCCGCCGCCGCCGCTAAAATTTTCCGGCTGGTCCGACCGGCCTTACACCGAGACTTGGGTGTTGCAGGTGAACCAGTTTTTGAGCAACCACAGCCGCGAATTCAAAATGGTTTTTGAAACACCCAGCGGGAATTTGAACTTCATGGAAAACGTCCAGCTCTACCGCGTCGAGGGCTGGCACGACTGACCGCCACTTGACGGCACGGCCGATCGCTGCGAGTGTTCCCGCGCTTGCCGCCGGATTCACCAGCCACAGCGACAGGCAACTTGTTCGCTGACATCGCAAAAACTCCCGCCGCGCAAACCCTCGCGCGGCGATTGGAGACTGGCGGAGCGCTGCTCTGCGCCGGCATCTGCGTGCCGGCCCAGCCGTTTTTTGCCGCGCTGCTGCAAACTATTTTTCCAACGCGGCCCATCGTCATCGTCGCGCCCGACCTCAAGACGCAGGAAAATTTTCAGCAGGATTTAGAAACGTGGATTGCCCAACGCCCATCTGCCAACGCCCATCCGCTGTTTTATCCGGATTGGGAAATCTTTCCGCACGAAGACAAGCTGCCGCCCGCCGATGTCATCAGCGACCGCTTGCAAACGCTCGTCGCGCTGGCGGACAATTCAAAATTAAAAATTAAAAACTCAAAACTCGTCGTGACAAGCGTCACCGCGCTGTTGCAAAAAACGTTTCCGCCCGGCGAAATTCAAAAACGCACACGCGAATTGAAACGCGGCGACCAAATCGCGCCGCTCGATTTGGTCGAATGGCTGGAAGAACAAGGTTATGAGCCCGAAGCGCAAGTCTCGCAGAAAGGGGAAATCGCCCTGCGCGGCGGCATTCTCGATGTCTTTGCGCCAACGAGTCCGTGGCCGGTTCGTTTGGAATTTTTCGGCGACGAGCTGGAATCGCTCCGCGAGTTCGACCCGCTGACGCAAGTTTCGCGCGGGGAAATTATTTCAATCACTTTGCCGCCCGCCGGCGAACTGGGGATTCTCAAAAACGGAATACAGAAGCCAGAAGCCAGAAGCCAGATTGAAGCCTCGTTTGCCACGCTGCTCGATTATCTGCCGCGCGAAACGATTTTTATTTTGTGTGAACCCGAACAACTTTCCACTCGCGCCGACGAATACGAATCGCAGATTCCTGCCGCCGAACCGTTTTTCATTTCCTGGCCGGATTTTCTGGCGGAATTGAACCGACGCAACTTTGCTTCAATTGAGCTTTTTGAAGACGTAGAAACTGGCGAAGCCGATCCGCAAACTGAAATCCACAATCCGCAATTTGATTCGCTCGATGCGTTTCGTCCGCTGGCCGAGCGCGCGCCGGAACTGCCAGTCGCCGAGGCGCAACGTCGTGAATTTTTCCAGCAGCTGCATCGCTGGCTGCGACAGGATTATGTCGTTCATATTTTCTGCAACAACGACGGCGAGCGTCAGCGGTTTGAGGAAATTTGGAAAGAACATGGTTTTGGCGTTGAAAAAAAATTGGTGATTCAAATTAGCTCGCTTGCTCGCGGATTTATTTGCGCCGAGGCGAAACTCGTTGTCGTCACCGATGCGGAAATTTTAGGGCGTTACAAAATCCAGCGGCCGCGTCGTCAGAAATCTTCGCACGCGCTCGCCACGCGTTCCGCGCTCGACATTGATTTTACGGATTTGGAAGAAAGCGATTATGTCGTGCATCTACAGCATGGCATCGGACGTTATCTGGGGTTGAAAACGATGCCGATTGGCAACAGCCGTCGTCCCTCAACCCTCAACCCTCAACTCTCAACTTCCACCGAATGCCTTGTCATCGAATACGCACCCGCCAATTCCGGCGACGAATCGCCCAAACTTTACGTTCCCGTCACCGAGGCGCATCTCGTCAGCAAATATGTCGGCGTGGGCCGGGCGCATCCGCCGCTCAACACGCTTGGCGGCACGCGCTGGCACAAGGCGAAGGAGCAAACGGAAAAAGCCGTGCGCGATGTCGCGTCGGAAATGTTGCGCATCCAGGCCGTGCGTGAAACGCAGGCCGGCCATGCGTTTCCGCCGGACGCGAACTGGCAGCGCGAATTTGAAAGCGCATTCATCTACGAGGAAACCGCCGATCAAGTCCGCGCGATTGCCGAAACCAAATCCGACATGGAACGCGCCAAGCCGATGGACCGTTTGATCTGCGGTGACGTTGGTTTTGGCAAAACCGAAGTCGCCATCCGCGCCGCGTTCAAGGCCGTGATGGGCGGAAAACAAGTTGCGATTCTTGTGCCGACGACCGTGCTCGCGCAGCAGCATTTCAGCACCTTCCGCGAACGCATGGCCGATTATCCAATCCGCGTCGAGTTGCTCTCGCGTTACCGCACGCCGCGCGAGCAGGATCTCGTCGTCAAAAATCTCGCGGCGGGCGCGGCGGACATCGTCATCGGCACGCATCGTCTCGTGCAGGACGACATTGTTTTCAAAGACCTCGGCCTCGTTGTGATTGACGAGGAGCAGCGCTTCGGCGTGCTGCACAAGGAAAAATTCAAGCGCCTGCGCACGCTCGTGGACGTGCTGACGTTGAGCGCCACGCCGATTCCGCGCACGCTGTATCTCGCGCTCACCGGCGCGCGCGACATGAGCACGATTCAGACGCCGCCGCACGACCGCCTGCCCGTCGAAACCATCGTCACGCAATTCGACGAACGCACCATCCGCGACGCCATCAACCGCGAACTTGCGCGCGGCGGACAGGTTTTTTTCCTGCACAACCGCGTGATGACGATTCACGACATGGCCGACCGTTTGAAAAAACTTTGTCCCAATGCGCGAATTGTTGTCGGCCACGGCCAGATGAA
>PLHK01000054.1:26741-26872 GCA_003139955.1 Limisphaerales bacterium
GACCTTTACCAGTTGCGCGGGCGCGTCGGGCGTTACAAACATCAGGCCTACGCGTATCTGTTGCTGCCGCGCCACGCGAGCCTGCTCACCGACGTGCGCAAACGCATCAGCGCCATGAAGCAATACTCCAC
>PLHK01000090.1:0-389 GCA_003139955.1 Limisphaerales bacterium
CAATCGCTCGCGGAACTGGATATGAAACTGGCTCCAGCGCCGGCGGGTCTGCGCGCCGCGTTTGCCTTGCTGGAAAATGCCGCGAGTCAGTCAGCTCAAATCGCGACGGCGCTGGCAAACGAAGAAAAAGAAATCAGCGGGTGGGCCGAAATATTGAAACGCGATTGCGCGGCGCATTTGGAAGAATTGCGTTTCATCGCGCCGTGGCTGGCGTTGCCCGTCATTGCCCAGTTGGACGCAAAGTTTGTTCAACTCGACCAAGCGCACACATTGCGTGAAATCTCCTTGTTGGAACAATCATCTGCCCCGTTTATTGATGACAAAGACGTGTTCGTGCGTTGTCTGCATGAAGCTGGCGATCACGCCCGTGAGCGGTTGCTCGCGCTCGA
>PLHK01000090.1:462-9425 GCA_003139955.1 Limisphaerales bacterium
ATGTTCGAATATCTGATGCCGCTGCTGGTCATGCCGAATTATGAAAACACGTTGCTCGATCACACCTGCCGCGCGGCGGTGCAGCAGCAAATCGAATATGGAAAACTGCGTGGCGTGCCGTGGGGCATTTCCGAATCGGGCTACAACCGGACCGATGTTCAATTCAATTATCAATATCGGGCTTTTGGCGTGCCCGGCCTCGGCTTGAAGCGCGGACTGGCTGAAGATTTGGTGATCGCGCCTTACGCGACGGCGATGGCGCTGATGGTGGCACCAGTGGCGGCGTGCGAAAATCTGCAACGGCTCGCCGCCGACGGACGCACCGGTGCCTACGGTCTTCACGAAGCGGTGGATTACACGCCAGCCCGCTTGCCGCCGGACGAGACCAGCGCGACGATCAAATCCTTCATGGCGCATCATCAAGGCATGAGCCTGCTCGCGCTAGTGAATTTATTTCATAACTGTCCGATGCAACGACGTTTCATGGCCTGCCCGCTGCTCAAGGCGGCGGACTTGCTGTTGCAGGAGCGCGTGCCCAAGACCGCCGCTAGCGTTTTCATCGAAGATTTGAAATTGGAAGAATCGCGCACGCCCTCCGGCGAGGGCGAGAGTGTGATGCGTGTCTTCACGAATCCCACCACACCGGCACCGGAAGTTCATCTGCTTTCCAACGGCCGTTATCATGTCGTCATCAGCAGCGCGGGCGGCGGCTACAGTCGCTGGCGCGAACTCGCGGTCACCCGCTGGCGCGAAGACGCCACGCGCGACTGCTGGGGGATGTTTGTCTATCTGCGCGACTTGGGCACCGGCGAGTTTTGGTCTACTGCTTATCAACCAACCTTGAAGATGACAAAGGGCTACGAAGCCATTTTCACGCAGGCGCGCGCGGAATTTCGCCATCGTCATGCGGGTATTGATGTCCACACCGAGATCAGCGTCTCGCCGGAAGACGACGTGGAGCTGCGGCGCATCACCCTCACCAACCGCTCGCCGGTGACGCGCCAGCTTGAACTCACCAGTTATTCGGAAGTGGTGCTCGCCGCGCAGGACGCCGACACGGCGCATCCGGCGTTCAGCAATCTGTTCGTGCAGACGGAATTCGCGCCCAAAACTTCCGCCGTTCTCTGCTCCCGCCGCGCGCGTTCCCAAGACGAAAAACCGCCGTGGTTGCTGCACCTGATGCAAGCCCAAGGCGAGGGTCAGGGAGAAATTTCCTGCGAGACCGATCGTTCGCGCTTTGTCGGCCGCGGTGGCAGCCTCGCTAATCCGGCGGCGATGCAAAACCTGGCGCCGCTTTCGAACAACGTCGGTTCGGTGCTGGATCCCATCATGGCGCTGCGACGCGCGATCACGTTGCCGCCGTTTGGCACGGCCATCATTGATCTGGTGGTCGGCGTGACCGAGAGCCGGGAGACCGCGCTCGCGCAGGTGGAAAAATACCAAAGCTCGCGCATGACCGACCGCGTCTTCGATCTCGCCTGGACGCACAGCCAGGTGACGTTGCATCAACTCGACGTGACCGAGGCGGAAGCGCAAATCTACGGTCGTTTGGCCAGCGCCCTGATCTATGCCGATCCCGCACGACGCGCCAACCAGGGCGTTTTGCTTAATAACCGGCGCGGTCAAAATGGCCTTTGGAGCTACGGCATCTCCGGCGACGCGCCCATCGTCCTGCTGCGCATTAGCGACACGGAGAAAATTGAAATTGTCCGCCAGCTTATCCAGGCGCATTCGTATTGGCGCATGAAAGGACTGACCGTTGATCTTGTGATCTTAAACGAGGATGTCTCCGTCTATCGCCAGTCGTTGCAGGATCAGATCACCACGCTGATTTCATCCGGCATCGAGGCGCAGATGCTCGACAAGCCCGGCGGCATTTTTGTCCGGCGGCTCGAACAAATCCCCAACGACGACCGTGTCCTGTTGCAGGCCGCAGCGCGCATTGTCCTCGACGATGAAAAAGGCTCGCTGGCGGAACAACTTGAACACCGCAGCGTTTTGGAGCCTTTGGTGCCGCCACTGCGCACCAGCCGTTTCCGGGCCCCGGATTTTCCCGCGCCGCTGCCGCCGCGCGACTTGATTTTCCACAACGGCCTTGGCGGCTTCACCCGCGATGGTCACGAATATGTCATCACCCTGCAACCCGGCCAGGTAACGCCCGCGCCGTGGGTCAATGTGCTGGCCAATCCATTTTTCGGCACGGTCATTTCCGAAAGCGGCGCGGCTTACACCTGGCTGGAGAATTCCCATGAATTTCGCCTGACGCCCTGGAGCGACGATCCGGTGCAGGACACCACCGGCGAAGCGATTTATATTCGCGATGAGCAGACCGGACAATTTTGGTCGCCCACACCATCGCCCGCGCGCGGTGCGACGCCTTATGTCATCCGCCACGGCTTCGGCTACACCGTGTTTGAGCATACCGAATTCGGCATCACCTCCGAGCTGTGGGTCTATGTCGCAATGGATGCGCCGGTGAAATTTTCCGTTTTGAAACTGCGCAACGTCTCCGGCCGGCCGCGCCGCCTGTCCGTCACCGGTTACGTCGAATGGGTGCTGGGCGACTTGCGGCACAAGAATCTGCTGCACGTGCAAACTGAAGTGGACCTCAAGACCGGCGCGTTGCTGGCGCGCAATTATTACAACACCGAATTCCCCGACCGCACCGTGTTTCTCGACGTGAACGACGCCACCCGCACGCTCACCGGCGACCGTAAGGAATTCATCGGTCGCAACGGCACCCTGGCGCAGCCGGCGGCCCTGCGGCGCGCGCGGTTGTCCGGCAAAGTGGGTGCGGGCCTGGACCCCTGCGGCGCGGTGCAGGTGAGTTTTAATTTGTCGGACGGCGAGGAACGCGAAACCAGTTTTCGCCTCGGCGTGGTCCGGAGCGCGGCGGATGTGCAGATTCTCATCCGGCGCTTTCGGCGCGCCGATGCCAGCCGCGCCGCGCTTGAAGGCGTGTGGGCGTATTGGAACCACACGCTTGGCGCGGTGAACGTGGACACGCCCGATCCCGCCGTCAATGTGCTGGCGAACGGCTGGCTGCTCTATCAAACCTTGAGCTGCCGCCTTTGGGGCCGCACCGGCTTTTATCAATCCGGCGGCGCTTATGGTTTTCGCGACCAGTTGCAGGATGTCATGGCACTCGTGCATGCCGCACCGGCTCTGACCCGCGAACATTTGCTCCGCGCCGCCGCGCACCAGTTCCGCGAAGGCGATGTGCAACATTGGTGGCATCCGCCCTCCGGCCGCGGCGTGCGCACGCATTTTTCCGACGACTATCTCTGGTTGCCCTACGTGACCTGCCGCTATGTTGCGTGCGTCGCGGATACCGGCGTGCTGGATGAAAAAATTTCCTTCCTCGAAGCGCGCCTCGTGAAACCGGACGAGGAATCTTACTATGATTTGCCGAACAAATCGGAAGAGACGGCCACGCTCTACCAACATTGCGTGCGCGCCATCGAGCGCGGCTTGAAACTCGGCGAACACGGCCTGCCGCTGATGGGCTGCGGCGATTGGAACGACGGCATGAACCTCGTCGGCAAGGACGGCCGCGGCGAAAGCGTCTGGCTCGCTTTTTTCCTCTTCGACGTGCTCACGCAATTTGCCGAGCTGGCGCGCTCGCGCAATGATACCGCCTTCGCCGACCGCTGCGCAACGCAGGCGGAATTGCTCCAACAAAACATCGAGCTGCACGCGTGGGACGGCGGCTGGTATCGCCGCGCGTATTTCGACAACGGCGAACCGCTTGGCTCCGCCACCAATCCCGAATGCCAGATTGATTCCCTGCCGCAAAGCTGGTCGGTCATCAGCGGTGCCGGCGAACCGGAGCGCGCACGCCAGGCGATGGCCGCCGTGGATCAACGTCTCGTTCGCCGCCAGGATAAATTAATCCAGTTGTTCGATCCGCCGTTTGACAAATCATCGCTCAACCCCGGCTACATCAAAGGCTACATTCCCGGCGTGCGCGAAAACGGCGGGCAATACACGCACGGCGCGCTCTGGACCACCATGGCCTTTGCGCTGATGGGCGACCACGACCGCGCGTGGGAACTTTTCGCGCTGCTCAATCCCATTCATCACGCGGAAACGCCCGAACAGATTGCCATCTACAAAGTCGAACCTTACGTGGTCGCCGCCGATGTCTATGCCGTCGCGCCGCATATCGGCCGCGGCGGTTGGACGTGGTATACCGGTTCCGCCGGCTGGATGTATCGGTTGCTAATTGAAACTCTCCTCGGCGTGAACCTGGAAGGCGATCAATTGCGGCTAACTCCTCGCCTGCCGAAAAATTGGTCGACCTATAAAATCCATTATCGCTACCGCCAAACGATCTACCATATCACGATCGCCCGGTTGGCAACCGATGCTGCCGAGGCAAATCAACTCTTTCTTGATGGCGAAGAGCTAGCCGTGAAGATTATTCCATTGGTAGATGATCACCGCGAGCATTTCGTTGAATTGAAGGTTTGCAACCCGTGAGATTAACGACTGACAGCAAGTAAGATTCCTTAATGATTTATGGCGCATGGGGTTCTGGAAAAAACGTGGTGCTGGAGGCTAGGCGAGCCGCTGGCGCAAATGCAGCAGGCCATCACGTCCGTCGCCAGTGCGGAGGCCCAAGTGGCTGCCGCTCCGGTCACCGTTGGACAACGATCGGCTGAATTGGATGCCGCGGAGGGGTGAGACGAGGCTGACTGGTGGTTGGATGGTATTTTCAAAATAAGGCTTGGCAAGGTTTTGGGAAGGGCGTAAAACCAACTGTGTCCGCCACACTGTTAGCTGCTGAACGCGTTGTCTTGCGTGTGCGTGCCGATCCAAATTCAGGCAAAGCCTGCAGCCGCCAAAAATAAATGTAAAAAACTTGGGAGCAACGCGTGACATTCTCCGTCAAACGAATATGAAAATGAAAACAGTTATCACATCCATCCTCTGTTGCGCTTCTGTTTTGACAGTTGCCATAGTCGCCACCTCTTTATGAAAAAGTATGCCGTCATATTTACAGTGTTGGGATTGACTACCAGCGTTGCTTTTGCATTTCTCATGGCCTATGGCGAGAAGCGGCAGCCACCGATTTCAATGCCAGAGGCTTACACGATGGCTACGCAGGCTCTCGGCTCGGCCACGAACGAGTTTTATTGTGTGCATGCCAACACACAGATTTCAAGATCGCAAGACGGAGAGTGGCTTTTCAGCTTTTGCAGCACAAATGGCGCGCGCAAAGATGTGTTCGTATTTTTGGACAAAAAGACAAAGCCACAAGTTGTAGATGGTGGTGTTTTACGCTACTAATGACTATGCCTAACCAGTCGCCGGAGCCAACCGCCGTTCGCGCTGGCCGTTCCGCTGTCGCGGTTCACGCCGCGAGTCGGCGGTTGCTCAGCTTGCTACGTTAGACATCGTCTGACCTATGAAAATTAAGCCGAGATATTGGGTGGGGTTGGCAGTTGTGACTTATTGCATTTTGGCCTATGTCTTCATGTGGCCGCCCGTCGTCACAGAAATCCGTAGCACTCGGACTGTAAACCCGTGTATGATGAATCTCCACCTCATTGACGAAGCAATACATCAATGGGCTATTGAGCATGGCAAGCATGATGGCGATCCAGTTACCATGATTGACATTACGCCATATATTCGGAATGGCCGTGGAGAGGTCTGTAAGGTTAGCTGTTTTAGGGGCGGAGAATATGCTGTCACCGTTGTTGGAGTTGCGCCGACCTGTTCAGTTGGCTGGAAGACAGACCCAAAGACAAAGATTCGTGTGGGTTATTTTCATTTTGAATACTTCGGGCCAGCCCATGCGCTTCCCTGATAATATGACGACGATGCCTAACCAGATTGAATGAGAAGGCAGCGCCTGGGTAAACCAATGTTTTAATTTGCCTAGGAAAACAATGTGCCGAGCGTTAGCCCAAATGGCGACGCTGGGCTTAACCAACGCAACNNATCCAATCGTGAACCGCTCGCGCGAGCGAGTTCGTATGGAAGCGAGATCCACTCCCGCCTTGCCAACGATGCGCCTTCCAAACCAAAAACGATGTGCTAATAATTTTTGACATGACTGCCTTCTCATGGAAGTCGNNCCGCTGTCGCGGTTCACGTCGCTATGAAAAATCCATCCCCATCATTTTGTTGCTGCTTGTCGCTGTATCAGCATCGGCTCGCATAATCTTTCCGTGGACAGAGGCCAAAATGCGGGACGCGTCCGATTTGATTGTGGTCGGCACTGTAACAAAGGTGCAGGATTTGGATGAGACGAATACAACGCTGTGGCCGGGCTGTAAGTTTATTGGTGTTGAAGCGACCTTTGCGGTTTCCAAGGTTCTCAAAGGAGACCCCACGACTCGCACGATTGTCTTGCACTACTATCGTTTTGACCGCGTCATACCGGGCAATGCACCATGTTTAGTGAGTTTGACTCCAAATGACTTGAACCAGTATTTATTGTATTTGGTGCCAGACGGAGCGTCGAGATTTGCTCCCGTGTCCGGTCAGATTGACCCGTCAGTTGATGCGGTCACAGTATTGCCACTGCGGTTGCAATCATCGCCGTGAGTTGGCGGTAGCTCAGCTTTTTACGTTAGGCATAAATACGCATAATCACATATGAAACGAACAATAGCCATAATCATAGTAACAGGACTGCTAACAAGCGTTTTATTAGCTATGAATTTATTAATCGACAGAAAGGCAGTTCCTGCAATATCACTGCCGGATGCTTATTCTGAAGCTGTCCAAGCGCTCGGCGCAATCGCGCCTAGATTTCACTGCACTGATGGTTTTTTACAACACTCCAAAACATATGAGGGCGAGTGGCAATTTGATTTCTATACTACCAATGGGGAAACCAAATGTGTATTTGTCCCACTTGATAAAAAGATTAAACCACTTGTATTCGATACACCTCCGCCAACATGAACCAGAATGAAACACAAGCATCATTGCCACACCATGAGATTTATCATCATTTTGTCTGCACTGATGTTTTGCGCTTTTGTCCGGGCTGACATCCCGGTGTATGCGGTGGCTGCTAGTGCACAAACAAATACGGATGAGCATTCAGTGCAAGATGTTCGACTTGCAATTCGGACCACAAACAGTTTTGTTCATGCCAATGCGGAGCTTGGTCTTGCGCTGACGGTCACCAATGCTTCGGATTTAACTATCGTTGTAGCTGATGGATTTCGCGTTAATCTGGTAAGCGATTCGGGGGAGATCTATAAATTGGTTGGACCCCCGGTATCTGAGGAAACTCGTAATGTGGTGGATTTAAGACCGGGAGAATCTCATGAATGGTATATTTTAGTGACAATTCCAAAGAATGTTGCGCCGGGTAATTACATAATTGAAGCGGCCAAATCGTTTAGTGCCAATAACAAAGCAACAGAATTGAAATCCAATCAGTTGAAGATGGTCATTAATTAATATAGGCTGCTATTCCAATATGAGAACATTTATCAATACAATGGTGAGTTATGCTATTTTTACCTCCTCGGCATTGTTTGCAGGTTCCGCAGACACTAATAGCATCACTGGTAGTTTTTACCGAACCGTCGTCAGCACAAATACAGAGCAGTATGCAATCGTAGATTCACAGAAAGAGGTAGTGACTTTATATGACAAAGCCGACCATTTGATTTGGGCTACAAACGTCGTTTTGGGATTACAGGCAGAGCCAGTAATGAGCGAGCGGAAGATTTGGGGTATGCAAGTGTATAAGGACGAACTTTGGGTTAATGTTGGCAGAGGATATGCCATTGTTGCCATAAAGACTGGTGGCCTGAAAGGTTTTGCACAAAGATGAATCCATGAAAATATTCATCATTTTGTCCGCACTGATGTTTTGCGCTTTTGTCCGGGCTGACATCCCGGCGTATGCTCCGATGCGAGATTGGGTCGAGAAAAGTTGCACGGCAAATACAGTCACAAAAGATGAGCGCGTTTTTATCGGCCACGGTTCTGTTTCCGATTACGCCACGATTCTACGCTACCACAAGGGCATCAATTTGAGAGGGATTATTGACGGAACACCTTACAAGGGGACAACAGTCACTATTTTGGTGATGCGACCTGACGGCGCTAACCTGAAGTCAGGTGGTTTTTTCCGGCAGGTTAAACCGTCCGAGTCGCCAGATTTTGAGGTGAAGCCTTTAGACTTAATATGGATTTATACAGATGTTCCAATTTTCTAGTGATTCCTATGTTAGGCGTTTTGACAATTCACCGTATGAAACTACATATCCTAACATTTATTGTTTCAAATCTTATTCTATCCGCCTTCTGTCAAGAAGAAGCAATGGTTTTCCATAAAAAACTTCAAAATGACATTTCGATTTCAGTTTTTGAGATGAATCGTTTTCCAAATGCGGATGATCATACCCAGTGGAAAATCAATGATGCGCAAAATGGCGGCGCGGTGGTTTACAAATTGAATTCGGTCAAAGATTATTCTTTTCAACTTTCCGATTCCGTAGATAAAAAAAGTATTACGGTTTGGACAAATCGCGAGTGGAATTATCAAATGGACGTTCCCGGCCCGACGAATCTACAAGAATGCGTCATATACGATGCCGCGCTGATTGGGGAGAATATTTATCTTTGTTACAGGTCGGGATTTTCACTAAAAATAGATAGTGCTTCAATCAAGCTGGCAGCATTATCCGCAAAACAAATCGGCGGCTTTGAGTTGGCTCGATTGCCGATTGGTGGATATGGCATGATAACAAATGCAACATTTAGTATTTCTCCCAATAATACTCCAATTCTCGTTGCCGAAGAATCAGACGGCAAAATCAACTGCAAATATTTTTGGGAATTTAATAACAATAAATGGGTTGTTAAACGGTAAGATTGAGCGCTGTTGGCGGCAAATATGACCGGGTTCACTTTTCTGGTCCAGTTCATGAGTTAGTCCTGGGACATGGTTGAGGTTATGTTTTTGTTTGTTCTTTGTCCATCCC
>PLHK01000046.1 GCA_003139955.1 Limisphaerales bacterium
TCCGTCGTGTATCGTTTGCCTTTCATTCGTCTGGTCCTTTCTTGCGTCCCAGACTAACACATCAGGTGGCCCGAAAAAGTGAAGTCACGTCAATATTATTGTAAAAATAAGCGGACTGCTGATCCGCCGTCTTGGCCTTGGCCTGCAAATTACCAATTTCAAGGTTTCGGCCAACGGTGTCGCCTGTCAGCGCCGTCGCCAGCAGACGCAGACCAGCTTCCCGGATTTCTTCTCCGCTTTTGGCGGGCGGCCGCGCGGCGATGGCTGCGGCCAGTGCGCTCCACACAGACGGCGACGGCAATGCCCCCAACACATCATCAGGCTGAATCTGGATGCTGTTTGGATTGTAATTGAGCATCTGCTGACGCTGCACTTTGGCCACCCGATCCACCAAATCCAACCAGTGCTGCGCTGCATCGGCCGGAGCCAGATTCGTCATGCTTTCACGGAACGTCTTCAAGTCGTCCCGCAATTGGGCGGCGGGATCCGTTTTCTCCTTTGCGGCAGGCGAAGCATTGCGCAACGCCACTTGGACCAGCACGTTGCTCGCGCCGAGATAATCCTGGGTCATACCCGGCGACGCGGCACTCAAAACCAAAGTTGCCACGAGAGTTTGAATCAACCGGATCATGTTTGGCAGATGCATTGTGTTCATCGGATTTTTGGGATTAATGGTTGATTGGTTTATAGGTGAATTCGCGTCCATATTCAACAACAGACCTCGCTGTGGCGAGGCAGTTGAAATGGAAATCGCCGGTGGAGTAAAATAATTTCGTGTGGTGTGCGCGGCGCATCACAAAACCGTTGCCAATAAAGCCGTTCGTATGTTTGATTTTTTTCTTTGCCCGATTATCATCGCGCACCAAAACACAAGAAATGACCGATGGCTTGGCTCGTCATGTTTAGTCCACAGATAGGATAACTCGTGGCGGGCGGATGAGTATGAACCACCGATTCATACGCGCAAAAACTTTTTGCATAAGGCCACTGAAGATCAGCGCGGGAACGGTTCAACAAGGGCCAAGTAGCCGATTTTCATTGTGATTTTTTGAGGTTGGGTTTTATTTCCGGCTGGTCATCCCGACCGCAACCAAAAAATCCATGAGACTGCTCTACGTCCACGAA
Organism: Limisphaerales bacterium; assembly: GCA_003139955.1. Lineage (GTDB taxonomy): Bacteria > Verrucomicrobiota > Verrucomicrobiia > Limisphaerales > UBA11358 > UBA11358. The sequence goes on from PLHK01000046.1 coordinate 1,126, forward strand.
CGGTTCGGCGCGCTCGCTGGCGCGGAAGCCAACGCCCATATCACAGCCACCGAACTTGGCCAACGCGGTCACACCATCGGCATTTTGCACGGGCCAAGCACCGGAAAAAACGAAGCGGCATGGCAAACGACTTTTCCGTTTCGCGCTGCGCTGGGCGAGGGCGACAACTCCGCCGTCGTCAAAAAAGCACTCGCCGATTTTTTGCCCGACGCCGTTTACGTTCACAAAATGGCCGACCTCGCGGTCATCCAAACGCTCGTTGAAAGCGGCGCGCCGCTGCTCCGCATGGTTCACGACCATGACATTTATTGCATGCGGAGCTACAAATACAATTACTTCACCCGCGAAATCTGCACGCGCGCAGCGTCGCCGTATTGCATTTTTCCGTGTCTCGCATCGGTGGTGAAAAATTCCGGCGGCGGCTTTCCGCTGAAATGGGTCAGCTATTCGGAAAAGAAAAAAGAAATCGCGCTCAACCGTCGCTTTGACCGCATGGTCGTCGTCACGAATTATATGCGCGACGAACTTTTGAACAACGGCTTCGACGCCAAGCGCATTGAGATTCACGCGCCCGTGCCGCGCATGGGCGATCCGAATTTGCGCAGCAGTTTCAGCGACCGCAATCTCATCATTTACGCCGGACAGATTATTCGCGGCAAAGGCGTGGACGTTTTGCTCGAAGCACTGGCGCAGGTGAAAACAAAATTTGAGTGCGTGATTCTCGGCGACGGAAATCACAAAGCATATTGCGAGGAGCTTTCCAAAAAACTCGGCCTCGCCGACCGCGTGACGTTCAAAGGTTTTATTCCGCAGGAAGAATTAAAAGGCTACTACCGCGAATGCAGCGTCGTCGCGTTGAGTTCGCTCTGGCCCGAACCGATCGCCACCATCGGCCTCGAAGTCATGCGCTACGCGCTGCCCGTCGTGGCGTTCGACGCCGGCGGCATCAAGGACTGGCTGATTGACGGCGAGGATGGTTTTCTGGTGCCGTGGATGGACCGCGCGAAATTTGCCGCGCGCGTCGAACAGCTTTTGAACGACAAGCCGCTGGCCAAAAAACTGGGCGAGGCCGGATTGAAGTTCGTCAGCGAGCGCTACGATTTTGAAACTTACATCGGCGACTTGGAAAAAATGTTTGCGCGCGTCATCGCCGAAAAAAGTAAAAAATGAAATCGCCGGTTCACGTCGCGGTCGTCGGCGGGAGCGGGTCGGGCAAAACCTGGCTGGCAGAAAAACTCGCCGCCGCGCTCGCGCCGCGCGCCGCGCGTTTGAGCCTCGACGATTTTTACCGCGACCTTTCGGCGTTGCCGACGACGGAACGCGATGCGGTGAATTTTGACGATCCGGCGGCGATTGACTGGGAAAAATTTCACGCGGTTCTCGGCGCGCTGCGCGTCGGAGAGAAAATTAATTTGCCGGTTTACGATTTCGCGACGCACACGCGGAAAAAATCGCCGCGATTTTTTTTACCGCCGCCGTTGGTGATTTGGGATGGCTTGTGGCTGCTGCATCACGACTGGTTGCGGAAACAATTTACTTTGACTATTTTTGTCGAATGCGGCGCGGAGGAACGTTTTCGGCGGCGTGCGGAACGCGATGTGCGCGAGCGCGGGCGCAGTTTTGAGTCAGTGCGCTGTCAATTTTTCGAGCACGTCGAGCCGATGCACGAACGGTTTGTCGAACCGCAGCGTCGGCAGGCAACGCAAAGCGTTGATTCGCCAATAAACGCAAAGACCTTGGATGCTTTGGTGCAAAAATTGCTTCAGTTATTGGGTTAATTTTTAGAAGGCATTGGTTAATCAGAAATGACCGAAACTGAAATCAGGGAGCGCATGGCGGCACGGTTGCTGTCGGCGCAGACACCGTGGGGCCGCGCGCGTTTGAATTTCTATGTGAAATGGAAACGCACCGCGTGGAACTTCACCACGGGGCTGGCGTATTTTTTTAAGCGCGTGTTCGACATCTTCGTGAGCGTCATCGCGCTGATTCTGCTCGCACCGGTTTTTCTTGGCATCGCCATCGCGGTGAAACTGGATGGCGGCCCGATTTTTTTCCGGCAGACGCGTTACGGCTTACACGGTCGGGAATTCGGGATGTTGAAATACCGTTCCATGTGCGTGGACGCGGAGGCGAAGTTGAAAGACCTGCTCGCCAAAAATGAAAAGAAGGAAGGCATCACGTTCAAGATGAAGGACGACCCGCGCATCACCAAAATCGGCAAAATCATCCGCAAAACTTCGCTCGACGAGCTGCCGCAGTTTCTGAATGTGCTGAAAGGCGAGATGTCCATCGTCGGCCCGCGTCCGCCGGTGCGGCGCGAAGTGGAACTTTACGAACAGCGTCATCGCCGGCGTTTCAACGTGAAGCCTGGCATCACCTGTCTCTGGCAGGTTGGTGAACGCGAAGGCGGACTGTTTGAAATCGGCGACCGCAATTCGATTGATTTTGAGGAGCAAGTTGATCTCGATGTCCGTTACATCGAGAGCCAGTCGTTTTGGAAAGACCTGTGGCTGCTGTTGAAAACGGTTCCCGCAATTGTCTTTGGCAAAGGCGCATGAAAGCTGTCGTCATCTGTCCCGACCGCCGCGCGGAAGTTGCCTTTCTCGCGCGTAAGACGCCGCTCGCACTCGTGCCGGTGCTCGGGCCGTCGGTGCTCGCGCATTGGCTGACGGCGCTCGCGGACGAAGGCGTGAAAGAAGTGACTGTGCTCGCGTCTGATCGTCCGGATCAAGTTCGCGCCGCGATTGGTCGCGGCGAACGCTGGGGATTGAAAATCGAAGTGCGCGCGGAGCCGGTGGAAATTTCGGTTGGCGAAGCGCAAAAACAATTTCCGATAGGTAAAATAATTTTGGCCGACCGCCTGCCCGCGTTGCCGGATGCGCCGTTATTTGAAAGCTACGGCGGATTTTTCGCCGCGTTGAAATTATGGCTCCCGCTCGCGGGCACGCACCGCGTCGGCGTGCGCGAAGTCGCGCCGGGCATCTGGGCGGGCCTGCGCTGTAAAGTTGATCCGGAGGCGAAACTCAGCGCGCCGTGCTGGCTGGGTGAAAATGTCTGGGTGCGCGGCGGCGCGCGCGTCGGGCCGGATGCGTTTATCGAAGATGCGGCAATGGTGGACAGCGACGCGGAAATCTCGGCTGGTTGGATCGGGCCGCGCACTTATGTTGGCGCGCTGACGCAGGTGCAAAATTCCTTCGCGTGGGCGGACGGTTTGCTGAATCACGTCACCGGCTCGTTCGCGGAAATCGTGGACGCCTTTTTGCTGGGCGATTTGCAGGGCGAACACGGCTTCGTGCGGAGCAGCCCGTGGTTCGGGCAATTGGCGGCGCTGGCGGCGCTGGTGTTGACGAGTCCGATTTTGATTTTTGCGTGGCTGAAAAATGGCGGGGCAAAAAATCTATTTTCAAAAAAACGCGCGGTCGTGCCGACGGCGGTGGCCGGCACAAAATCGCTGCGGGAAATGGATTATGCGGAACTGAATGGTTTTCGCGGGAAGTGGCGGCGCTGGCCGCAGCTTTGGAGCATTGCGCACGGCGATTTCACCTGGGTCGGCAACCGGCCGTTGACGCGCGCACAGGCGACGCAATTGGAAACGGAATTCGAGCAGCTCTGGCTGGCTGCGCCCGTCGGACTTTTTTCGCTGGCGGACACGTTCGCCGGCGAGGAGGATTTTGGAGACGCGGCGCGGGCGCATTCCAGTTTTTACGCGGTGCGGGCGGGCGCGCGGCTGGATCGCGAAATTCTGCGGCGGGTCATTTTGCGCGCTTCCAAAAACAAATAAACGGGCATAACATCAAACTCAAATGAACATTCAGAACAAAGATTCCCAAACCACCGTGGTGACCGGCCTCCTGGAACTGGTCGCCGCCAATGCCGCGCAGGTGCGCGATGAAATCCGCGCCGCGCTGCCGGCCGCGACCGTGAACCTCGACCTGGATTTGTCGGCGCTGACGTTTCTGGACAGCAGCGGTTTGGGCACGCTGATTTCGCTGCACAAGACGCTGCGCTCGCGCAACGGCACGGTGCGGCTGCTCAAGCCGGCGGCGAACGTGCTGCAGATTTTGGAGCTGACCCGGCTGCATCGCGTTTTTGAAATCGTCAACGGATGAACCTCGTTGCCGACAGCGGCGGGCTGGGCACTTTGATCACCATCCACAAATGGCTCGTGGCGCGCGCTGGTCAAGTGCGGTTGCACGCGCCGCTGCCGGTGGTGCGGCAGTTGTTGCGACTGCTGCACTTCGACAAAATTTTTGAAATCACGCCGTGAACACGCCGCCCGATAGTTTCATGCGCCGCGAATTTCGGACTTCGCTCCGGCTGGAGTCGGCCTGTGAATTTCCCGCCGTGCGCGCGGCCACGCTGACCGTGCGCGAATGGCTGGCCGAAAAAAATTTGCCGGAGGCCGACCTCGGCGGTTGGGAGCTTGCGCTCGTCGAGGCGGTCAACAATGCCGTGAAATATGCCGATGACAAAGCGCGGCAATTGCCTGTGACCATTGACGTTTCCTGCGGCGAATGCGATGTGGAGGTGCGCATCACGGATCACACGGCAGGTTTTGACTGGCCGGACGAAGTGGATTTGCCAGACATGGATTCGGAAAGCGGTCGCGGGCTTTTCCTGATCAAATCGCTCACCGACCACGTTTCCTATCTGCGCCACCCGGGCGAGAATGTGATGGTGCTGCGCCGCGCGCGCCCGGCTGCCGCTAGTGAAATTCTGCCCAATGTCAGCCATTTGCAAAACCGGCTGGCCGAGGCTGAAACGGCGTTGACGGACATGACCGCCGAGCTGGCGTCGAGCTATGAAAGTCTGGTCGCGCTCTTTCGTTACAGTTCGGAGCTGGGCGCGCACACTGATCTCAAGGATTTTTCGCAGCGGCTGCTGAAAGATCTGATGCAGATTGCCGAGGCCGATTGCGCCGTGCTGCGACTGGTTTCGCGGGACGGCAAAAAACTGGAGACGTTGCTGCTGTTGCCGGGCGAAGAAAAAAATTTGCTGCCGCCGGTCGCCTTGACCGATGCTTTCGCCTCGGTGGAGGTTGGCGCGGCGCACAACCGGCAAGACATCTGGTTCGGGCCGGAGGAGCCCCTCGGCAAAACGGATCCGTTGCGCGAGGTCATGCCCGTCGGGCTGGGCATTTGCCACGCCTTTCATGTGGCCAACCAGTTGGTCGGCACGGCCACGCTCGGACGGCGGCTGGCGGATCGGCCGTTCACCGCCGCGCAGGTGAACCTGCTCCACACCTTCGTAGATTTTCTGGCAATTCAAATCGTCAACGCCCGCCTGCTCGACGAACGCACGGCCGCGCGGGTGACGCGGCGCGAACTGCAGATTGCCGCCGACATCCAGCGCTCGCTGCTGCCAGCAAAAATTCCGGCGTGCCTGCCGTTTGAAATTTCGGCGGTGTGCCAGAGTGCATTGCAGGTCGGCGGCGATTTTTACGACCTTATTCCCGCCAGTGAAGGTGCACTACTGCTCGTCATCGCCGACGTGATGGGCAAGGGTGTGCCCGCCGCACTGTTCGCCGCCGTGCTGCGCAGCACGATCCGCTCGATGCCGCAACTGTTCGACCAGCCGGGCGAACTGCTGGCGGCGGCCAACCGCACCTTGTTTCCCGACCTGTCGCGGGTGGATATGTTTGTCACGGCGCAGATCGCCTATCTGGATCCGCACCGGCAAAAAATCATTTCCGCCAGTGCGGGGCATTGTCCGTTGCTAGTGTGGCAGCCGGGCACGACGGACGCGACGGCGCTCGGCGAATCGGGTTTCCCCCTAGGTATCGAACCGCTGACACGTTATACGCAGACAGAAACGGTGCTGCCGGCCAATGCGGCGGCGTTGCTTTATACCGACGGCCTCAGTGAAACGCGCAATGCCGCCGGCGAAATGCTGAGCGAAAAAAACCTGCTCCGGTTTCTTGCGCAGACCGCCGCCCAAACTGGCGAAGCCCAGGCCGGAAAAAATTTCCTGCTGGAGCGGCTCGCGGATTACAGCGGTCATGCGCCGCTGGCCGATGACCAGACGCTGATTTTAATCCGACATCGTTTATGAATTCGACGAACACCAAAAAAGTCCTGGTCGCCGACGACGAAATCTACATGGTGCGCCTGTTGGAAATGACTTTCAAAAAAGGCGGCTTTGAAGTGGTCAGTTGCCGCGACGGCCAGGCAGCACTCGCCACCGCCGTCACGGCGCAACCGCAGCTCATCGTGCTGGACGTAGTCATGCCCGGCCTGGATGGACTCGGCGCGCTGCGGCAGTTGAAGGGAAATCCGGTCACGAAAAATATTCCGGTCGTCGTGCTTTCCGCCAAAGGCCACGCGCTCACCCGCGTCGAGGCGGAACTGGCCGGCGCGGCGCTGTTCCTCACCAAGCCGTTCAGTCCGAACCAGCTTTTGGAAGAAGTTAAAAAAATCCTTGAGCCGCGAAACCCATGAGCCAACCCAACCCAGCCAGCCGGCAAACCTTCGTCGTCGGCCACCAACGGCCTGACACGGATTCTGCCGTGTCCGCAGTGGTTTACGCGGCGTTCCTTAATTCCATTTCACCCGCAGAAAAATTTGAAGGTGTCGTGCTTGGCGAACTTTCCAAGCAGACCAAATGGCTGTTCGCCGAGGCGAAGATTCCTTTGCCACGCGTCGTCAGCCATCTTCATGCCCGTGTCCGTGACGTGGCGCGGCGTGAAGTTTTTTCCGTCGGTCCCGATGCCGCGCTGGGCGAGGCGCTGGAACTTATCATGCGCCACCGCATCGGCGTCGTGCCGGTGGTGGACGCAAAAAAGAAACTGCTTGGCCTGTTGAGCGACCGGATGCCGATGGCCAATTATTTTTACCACGCCAACGCCGAGGATTTTCTCGGCGTGCTGTTTTCCGTCGCTGACCTCGAAAAATTTCTCAAGCTCACGCGCTGGCAAAAAACGCAAACAGAAGCGGACGGACACATCGTGCTCGACTTGAGCCGCGTCACGCCCGGCTCGCTCGCGCTCATCGGTGACCAACCGGAACTGCTCGCGCGCTGCCGCGACGCCGGCGCGACCATCGTGATCACCTGTGCTCCGGAAAAATCCGCCGCGTGGCAAAAAGCGATGCGCGAATGTCCCGGCCTCGGCGTGTTACATTATCGCGGTTCGCTGATGGCGCTCGCCACGCAACTGCCGCTGGCGATTCCCGCCGCGCGGCTGATGCAGTCGGAAAATTTTCCCAAGCTCACACCCGACCAGACGATTCACGAAGTGCAGGCCGCGCTGCGGCAGGCGCAATTCGCGCTGCCGGTGATGAATCCCGATGGCACGCTCTTCGGCGTTTTGTCGCGCACCGAGGTCATCAATTTCCCGCGCGGCCGCGTCGTGCTGGTGGACCACTTCGAGCAGCATCAGGCACCCGAAGGCATCGCCGACGTGGACATCGTCGAAATCGTAGATCATCACCGCGTCGGCACGCTGGAAACTACGCTGCCGATTCGCGTGGACTGCCGGCCCGTCGGCAGCACCGCGACCATCATCGCTTGCAAATTTTCTGAACACGGTAAAAAACCATCGCCCGCGCAGGCGAAACTTTTGCTCGGCGCGATTGTCGCCGACACACTGCTGTTGACTTCGCCGACCACCACGGAGGTTGACCGCCAGCAAGCCGCCGTGCTCGCCCGCCGCGCGAAGGTGGATTTGAAAAAATTTGGCCGCGAGGTTTTGATTCGCAACGACGAGACACTCGAACGGCCGGCGGCGGAACTGGTGGAAAAAGATTTGAAGGAATTTTCCAACGGCGTTGCGAAATTCGCCGTCGCGCAAATCGAAACCGTGGATCGCACGCGGCTGGATGGCGCGCACCTGAAACATTTTGCCGCCGCCTTGCGTGAGCGGCGCGAGCGTGGCGGCTGGGATTTTGCGGCGCTGCTGATCACGGACATTTTTCGCGGCGACAGCGTGGTTTTATTCGACGCCAAAACCACCGCGCTGGCGCAGCAGCTCGGTGCCAGCGGCGAAGTCTGGGCCGGCTGCGTCTCGCGCAAGAAACAATTTCTGCCGGAGCTGCTCCGGCGGTTGAACCACGGGCATATCCGATGATCACGCCACCGACCGAAAACCCATTTCATTCGCTGCCACTCGATGAGCGGATCAAGATTTCATATCTCAATCTGGAGCGGATGCGGCGGCCCAACGGCGGTTACGTCGCCAGCCCCTACAACGCCGAGGACAACGCCGGCGACGCCTACAACGTGTATTGGATCCGCGACATCATGTATGCGACCTACGCGAACGAATATCTTGGCTGCTACGACAAGATGGTCGAGAGCTTCCGGCTGGTGCTGGAAATTTTCAAGAAACACCACATGAAGTTCGTGCAGGCGTCCATCATCAAACCGCACTTGCTGCACCAGCGCGGGCTGTTCATGCCGGCGCGCGTGCATCCGACCACGCTGGAAACCATTACCGACGAATGGGGGCATCACCAGATGGATGTGTTCGGGCTGTTCATGTATAAACTCGGCGACTTGGTGAAAAAGGGTTTCGGATTCCGTTTCACCACCGAGGATTATTATTTGATGGGCAACATCCGGAACTACATTTTCAACATGGGTTTCGAGGAAGATTTCGGAGTTTGGGAAGAAGGCCCGGAGGAACATTCCAGCAGCTTCGGCGCGGTGCTCGGCGGTTTGACGATGTGGTTTGATCAAGGCCATTACGATTACAAATATCGCGGTAAAATTCCCATCTCGCATCTCGTGCCGGTGAGCGAGCGCATGATTGCCGAGGGCTACGGCGCGCTGACGCGGCTGCTACCGCAGGAATCGCCCAACCGGCCTTACGACCTCGCGCAGTTGAGTCTCATCTGGCCTTACAACATTGTGGATTTCGAGACCAAAAAAACCCTGCTCGCCCAGATTGAGAAAAATCTCGTCGGCGCGCACGGCGTCACGCGTTATCCGGGCGACATTTACTGCGGCAAAGGATTGCATCCCGGCCAGGACGGTCCGGCGCAATGGCCACTGGGTCTCGCGTGGCTGGCGATCTGCTACGGCAAATTGGCCGAAGCCGGTGGAGAATTTGATTTGTCACGCAAGCGCGTCCATTTCAGTTGGGAGGAGCGGCAGCACTTTTTTGCCAAGGCGCTGGAATATTTCAGCCGGTTGGAAAAAAACATGACGCCCGACGGCGCGGTGCCCGAAATGTATGTCGGCGGCCAGCCCGGTCACAACACGCCGCTGGCGTGGGCGCAGAGTTTTCACATCGTCGCCGCGCAAGTTCTGCTGAACCTTGCACACAAGCACCCGGCCCATTTCAAAATTCCGGCCAACATCCGCCTCGGTCAACCCTGATAATTATGAAACCAATTTTGCCGCTGTTCATCATGATTGACGCGATGGGATGGGAAATCCTGCGCGACGATCCGTTCGGCAAAAAATTTGCGCCGAACCGCAAGAAGCTGGAATCCGTTTTCGGTTACAGCTCGACCTGCGTGCCTTCGATTCTTTCTGGTCACTGGCCAGATGAACATTACAACTGGTGTTATTTTGTTTACGATCCGAAAAATTCTCCGTTCCGTTCGCTCCGCTGGATGCGCTGGCTGCCGACAGCGGTGACGGGCCGCCGCATTTTTCGCCGCTGGCTGACGAAGTTCGTGAAGGTGCAACTCAAGTTTCGCGGCTACTTNNCCGAAAGGCATGAATCGCGGGCCGAACATTTTTGATTTTCTCGTCGAAAATAAAATTCCCTATTTCGTCACCGACACCACGAAATCCGAGGAACAAAACCGCGACGACATCATCGCTGCCATCGAAGCCGAGCGCGTGGATTTTGTGTTTCAATACTGGGCCGGCCTCGATGGCTTGCTGCACATGGTCGGAAATAAATCGCCGGAAGTTCCGGCGAAACTTCGTGTATACGAAGACTGGATTGAAAAAGTTCTCGCCGCCGCGAAGAAACATTATTCCGAAGTCCACCTCTACATTTTCAGCGACCACGGTATGGCAAACTGCGACGAACTCGTGGATTTGAAGGCGAAGATTGACGCGCTGCCCGTGAAAATGGAAAAGGATTACGCCGTCGTCTATGACTCCACGATGGCGCGGTTCTGGTTTTTCAACGACAACGCGCGCAAACAAATTCACGAGTCCCTCGGCAAAGTTCCCGAAGGCCGCATCATGCCGGACGACGAATTGCAGCGTTACCGCGCGCTGTTTCCCGACCGCAAATTCGGCGAGACGATTTTTCTCATGCGCGAAGGCGTGCTCATCGTGCCGAGCCACATGGGCGAGCGGCCGATCCGCGCGATGCACGGCTATCATCCGACCGACCCGCAAAGCTACGCGACGCTCTGCACCAACCAGCCAGCGATTCCCGACGACGTGACGCACATTCCGCACATCTGCCGCATCATGGAAAAAACCGCGCTGCTCGCAAAGGAAAAGAATTCCGCCTAAAATAAAATGAATTCCGCCGCCAAAAAAATCATCCATGTCCCGCGCCGTTTCGTCGCGGAAGAATGGGGCGGCACGGAAACCGTCATCCTCGAAATCTCGCGACAGCAGCAGCGCGCTGGCTGGTCGCCGGAGATTTTCACCTCAATGGCGCTGGCGAAACAGCGCGACGAAACTATCGGCGGCATGCCGGTGAAACGCTTTCCGTATTGCTATCCGTTTTTCGGCTTGAGCGCTGCGGACAAGGCTGCGCTCGACAAGAAAGGTGGCAATCTGCTTTCACTTTCGTTGTTCAACGCGCTGCGCCGCGAGAAAAATGTCCGGCTCTTTCACGCACACGCGCTCAAGCGGGTCGGTGGCGAAGTCCGCACCGCCGCGCGCTGGCAGAAAAAACCGTTCGTCGTTTCGCTGCACGGCGGCGTGTTTGATGTGCCGACCGCTGAACTCGGCACGATGCTTAAGCCCATCGAAAATAAAACCGAATGGGGCAAGCCGTTCGGTGCGCTGTTCGGTTCGCGGCGTGTGCTCGACGACGCGGACTTCGTGATTTGCGTCGGCCAGAGCGAAATGGAAAAAGCGAAGAAGCAACTTTCGCACGAGCGCATNNCAACTGCTGGCACTCGAAGCGTTCGCCAAACTTCGCGCGCAGCAGCCGAATTCATTTCTGATTTTGATTGGTCCGGAAACGCAGCCAGATTACGCGAAGAGACTGCGCGACTTCATCGCCGCCAACAATCTCGGCGACCATGTGAAAATTCTGCCAGGAATGCGCAATGACAATCCCGAATTGATTCAAGCCTTCCACGCCTGCGACGTTTTTGTGCTGCCTTCGATGCATGAACCGTTTGGCATCGTCGTGTTGGAGGCATGGAGTTCCAGCAAGCCGGTCATCGCCAGCCGCGTCGGCGGTTTACAAGCTCTCGTGAGCGACGGCGACACTGGATTTTTTATTAATCCGAACGCGAGCGACGCCGCAGTGGATTTGGCGGCGAAGTTGAATCGCTTTGCCACCGAGCCGGAGTTGAAAAATAAAATCGGTGCGAACGGTTTGCGCGAAGCAAAGTCGAAATACGATTGGACAGAAATCGGTCAACAACTCGAAACCCTTTACCAACGCGCGGAGGAAAACTGCGCGAAACGAAAATGACCAACGACCAAGTCAAAAAAAATGTCGTCAACAGCACCATCTCCGGCTACGTGCGCATCGTCGCGCGCATGGTGCTGGGGTTGGTGACGTTCCGGCTGCTGTATCAGGGATTGAACGCCGAGCAGTTTGGTTT
>PLHK01000135.1 GCA_003139955.1 Limisphaerales bacterium
CCGCCGCCCAAGATCACGCCCAACGGCATCATGACGCTGTTTGGCAATGTGCAGGTGCTGTTCAAGGTGGCGGGCGTGGCGCGTCCCGGTTTCCCGCCCAAGGATGAATCGTATGTGATGAGTGTGGGCGACCGGCAGGACGACATCGAGGTGGAAAAGATTGATGAGAAGGCCGCCGTGATCACGTTCAATAACCATGGCGTCATCCAGGAACTGGGTTTGACGCCGGCCACGGATTCCGGCGGCGGCATACCCGGCGCGCCATCGGGATTGCCGATGCCGGGAATGGGTCGTGGTCCGGGCGGTTTTGGCCGGTTCGGACATAGCCAAAATAATCCGAGCTATCCGAGCTATCCGAGTTATCCAAATGCAAATAGTGCGCCAGTCACGGTTGCGGGTTCGGCCACGACGGCGAATGATCCGTCTCAACAACCGCTGACGCCGGAAGCACAAGTTATATTATTGGAGGCGCAACGTATGCAGTGGCAGAAAGAGGGCGATAATGCAGCAGCAACAGCGGTTATTCCACCCACGGAGTTGACGCCATTGCTAAACGGTGAAGGCAGTTCTGATGGCGGCGATGCGGCTCCCGAACCCGCGCCGGGCAACTAGCTGGCAGTGATTTAATATTTTTTAATTTTCCGCGATTTTTTTCTGGACAAACGGCGGCAAAAGTCGGTTGATGGATTGCGAATCGCCATGAAAACTTCAAGCCATTTTCAAGTGCGTCGTTACGGTTGGCAGAAAGATTTGCCAGATCAACGGGATTTTTCTTACGCCGCGCCTTCGCCGGTGGTGCTGCCCGCGCAAGTTGACCTGCGGCCGCAATGCCCGCCGGTTCAGCGGCTGAAGCCCAATTAAATTTCCGACCCGTGAGAAAATCAGAACCATCAGAAAAAACCGACAACCCGACAAAACTATGACCCTGACCAAACGCGACCTCGTCATCCGCATCAGTGAAGAAACTGGGCTGATCCAGACCCAGGTTTTTGAAGTGGTGCAGAAAACGCTCAACTACATCACCGAAGCGCTCGCGAAGGGCGACAAGGTGGAACTACGCAACTTCGGCGTATTCGACGTGAAGATCCGCAAGCCGCGCGTGGGGCGCAATCCGAACCAGCCGGAGAAGGACGTGCCGATCCCCGCGCGCGCGATGGTGAAATTCAAGGCCGGCAAGGAAATGCGNNCCTGACTTGCGCCGTGGCGGGGAATCAAAGCTCATCCTAAAAGCCGAGACGGAAAAAATAATTGGATTTGCCTTCGAGGTTTTGAATGAAGTCGGGCATGGCTTACTGGAGAAGGTTTACGAAAATTCGCTGACGGTTTTATTTAAGCAGAACGGCGTGGCGTTCGACCAGCAACGCCGTTTTGCCGTTTTGTTCCGTGGGATTGAGGTTGGAGAATTCATTCCCGATTTAATTGTATTCGGTTCGGTGATTGTGGACACAAAAGTTATTGAGCGGATAACTGACTATGAACGCGGCCAGATGTTGAATTACCTGCGCATCACGAAACTACGGGTCGGTTTGATTTTGAATTTCAAAAACGCCCGGCTCGAATTTGAGCGTGTCGTTCTTTGATTTGAATCCGTCTCGGACAGTTGAAACCACAGATAAACACAGATGGACACGGATAAAAGAAACCGCGTTTTATTGACTGCAAAAATAAATTTAGTTCTGCTTGGTTGTCGTTTGTGATGTAAAAATTAGCTGGAGCCAATTTTTAGATTGTTGAATGGGATTTTTGGCCGGTTTTCATCCGTGTTTATCTGTGTGCATCCGTGGTTGAAAAGGTCTTTGCTTTCCTAATCCATTTTTTTTCTTAAACTTTGCGGATGGAACGACTGCCCGGATTCCGCGATTTTTATCCCGAACCGCTCCCGCACGCGGATGTGTGGAGCGCCGACGCGCGCCAGTATATTTTTGACAAATGGCGCACGATTGCCCGGCGCTACGGTTTTCGCGAATACGACGGCCCGCCGCTCGAACCACTGGAACTGTTCACGACCAAAAGCGGCGCGGAGATCGTCGGGCAGCTTTACAACTTCACGGACAAGGGCGAACGCGCCGTCTCGTTGCGCCCGGAAATGACGCCGACGCTCGCGCGCATGGTCGCGACACACGAACGCAATTACAAAAAGCCGATCAAGTGGTTCGCGATTCCGCAATTGTTCCGCTACGAGCGCCAGCAGAAAGGCCGGCTGCGCGAACATTTTCAGTTCAACGCGGATTTGATCGGCGAAACCGATCTGGCGGCGGACGCGGAATTGATCGCGCTGTTGATTGACACGCTGCGGGCGTTTGGTTTGACGGCGGAGGATTTTGTCATCCGCTTGAGCAGCCGCAACGCTTGGCAGGATTTTTTTGAAAAAGGTTATTGTCGCCCGGCAGATGAAGGAAATATAGTGACCGGCGGCAAACAATATGAATTTTTCCAGATCATCGACAAACTGGAACGCACCGCGCCGGAAGAATCGGAAAAGAAATTGGCCGCGCTTGGATTCACGCTGGCCGAGGTGAACGCGTTCATCGAATCCGGCAAGTCGACGGTTGAGTTGCAAACCATTTTAGATAATCTCGCCGCGCGCGGGCTGAAGGATTTTGTGAAGATTGATTATCAGGTCATCCGCGGGCTGGCGTATTACACCGGCGTGGTGTTCGAGGCATTTGATCGTAAGGGCGAGTTCCGTGCCATCGCGGGCGGCGGCCGCTACAATAATCTCGTGAAGCTCATCAGCGGCGGCAAGGTGGATCTGCCCGCGCTCGGTTTCGGCATGGGCGACGTGGTGC
>PLHK01000172.1 GCA_003139955.1 Limisphaerales bacterium
TACCCGTCTTAGCCTTGGTGAGCTTTTACCTCGCCAACTAGCTGATAGGCCGCGGGCTCATCTTGAAGCGTCAGGTCTTGCGATCCCCAACTTTGATCTCACGATCACATGCGGTATTAGCTCGTCTTTCGACGAGTTATCCCACACTTCAAGGCAGATTCCCACGTGTTACGCACCCTTGCGCCGCTCCGACTTGAAAATATTGCTACCCTCAAATCAGCGCTCGACTTGCATGTCTTATCCACGCCGCCAGCGTTCGTTCTGAGCCAGAATCAAACTCTCCGTATAAAAATACGTTAGATGATTCCTGCCTGATTGTAAAATCAGACAGCTTTTTACTAATTTTTGGTTAAAACCCTTAAAACCAGCGATCTAACACGCTGATAATAAAGGGGCTCTTTACTAATCGCACAATTCAATTTTCAAAGAACAGCCGGCGTTTTACCGCCAAAAATTTGCTGCCACCCGCTAGTTTTTATCCACCATTCAGGGGACAAAAAAACCCGAGTGCCGAACATTGCTTTTTACTCGGCAATCAGATTCGAGTTTTTGTGACGCACTTGCGTCCATGTCAATCGGCTTATCGCCGCCCAACTGCGTTTAACGCGAAGGGAGGTAGAATTTATCAAACTCTGAAAACCTTGCAAGAGTTTTTTTGAAAAATTTTGGATACGTCCAAAAACGATAAATCGCCTGTGTTCACAAGCCTATTCCAGTCCGCGTTGAATTAAACCATCTTCGTCCAGCCCCAAATAATGCCCCAACTCATGCAAAAAAGTGGTGCGAACTTCATCGCAAAAGGTTTCCTCGTCGCTTTCCGCAAACTCCCAGATGTTCTCCAGAAACAAAATAATCTGCGGCGGCATCGGAATTGTTTCTTCGTCCACGAACTCCGCACCCGTGAATAAGCCCAATATATCCGGCGCGATTCCGTCCACCTGCAAATCTGCGTTCGGCACACGTTCGAGCGTCACCGGCAGTTTTGCCGCGCGCTCGCGCAGCGGCTTCGGCAATTCTTCCAAGGTCGCCTCGATTTCGTTCGTTGCGAGCACGCGCAATGTTTTCCAATCCAAATTCACCCGGAAATTTTAACAACGGATAGGCAGAGATAGACACGGATTTCTGCAAAAAATTTCCAGTATTATTTTCACTGACGTTTTATTATTAGTGCTAATCCGTGTCCATCTGTGGTTGATTACTTTTTCCTCGCACTTGAACGCCACACGTTTATGGTTGTCTGAATTTTAAATTTATGATCGCGACAAAACGAGTCTGCCAATCTACTTTTTTAATTTCTATTTTTTCTTTCACGCTGGCTTTCGCCGTCCACGCGGCGGACACCGCCACCGCCGAACAAAATATTTTGCACGCCACGCTGACGAACGGACTGCAAGTCGTCATCGTCCGCAACACGATTGCGCCCGTCGTCACAACGATGGTGAACTATCGCGTTGGCTCCGATGAAACGCCCGCCGGCTTTCCCGGCAGTGCGCACGCGACCGAGCACATGATGTTTCGCGGTAGCCCCGGTTTGAGCGCCGACCAGCTAGCGGCAATTTCCGCCGCGTTCGGCGGTGATGACAACGCCGACACGCAGCAGGCCGTCACGCAATATTTTTTTACGACGCCCGCTGAAAATTTGGAAGTCGCGTTGCGCGTCGAGGCGACGCGGATGCAAGACTTGTTGCCCGACGAATCGCTTTGGTCGAAGGAACGCGGCGCGATCGAACAGGAAGTCGCGCAGGATTTGTCGAATCCCGAATACGTTTTCTATATGCAACTGCTCGCCGCCATGTTCAAAGGCTCGCCTTATGAACACGATGCACTCGGCACGCGCCCATCCTTCGACAAAACCACGGACGCTGATTTGCGAAAATTTCACAACACCTGGTATGCGCCGAACAATGCCGTGCTCGTTGTCGTCGGCAACGTCGAGCCGCAGAACGTTCTCACGCAGGTGGAAAAAACTTTCGGCGCGATTCCATCGAAAAATTTGCCCGCGCGGCCGGAATATAATTTTTCACCGGTCGAGCCGACCACGTTGAAGCTTGATACGGATTTGCCTTACGGCCTGACCGCGATCACGTTTCGTTTTCCCGGCACGGAAAATCCCGACTTCGCCGCCGCGCAGATTTTGTCCGACGTGTTGAGCAGCCAGCGCGGAAATCTTTACGGCCTCGTGCCGCAAGGCAAGGCGCTGTTTTCCCAATTTTCTTACGACACGCTGCCCAAGGCCGGCATCGGTTACGCGATCACTGGTTTTCCCGCCGGCGGCGATTCGACAAATTTACTCAACCAGGTCAGAGAAATTTTGCTCGCGGAAATCACCAACGGCGTCTCCGCTGATTTGGTCGAAGCCGCCAAGCGCCGCGAAATCATCAGCGCCGAACTGCAAAAAAATTCTGTTTCCGGCCTCGCCGATGCGTGGTCCAGCGCGGTGGCGATCGAAGGCCGCAATTCGCCAGATAACGACATCAATCAGTTTCGCGCCGTCACCGTCGCCGATGTCAATCGTGTCGCCAAAACTTATCTGGATTTCGATCACGCCATTTCCGCCATCCTGACGCCGACGCCGTCGGACAAACCGATTTCGTCCAAAAGTTATGGCGGCGGCGAGTCGCTGATTTCGACGAAAAACGCGAACGTCAAATTGCCGTCGTGGGCGAAAAAAGTTGCCGACGAGTTGCCCGTTCCCGCCTCGGCGCTGAATCCGTTTGTCACGAATTTGCCCAATGGAATCAAGCTGATTGTGCAGCCGGAAACCGTCAGCGACACGGTCAGCGTCTATGGCCGCGTGAAAAATAATCCGCTCGTGCAGACGCCCGCCGGCCAGGACGGCGTGAGCGAAGCGCTGGATCAACTTTTTAATTACGGCAGCAAATCGCTCGACCGGCTCGCGTTTCAAAAAGCGCTCGACGACATCGGCGCAAACGAATCGGCAGGCGCGGATTTTTCGCTGCAAGTGCTGCCGGAAAATTTTGCGCGCGGCGTGCAGTTGCTCGCGGACAATGAGCTTTCGCCCGCGCTGCCCGAGGCTGATTTCAAGATCATCCAGACGCAACTCGCCGCGAGCGTTGCGGGCGAATTGCAAAGCCCCGACCACATCGCCGGCCACGCGCTGACGACCGCGCTGTTTCCCAAAGGTGATCCATCCACGCGCGAAACTACTCCGGCCACCGTCAAATCACTGATGATTGATGACGTGAAAAATTATTACGCCAGCGCGTTCCGCCCCGACCTGACGACGATTGTGGTCATCGGAAAAATTTCGCCGGACGAAGCTGTGGCCGCAATTGAAAAGAATTTCGGCGACTGGAAAGCCGACGGCGAAAAACCGAACACCCTGTTCCCGGCAGCACCGACTAATTTCGTTTCCGTTACACACGTTCCCGACGCAAGCCGCGTGCAGGACAAAATCACTTTGGCGGAAACTTTATTGCTGACGCGTACGAACGCGGATTATTACGCACTGCAACTGGGCAACCACGTTCTCGGCGGCGGCTTTTACGCGACGCGGCTGTATCGCGATTTGCGCGAGAAAAACGGCTTGGTTTATTTCGTCAGCTCCAGCTTCAACATCGGCCTGACGCGCGGTGTTTATCAGGTCGCTTACGCCTGCGACCCGCCGAATGTTTCCAAGGCGCGCACGATGATCCTGGCCGACCTGAAAGAGATGCAGACGAAAAAAGTTTCCAAACGTGAACTGCATCAGGCCAAGCTGATGTTGCTGCGCGATATTCCGCTGGCGGAGGCGAGCGTGGATGACATCGCGAGCGGCTGGCTCACGCGTGCGGCGCTCGGTCTGCCGCTGGACGAACCGGTGCGCGCCGGGAAAATTTATGTCCAGCTTGACGCGAAAGATGTACAGAACGCATTCACCAAATGGCTTCGCCCCGACGGCCTCGTGCAAGTGACGCAAGGGCCGGTGCCGCAGTAAAAATTACTAGAGAAATTATAGAAAAATGGTGCGCCCGGCGCGAATCGAACGCGCGACAACCTGCTTAGAAGGCAGGTGCTCTATCCAACTGAGCTACGGGCGCAACCCAATAAAATCAATGCTTTTTGAAGCTGGCCTCGCCTCGATTTGGCGGACTGCGTTGGGGTGACGCATAATGCATATTTTAGTTGAGCTGCGTTTCAAAGTCCACAGGGGAATCGAAGCCAAGCGCGCGGTTGAACCGCGCGAGTTCACTGCGGTCAGACTGGCGGCGAGACTGGAATTGAATTATCCCGGCAGATTTTGGCATAGACCTCTACCAGCGGTTTGGGCGTACGCGGTAGTTTTTCGTCCGCAAAATCCACGGCGAGCAGGCCGAATTTTTTCGTGTAGCCGAACTGCCACTCGAAATTGTCCAGCAGCGACCAGTAAAAAAACCCGCGCACGTCCGCGCCGCCGGCCATCGCGCGGTGCAGCGCGGTGAGATTTTCGTGCAGGTCGCGTGCGCGAAAATTTTCATCTGCGGAAGCCGAACCATGTTCCGTGATAAAGATGGGCAGGCGGAATTTTTGTTGCAGATACGGCAGAATTTTTTCCAAACCTTCAGGATAACGCTCGACCATGTCATCGCAGACGAAACCAAATTCCTTAAGCGTTTTCACCGGCGCACCGCTCGCGGGAATCATCGCGCGAAAATGATGGAACCGCACGCGCCCGTAATAATTCAGGCCGATGAACGTCGAGGCCCTGCGCCGCCAACCGCCAAGAAACGCGTCCAGCACAAATTTGTTGAACGTGTAATGACAGCCAAACGCCGTCGCGCGATCCCACGGCGAGAATTTTTTATACGCGTGAAAAAAAGTCCAGTTCTTCGCGATGCCCACTTCTGGTTTGCGGCCGGCGAAAATTCCGTCACGCTGGAGGATGCGGCTGGCCTCGACATGTGCGCGCGCCATGTGCGAAATCACTTTGCGGAACTGGCCGAGTTTCCATTTGCGCTGTGGCGGAAAGCCGCCGAGCAGATACGCAACGCACGCGTAAGTATCCGGCTCGTTGAACGTGTTCCATAAAAAAACTTTGTCTTTCAAAGCAGCGACGAGTTTTTGAACGTAATCCACAAACGCTGGAATCGTCGCCGCATTTGTCCAGCCGCCGATTGAATTAATCCACGGCGGATTGGAAAAATGATGCAGCACTACCATTGGCGTGATGTTTTTTGCCTTGAGCCGTTCGAGTAAATCAACATAGTGCGCCAGCTCATTTTGATTTAGCGGTGCGAACGGCGCAGCTTGCAGCCGCGACCATTCGATGCCGAAGCGATAGGCGTTCATGCCGAGCTCCGACATCCATTCAACATCTTCCGGGTAACGATGATAATGGTCGCACGCGATGCGGCAATGACCGCCATCTTGGGCGGTGAAATGCGTCCATTCGTTCTCAATGTGGCCTTCCACCTGCGTCGGCGATGTGGCGGTGCCCCACAAAAAGCCAGGCGGAAATTTGTGCACGTCGCCGTGGTTCATCGCGCGGATTTGACGGCCAGTTCGATGGCGGCAAAAAGTTTTTCCGGTGCGCTCGCCACCCAGTCCCGAAATTTTCCCACGGGCAGAGCGTCGGGCAGTTCGGCGAGGCGGTCGAGGTTGAAACTTTTTTCCGCGAGGCCGATGCCGAACTGCTGCGCGTCGAGCGCGTTGACCTGCTGCTCGACGTGGTTTTCCACTGGCACGAGAAAGAGTGGCTTGCCGAGCCACGCGGCTTCGCTGACAGATTCAAAGCCAGCGGTGCAGACGACGTGCCGGCAGTCAGCCATCATCTTCAGAAATTTTTCGCCATCGAGCTTATGAAAGGTCAGCGACGGTGAGTGTTGAAATTCCGCCGGCGCGTAGGGCTTGTCGTAAAAACAATGTAGCTTGGTCCGTGGATTTTTTTTGCTCCACGAAATGATTTGATCGGCGTAACCGTGATTCAGCAAATACACGAGCGTAAAATCGCCGTTCGGCTTTGATTCGAGCTGGAAAAGTTGTTTCCGTAAAATCGGCGGGCCGACTACAATTCTCTTCCCGGGCAAATCTGGCGCATCGTAAAATGACAGCGCCAGCTTGGTCGTCTGTGCGCCGAGCAGCCAGGTGTAAGCCCGCATGCTGAAAAGCTGCTTCCACAACTGCGGCGCATGAAAATAAGCCGGATGTTGGAACATAAACTGATGGCCGATGGCGACGACGGGCGGACGTTTGTGCCGCGTGATGGCGTAAAACGCGGCCATTGGCTCGAAGAAATTGATGATCACGTCCGGCTGCGTTTCGCGGACGATTTCATCAAGCTGTTTAAGAATGTGAAAATATTTCGGCAGTTTGCCAAACAAGCCAAGCAGCGTCGCTGTATTGCTGACGGAGCGGTTGTTTTTATATTTGAACTCCAGCGTCGGCAGTTGCCGGACGGGCATCTTCATCGCCGATGCGAAGTATGCCGGCATCGGCCGTTGCGCGCTCGCGCCGAGCGTCACGGCGACGATTTGATGTCCCGCCGCCTCGGCCATTTCCTTGACGGCCATCGCCTGAGTCATGTGGCCCCGGCCCTCGCCCAGCACGCAGAACATCATTTTCATGGAAGTGAATGAGTTTGATTTTGCCGTCGAAATCTTCAATCAACGCGGTGCAGCTTTCCACCCAGTCGCCGCAGTTCAAATATTGCACGCCGTCAATCATCTTCATCTCGGCGCGATGAATGTGGCCGCAGATGACGCCATCAGCTTTTTGATTGCGCGCCATCGAAGCGAGCGTGCCTTCATATTCGGTGATGAATTTGACCGCAGACTTGGCTTTGAATTTCAAAAATGCCGCCAACGACCAGTAACCAAAACCCAGCGCGCGGCGCAGCCGGTTGAAATACAAATTGAAATCGAGAATCCAGTTGTAAAGATGCGAGCCGAGTTTCTCGAGCAGATGATTGAAGTGCGTCAAGCCGTCCGCCTGGTGGCCGTGGATGACGAGATATTTTTTCCCGTCGGCGGCGGTGTGGATCACTTGGTGCGCCATGACCACGCTGCCAAAACGCATCCCGGCAAATTGATCAATGAACTCGTCATGGTTGCCGGTGATGTAAATGACCTTCGTCTGCTTGCGGCTTTTGCGCAGCAGTTTTTGGATGAGCAGATTGTAGTCGTCGCGCCAAAACCAGCGGAACTTCAATTCCCAGCCGTCAATGAAATCGCCGACTATGTAGAGATACTTGCAGTCCACCGCGCGCAAAAATTCCAGCAGCTCGGCGACGCGCGCATGTTTGGTGCCGAGATGGATGTCGGAGATCCAAACGGAGCGGCAGATGATCGGCTCGCCCAGATTCAAATCGAGATAGGGTTGATCATCGTTCATAATCTGATGACAACTGGACTTTGCGGCATTGTGAATAACTTTGGCAACAAGTTATTGGCGTTGTCACCCAATCTTAACCTGCGCGTAACCTCGTTGAAATAATCCAAGGCGGTGAACCGGTTTTGCGGCGGGCAAAAATTTTGCGGCGACGTGGCGCGAAAATTTTTCCAACGTGCTTGTTGCTTTCTGCGCCGGAATTTTTATAGTTCGCTCGTTCAATAAAAATTTTGATGAGCATTCCGAACAACGACGCGCCTGCGTGGAGCATCGAATCCGCCCGCGCGCTTTACAACACCACCCGCTGGGGCGCGAAGTATTTTGACATCAACGACGCCGGCCACGTCGTCGCCAAGCCGTTGCAGGATGCGGGCGCGACGGTGGATTTGACGGACGTGATCGAGGAGGCGAAAGGTCGCGGTTTGAAATTTCCGCTGCTCATCCGGTTTCAAGATATTTTGCGGCATCGCGTCGAGGCCATCAACAAGGCGTTTCAAAATTCGATTTCGGAATTTAATTATCAGGGAAAATATCGCGGCGTGTTTCCGATCAAGGTGAACCAGTTGCGCGAAGTCGTGGAGGAAATTTTGGACGCGGGCAAGCCGTTTGAGTTCGGCCTCGAAGTCGGCAGCAAGCCGGAATTGTTCGCCGGCCTCGCGCTGCAAAACCAGCAGGGCTGCCTCATCGTTTGCAACGGCTACAAAGATTCCGAGTTCATCAAGATGGCGCTGCTCGGCATCAAGCTCGGCAAAAAAGTCATCATGATCGTCGAGAAATTGGAGGAGTTGAAACAGATCATTTCCGTTTCGCGGCAGCTTGGCGTCGAGCCGCTCATCGGCATCCGCGCGCGGCTGTTGAGCAAGGGCGCGGGCAAATGGGCGGAGAGCGGCGGCGAAAACGCGAAATTCGGCTTGAGCACGGTGGAACTGTTGACGGCGACGGAATTGTTGAAGGCGGAAAATCTCGGCCATTGTCTGAAGCTGCTGCATTTTCACATCGGCTCGCAAGTGCCGGATATTTTGACCGTGAAAAAAGCGGTGCAGGAAGCCGCGCGTTTTTACGCGAAGCTGAACAAGATGGGTTTCCCGATTGAATTCGTGGACGTCGGCGGCGGACTCGGCGTGGATTACGACGGTTCGCGCAGCGCCTTTGATTCCTCGACGAATTACACGTTGCAGGAATACACGAACGACATCGTTTATTACATCGCCGACGTGTGCAACGCCGAGAAAGTGCCGCACCCGACCATCATCAGCGAGAGCGGACGCGCCATCGTCGCGCATCACAGCGTTTTGATAGTCGAGGTTTTTGGCGCGATTGAAAAAATCCGGCCGGGCGACGCGTTCAAATACGGCGAGAGCGAACACGCGCTCGTGAAGGAACTGCTCGACATCAAAAAAAATCTCTCGAAGGCGAACAAGCTCGAGGCGTTTCACGACGCACAGGAACGCAAAGAAGACGCGCAGCAGATGTTCGCGCTCGGCCTGCTCGATTTGCCAGACAAGGCGCGCATCGAAAATCTTTATTGGGAAATCAGTCAGGAAGTCGTGGCGAGTTTTCGCGGCCAGGCATATATTCCCGAAGAAATTCGCAAACTCGAAGACACGCTCGCCGACCAATACCTTTGCAATTTTTCCGTCTTCCAATCGCTGCTCGATCACTGGGCGCTCGGACAATTATTTCCCATCATGCCGGTCTCGCGTTTGAATGAACGCCCGACGCGCGAAGCCACGTTGGTTGACATCACCTGCGATTCGGACGGCCAGGTCAATAAGTTCATTGATTTGCGCGACGTGCGCGACACCTTGCCGCTGCATGAGCTCGTGGCAAACGGCAACGGCAAGCCCGAGCCTTATTTTATCGGATTTTTCCTAATGGGCGCGTATCAGGACATCATGGGCGACCTGCACAATCTGTTTGGCCGCGTGAACGAAGTCCACGTCTTTCTCGAACCCGACGAGCCGGCGGGCTATTACATCGAGGAAGTCATCGAGGGCGACACCGTGATCCATTCGCTCACCGCCGTGCAATACGACGAGAACGAACTCAAACGCCAGATGAAGGCGCAGATGGACGAAGCCATAAAATCCGACCGCATGAAACCGTCCGAAGCCATGCGCCTGCTGGATGATTACGAACGCGGGCTGAAGGCTTATACTTATTTGAGTTTTTGAAATGAAAGTAATCGTCCCCGTTTTAATTATTAGCGTTTTCTTAATTGGTTGCGGCACTTCTAAAGAATACATACAAATTTGTCCGCAAGCTTGTAAGCCAGTCGTGGATAATCAGAGCGAAGCAGACAATAGTTCGGTATCCGAAGATTGGATGGCTTATTACGACCGCCTTCGTAAGCAACAAATCAATTATTGGTTGACGGATGCTGAAGGACGACCTGTAGCATCTTATGACTACAAACATGACCGTGGTATTTTTGAATCACCTTGGCGGACGATAACAACGACCAAAGAAAATCCGCTTCCAGTTTTGAGAGTGATTGTTTTGAAGTCTGACACTTCTGATGTCGTAATCCACTTGATTTATCCCGATAGCTGTGAGAATTCAATTCAACTTCGCGGGGCAACATTGGAACATCACAAAGGTTTTGATGTTCTTTATATTAAATGACAGACCCCTAGTGACTAGTCGCCACGCAAATTTGTTTTTCCATTCGCCATTCTTCCCCACTAGTTTCTCCGACAGTGGGTCAGCTTGGATTTAGCGGGGCGCAGTCTGCGGTTCACCACAGCTTCACCAAAACGAAGTAACATTTTTGTCCGTTTCCCCGTCTTAAGCCGCATGAGAAAACAATTATACTTGCTGTTTTCGCTACTGATGTTGTCGGTTGCGTTCGCGCGCGCGGCGGATGGTTTTCAACAACTGTCGTTCACCGTGAATGGCGTGGTTCGCACCGCGCTCATTTATGTTCCGGCTTCCGCCAAAATAAATCCCACGCCGCTGGTATTTGTGTTTCATGGCCACGGCGGCAGCGCGCCACAGGCCGAAAAAAGTTTTCACATCGAGCGCGAATGGCCGGAGGCCATCGTGGTTTATATGCAGGGCTTGAAAACGGTCGGCCAGCTCACCGATCCGCAAGGGACTCGTTCCGGCTGGCAGGCGGCGGTGGGTGATTACGGTGATCGTGATCTGAAATTTTTCGACGCGGTGCTGACGCGGTTGAAGCAGGATTACAATGTGGACGCCAAACGCATTTACGCGACGGGCCATTCCAACGGCGGCGGCTTCACTTATCTGCTGTGGCTCGCGCGCGGCGACGTGTTCGCGGCGGTCGCGCCGTCCTCGGCGGTGGCGAAATATGTGATGCAATTGAAACCAAAACCGGTCATGCACATCGCGGGCGAGAGCGATCCGCTGGTGAAGTTTGCGTGGCAGCAAAAGATGATGGCCGCCGTGCGCGCGGTCAACAGTTGCACGGCGACGGGTGAAGTTTGGGACAAACAATGCACGATTTACCCGTCAAAAAACGGCACGCCGCTGGTGACGTTTATTCATCCGGGTGGTCATGTGTTTGATCCGGCGGCACCGGCGTTGATCGTGAAGTTCTTCAAGGAGCATCCGGGCGGAACGGAGAAATAATTTTCAGTCGCACCGACTCATTCCTTTTGCCGTTCGTTCAGCGCGCGTTCGATGCGCCGGTCTGGAACCAGCCACAGGATGGCGACAAAAATAAAAAGTCCGTGCGAAATATACGGACTCACGAACGCAAGCGGAATGGCGGCGAGATAACACGCCGGCGAAATTTTTCCCTTCCAGTCATTGCCAATCGCCGCCGCGAGCAGGGAATTTTTTCCCTGCTGGGCGATGATGGTGCGCTGCAAAATATAGTAAGCGACGGCCGCCATGAGCAGCACGAAGGCATAAACGGCGGTGGGCGCGGGCGCGAGGTGGTTGGCACCAACCCACGCAGTCGTGAACGGAAACAGCGAGAGCCAGAACAGCAGGTGCAGGTTCGCCCATAAAATCCCGCCGGTGACGCGTTTGGTGGAATGGAACATATGATGATGATTGTTCCAATAGATGCCGACGTAGATGTAGCTCAAGACGTAGCTCAAAAATTTCGGCAGGATTTCGTGCAATTGCTCGCGCCAGCCAGCGTGCGCGTCCAAGTCTTTGACGCTCAATTCCAGCACCATGATCGTGATGATGATGGCGATGACGCCGTCGCTGAAAGCTTCGAGCCGGTTCTTTTCCATGCGGCGATTTTAACGGCGCTGGCGACGGTGTCCATCCCAAGGTCATTGTTGCTCCCGGCGAAATTTTTTTAGTTTCCGCTTCAAAAAAGTCACGCGAACGGAACCATTTTTTCACACGCTGTTTCAATTATTTGCGTGTCTTCATGCGATTCCAAGGTAGTCTGTCCGTCGCAGTTTTGCGGGCGGCCACAACTGGGCACGGTGTCCAAAGCGCCGTCGGCAACTGACCAACACAAAATTTAACATGAACAAAATACATCTGATCGGCGGCGAAAAAGGCGGCGTGGGCAAATCTGTGGTGGCCCGCGTGGTGGCGCAATACATGATCGATAAAAACATTCCGTTCCTCGGCTTCGACACGGACCGTTCCCACGGCTCGCTCCTGCGCTTTTATTCGGATTACGCCTCGCCCGTCGTGGTGGACAATTATGAAAGCCTCGACGCCATCGTGGAAGCGGCCGTGGAATCTCCCGACAAACGCATCCTCGTAGATCTCGCGGCGCAAACGCATGATCCGCTCGTGAAATGGATGGATGATTCCGGCGTGCTCGAAACGGCCGAAGAACTCGGCGTCTCATTCAATTACTGGCACGTCATGGATTCCGGCAAGGACTCCGTTGACCTGTTGAAAAAACTGCTCGACCGTTTCGGCGCGCGGCTAAATTACATTCTCGTCTTAAACCAACTGCGCGGCGAAACCTTCGATATCTTTTACAATTCCGGCGAACGGGATCACGCCAAGCAGTTCAACGCCCAGATCATCTCGCTCAAGCGCCTGCACGAACCGGTCATCAACAAGATTGACGCCGGCAGCACCAGCTTCTGGGCGGCCAAAAACCGGAGCGTGACGGAGGTCAAAGGCCTTGGCCTGCTCGAACGCCAGCGTGTCAAGCTCTGGCTGCGCGCCGCCTACGAGCAGATTGACACTGTGGGAATTTGAAGTTGTCGGCAGAAAAATCTGTCGCTCCTGATTAAAAATTCAGGAGCGACAGTAAAAATAACCAGCGGTTACTTTTTTTTACCGGCGGCGGACTTGGCGGCGACGGCGGCGCTTTTTTTGGCGTTGTTGCTGCTGGCCTTGGCATCTTTTTGGCCGGATTTCTTCTGGTTGGCTTTCGGTGATCTGTCGCCCATAACTTTTATTTCTTTCTACGAGTTGACTTGCCTGCGGCATGGAATTTTCTCCGGAAGGCAGGCCATCGTGCGCCGTGGCCTGACGATTGTAAATGATCGAGGCGAATTTATTTACCAACGCGACTAATGCGAACCTCGACGCGATAAATAATTCGCACCAGCAAATCGCCACGTCCACCGCGTGATTTTGGCAAGCCCGCATTTGCGATGCGAATGATTTCTCCGCGCGCAACGCCACGCGGAATTTGAACGCGCAGCATTGTGCCGGAAATTCCGCGAATCATTTCCACGCCGCCCTGCGCCGCGTGTTCGGATTTGATTTTCAAATCACAGCGCAAATCCGAACCGCGCACTTTGAAACGGAAATTCGGCAGCGGCTTTGCGCGTAGTTGCACAAAGCCACCAAAAGTTTCGGCGCGCGAAATTTTGAAACGCGTGCCGGGCGTGGTTTCCGGCGGAACGATGAGTTGATAAATTTCCGCGCCATTCGGGTTGGCGGAATCGTGGATGCGCACTTCACGTTTTGTTCCGCGCAAAAAATCTTCCAGCGGCAGATGAACGTCTTGCGAAAGGTTGCACTGGATTTTCACCTCGCGCGCAGGCGCGGCAGATTTTTTTGGCTTATCCAGTTCACGGTCGTAGTCCGCGCGCAAATCGGAGTCGCTTAAAATTGCGTGCGCGGCGTTGAGTTCCTGTGTGCGTGCAATGGCGGCGGGCGAATTTGGATTGACGTCGGGATGAAGCTGCTTGGCCAGCGCGCGATAGGCGGCGCGGATTTGCGCCAGCGTGCAGCGGCGGTCGAGACCGAGCGTGGCGTAATGATTTTTTTCAGCGCGTTGCAATTTCCCAGCTTAATGCGCGACGGCGTCCACGTCAGCTTCATTGATGACCGGCGATTTTTTGCCGGTGGTCAGCAGATGCGCGCCCTTCAGCAGGCGGCAGAAATCTTTTTTGCTGGTGACGACTTTGGTGCCAGCCTTGCTCGCAAGGCTGGGGTGGGATTTGTATTCCACTTCGAGCCGTTCGAGCCGGACGATGCGGATGAATTGTCCGTCTTTTTTCCAGACCTGGGATTGGGCGAGTTTCATGCGGCGAAAATGGAAAAGCCATTCTGCGCGAAACTGCGCAGGAAAAAAGTTTGCCCCTCCTGTTTGGGTTTCAGGAGAGACAATAACGAGCCGCGTTACTTCTTTTTACCAACGGGCATTTTGGCGGCGGCTTTTTTCGGCGCGGGTTTGGCGGCCTTGGATTTAACAGCTTTTTTAGCCATGATGTTTTTCGGAGTTGTCGTTTCCTATGTGCGGAATGATTGGTTTCCCCGCAACCGAGGGCATCATGTGACGCTCCGGCGACATTGTAAATGACCGAAGTGAAATCATTTTCGCGCCGCGCCGCGCGGGAATGCGCGTTTTTATTTATGAATATAATGCTTGTGCTCCGCCGGAAAAAGTCCATGCTCGCCCCACCTGTTAGATAGCTTGTCAGTCCCACGGCATGGTAAATCTTCAAGTGAACTTAGTTTCAGTGATGATTTGAAATCCGATAATCGGAAACAGTCTGGTGAGTGCAGTGTTAGTCGGACAGTAAAATACATCACATGAGCAACAAATTATTCGTGGGAAATCTTTCCTTCAATACCACCGAAAACGACCTGAACGACGCTTTTGCAGCGCACGGCACGGTCACGGAAACCAACCTGATGATGGATCGCATGACCAACCGCCCCCGCGGTTTCGGTTTCGTGACCATGAGCACGGCGGAAGAAGCGCAGAAAGCCATCGCGGCCCTCAACGGCGCGCAGTTGGATGGTCGCGCCCTCACCGTCAACGTCGCCCGCCCGCGTGAAGAACGCGCTCCCGGTGGCGGTGGTGGTGGCCGTCGCGAATTCGGCGGTGGCGGAGGCGCTGGTCGTCGCGAACGTTACTAATCCGTTTTAGGATTTTTTCAGGGCGGGGTTCGGGTGAACCGAATCCCGCCTTTTTTATTTTCCCAGTCGCTTCGTCCGCATGAGAGCACCGACCAAAGAAGAACACATTGAAGTGGAAGGCCGTGTCCAAACGTTTTTGCCCGGAACCATGTTCCGCGTCGAACTGGACAACAAGCATGTCGTCCTCGCCACCATCTGCGGCAAAATGCGCAAACGCTGGGTGCGCCTGACCGTCGGCGACCGCGTCAAAATGGAAATGTCGCCCTACGATCTCAACAAGGCGCGCATCACCTGGCGGCTGAAATAAATTTCAGCATGCGCGCAGCTTCTCGCTGCGGCGCAAATTCGAGCGTGCCAAACCGCTCCCCGATTTTACACTTTTTCCGTATGTCATTTGAAGTCCTCGGCCTCGCGCCGAAAATTTTACAAGCCGTCCAAGAAGCCGGTTACACCGAGCCGACGCCCATCCAGACCGCCGCCATTCCGCCCATCATCGCCGGCCACGATCTCATAGGCATTGCGCAGACCGGCACGGGCAAAACCGCTGCATTCACGCTGCCGATGCTCACGAAGCTCGCCGCCGCGCAGGCTGCCACCGGACCGAACCGCCGCACACGCGTGCTCATCCTCGCGCCCACGCGCGAACTCGTCGTGCAGATCGAGGAAAATATCCGCGCCTACGCCAAACATCTTCCGCTCACCATCGCCACCGTGTTCGGCGGCGTCGGCGAACAGCCGCAAATCCGCGCGCTGCGTTCCGCAACTGACATTGTGGTTGCATGTCCCGGACGTTTGCTTGATTTACTCGGACGTCGCAACGGCGATTTCTCCAGCTTGCAATTTCTTGTTCTGGACGAAGCCGACCGCATGTTGGACATGGGTTTTCTTCCATCCATCCGCCAGATTGTCCGCCAGTTGCCAAAGCAGCGGCAGACGCTGATGTTCTCCGCCACGCTCTCGAAAGAGATCGAAGGGCTTACGCACGAATTTCAACACTCGCCAAAAATCGTCCAGATCGGCCGCCGCTCCAATCCGGCTGAAACAGTCACACAACTTGTTTACGAAGTGCCGAAGCATCTCAAGACAGCGCTGCTGGTTCATTTGATGAAAGAACCGGCCATGGACATGGTGCTGGTTTTCTCGCGCATGAAACACGCCGCCGACCGACTCGCGCGTCAGTTGGAGCAAGCGGGCATCCGCACCGCAACGCTGCATTCCAATCGCTCGCAGAACCAGCGTTTGCGCGCATTGCAAGATTTCAAGGCTGGCACCGTGCGCGTGCTCGTCGCCACGGACATCGCCGCACGCGGCATTGACGTGGACGGCATTTCGCACGTCGTGAATTACGATTTTCCGATGCACGTCGAAGATTACATTCATCGCATTGGCCGCACCGGTCGCGCGAATCAAATTGGTGACGCCATCAGTTTCGTGACGAACGAAGATCACGGCGAACTCCGCGCGCTCGAACGTTTCATTGGCCGCGGTCTTGTGCGGAAAAAAGCGGAAGGATTTAATTACACCGCCGCCGCACCGCCTTACAATCCGGCGGAAGAAGAACGCCGTCACCCGCGTCATCAACAACCACGCGGCCAACGTCCACCGCGTAATGAACAGCGCGAGCAACGCGGCCCGCAAAATTTTCCACGTCCATCCGCCGGTCCGCGCCCGCCGCAAAGTGGCCGACCGCAGTTCGGCTCGCGTCCGCAAGCTGGCCGTCCGCAATCAGGTGGTGGCCAACGTCCGCAACCGACTCGCGGCGAGGTCAATGGCAACCGCGAAGGCGGCAACGAACGCCATTTTCCCAGCACGGCTCCGCGCTCAGGTGGTTTCCGTCGGCACTTCGGCGCGCGTTGAAATTTGGCGGAGTGTGCCATGTTCCGTCAATGACGTTTGCCCCGATTCCGTTTCTTCTGAATTTTTTTGCGGTGGCGATGGGTGTCAATCACGGACAGCACAAAGAGGATAAACCCGCCGACCAGCACAACGATGACGATGGGCTTATACTGCCAGATTTCACTGACAAATTGCGACAGATTGGAATCCACAAAATCATCTTACACCATGCCGGTCAAAATAGACAATGGGCAGTCGCCGGCAACCGTTGATAGTTTTCCGCGAAGCGATGTTTGGTCGCACAACTAAGCACATTGAATTATGTTCGCTGCATGAAAGAGCAAACCGTCTCCGCACCGATTGATGTCGGCGTCCGCATCGGCCACGTCCATCTGAAAGTTGCCGACCTCGAACGCGCGCTGAAATTTTACTGCGGCATTTTGGGTTTTGAATTGCAGCAAAAATTCGGCACGCAGGCGGCGTTCGTCTCGGCGGGCGGTTATCATCATCACATCGGCTTGAACACTTGGGAAAGCGCGGGCGGTTCGCCGCCGCCGCCGCGCAGCACGGGACTTTATCACGTCGCCATTTTGTATCCGACGCGCGCGCTGCTCGCCGATGCCGTGCGCCGCTTGCTCGCGGCGGATGTGGAATTGGACGGAGCCGCCGACCACGGCGTGAGCGAAGCGATTTACCTCCGCGATCCAGATGAAAACGGCGTGGAACTTTACTGGGATCGTCCAAAAGAAAAATGGCCGCGCGGGCCGGACGGCGAACTCACGATGTTCACGCGGCAACTAGATTTAGGCGAACTGCTGAAAAGCTGAAGCGAATGAAGCTGGAACGGTTAAATTATTTGCAGCCTATGTTCGCATAGTCAATTAATTTGAAACCGCGTTGGTCTTGCAATGAAATCATTTTTTAATAAAAAGGCCAACGATCGTGCAAATTGCTGCTACGGCAGCGAAAAACAACGTCCATCTGTCGCGATTGTCTTTTTTAATTTCAATCAATGCCACCACAACCTGTTTCTCTTCGGAATTCATTATGTCCTTGTCCCGCTCCCTTGCAACGTAAAGCTCGAATAACGAAGCGCATTTATATAAGAGGTATGCCCATTAAAATGAACGCTGATTTCAGTGGATGCTCTTTCATTTTCCATTGGTTGGCTGACTTTTGCATTTTAGTTTTGCGCGGAAACAGTTCACTCAAACTCAAAACCTTGCTGGCGCAGCCGCTGCAGTTTATAGAGCAGCGCACGGCGGCTGATGCCCAATGCCTTCGCGGTTTCCGTGCGGTTGGACTTGTGCTGCTTCAGCGCAGAGAGAATCGCGTGGCGCTCGATTTCATCCATCGTCTGCGCATCAACGGCGGGCTGCGGCGCGGCGGATTTCACCGCCTCGCGCAATTTGGCCGGCAGATGTTCGGGCAAAATCAATTCACTTTGCGAGAGCAGCACGGCGCGCTCGATGGCATTGCGGAGTTCACGCACATTGCCCGGCCACGCATAATTTTGCAGGCAGTTCACCGTCGCCTCGGCGAGCCGCGCGCGGTTGCGGGCAAACTCGGCGGTGAACAGATTCGCCAGCGGCAAAATGTCCTCGCGCCGTTCGCGCAACGGCGGGAGATTCAGTTCCACCACGTTCAGACGATAAAATAAATCTTCGCGGAAGCGTCCGGCCTTCACCTCGGCTTCGAGGTCGCGGTTGCTCGCGGCAAGAATGCGCGCGTTCGTGCGAATTTCGCGGTTCGAGCCGATGCGCTGAAATTTGCCGTCCTGCGTCACGCGCAGCAATTTTGCCTGCAAACCCGGCGACATCTCGGTGATTTCATCGAGGAAAATCGTGCCGCCGTCCGCTTCCTCGAATCGTCCCATGCGCATGGCGCTCGCGCCGGTGAACGCACCTTTTTCATGGCCGAACAATTCGCTTTCCAACAATGTTTCAGGAATCGCGGCGCAATTTATTTTGATGAGCGGGCCGTTCGCGCGCGCACTCCACGCGTGAATCGTGTCCGCCACGACTTCCTTGCCCGTGCCGCTTTCGCCGGTGATGAGCACGCGCGTTTCCGACGGCGCGACGAGCGAGATTTGCTGGAACAGCGCGCTGGTCAGCGGGCTGTGCGCGAC
Organism: Limisphaerales bacterium; assembly: GCA_003139955.1. Taxonomy (GTDB): domain Bacteria; phylum Verrucomicrobiota; class Verrucomicrobiia; order Limisphaerales; family UBA11358; genus UBA11358. Next base: position 18,542 of record PLHK01000172.1, read on the forward strand.
GATGTGCGGCGGCAGATTTTTTTCTGCACCAAGTTTCAGTGGTTCGGTTTGCGCAAGGCCGGTGGCCTGATGCACGGTCGCGAGCAGTTCATCGAGGTCAATCGGCTTGGCGAGATAATTCAGCGCGCCGTCGCGCATCGCCTCAACTGCGTCGCGGATGTCGGCGTAGGCGGTGACGAGCAAAACGGGTAGCGTCGGAAAATTTTTCCGCGCGCGTTGCAACGTTTCCAAGCCGGTCAGCCCCGGCATCCGCACGTCGGAAATCATGAGGGAAAATTTTCCAGTCGGAAGTAGTTCGAGCGCGCGTTCGCCGGAATCGGCGAGGACGGTTGCAAATCCCTGGCCGCACAGAAACGAGTCCAGCAGACTGCGCTGGCCGGGATCGTCGTCCACAATCAAGATGCGCGGCATTTCGTTTGGCACGCGGAGAAACTAATTCATCCACCGCGCGGCCAAAAGGAATTTCCGGCGTGACGCCGCAAATAAAAAAACGGCGCGTGTCGCCACGCGCCGTTTGGCAAATCTATTTTCGCGTTACGCCGCGACCGCCTTGGCAGCAGCGAGATCGTGCTTGCGCTGGTTGAGGCTTTTGAAAAATTCGTAGCCTTCACGGCAGCGGCGCACCATCACGTCCTTGTCCTCAAGCATCGTCTTGATGATGCGCAGGATTGGTTTCGGGCGCAGATAGTAGCTGCGATAAAAACGGTCCACGGCCTCGAAGATTTCTTCCTTCGACGCGTTCGGATATTCCAACGTGCTTTGCTGCAAGCCGTCGGCGTGCAAAATGTCGCCCTTGTCCTTCTTGCTGAACCAGCCGTTGAGCTTGGCCTGTTCGTAAAGTTCCGTGCCGGGATACGGAGCGGCAAGCGAAACTTGCAGCGAGAACACGTCGAGTTCCTTCGCAAAATTGATTGTCTGCTCGATCGTCTCTTTCGTCTCGACCGGCAAACCGAGAATGAACGTGCCGTGAATCACCACGCCCGCTTCGTGGCAGGATTTGGTGAAGCGGCGCATCTCGTCAGTGGTCACGCCTTTTTTGATGCGCGTGAGCGTTTCGTCGTTGCCGCTTTCGTAGCCGACGAGGAACAAACGCAGGCCGTTGTCCTTGAAAGATTTTATCGTGTCATAATCCAGGTTCGCGCGGCTGTTGCAACTCCAATCCACGCCAAGCGGGCCAAGTTTCTTGGCGATTTCGCGCGCGCGCGGCAGGTTCGCGGTGAACGTGTCGTCGTCGAAGAAAAATTCGCGCACCTGCGGAAAAATTTTCTTCATGTAGGCCATTTCATCCGCGACGTTCTGCGGCGAGCGGACACGATATTTGTGTCCGCCGATGGTCTGCGGCCAGAGGCAGAAACTGCACTGCGCAGGGCAGCCGCGGCCGGTATACATCGAGACGTAAGGATGCTGGAGGTAGCCAATGAAATATTTTTCAATCTCCAGATCGCGTTTGTAAACGTCCGCCACCCACGGCAGCGTGTCCATGTCCGAAATCATTTCGCGTTCGGGATTGTGTTTTATTTTCCCGTCCTTGTCCTTGTAAGACAAACCGGCGATCGTCGCGAGGTCGCGGTCTTCGGCGACTTCCTTGCAGGTGAAATCAAATTCCTTGCGCCCAACCCAGTCAATCGCCCACGACGCCTTGAGCGTTTCCGTCGGCAACACCATTGTGTGCGCGCCGACGAAACCAATTTTCGTGTCCGGCTTCTGATTTTTGATGGCCTCGGCAACCTTGCAATCGTTCTTCAGCGACGGCGTGGAGGTGTTGATGATGACGTGGTCAAAGCTCTTCGCCTCGGCGAGACATTTGGCGAGGTCAATGTTATGCGGCGCACAATCCATCAACTTGGAATTGGGCGTAAGCGCGGCGGGTTGCGCAAGCCACGTCGGATACCAATAGCTGGTAACTTCGCGCCGCGCCTGATAACGCGCGCCCGCGCCGCCGTCAAAACCGTCAAAGGATGGAGGTGAAAGATAAAGAGTTCTGCTCATTTGGATTCTTGAATGCTAAAATTTTCTGCGGGCGGGAAAAATTATTCCGCTTTTTTTACGTCTTTGATTTTCGCCAGCAATTCATCGCGTTCAGTCGTCTCGCCCGTGCCGCAATGACTTCCAACGTGCGCTTCGTGATCGTGATGCACTTCATTTGCGAACGCGCCGCGCGCGCCGGCGGCGGGCGAATTGATGATCGCCTTCGCTTCGGCCAGATGGCCTTTGCCGATAGTGACGCCGTTGAAGGCGCGCTTCGCCAGTTCCGGAGACGCCGGATACGGCTTTGGCTTCGCGCCGAAGTTGTATTTGAAATTTTTCCAGTTGTCGCCGGACTGATAATTCGTGCCGAGCGCACCGCTCGGATCGTAGCCGCAATGCACCATGCAATGTTCGCAACGCGGGTCGCGCGCGACGCCATTCACGACACCGTATTTTTCCCACTGCACTTTCGTCAGCATCTCGTGGTAGCCGGCATAATGGCCATCGGTCATCAAATAGCACGGCGCTTTCCAGCCCTTGACGTTGAACGTCGGAATCGCCCACGCGGTGCAGGTCAACTCGCGTTTGCCGGCGAGAAATTCCTGATACACCGGCGTGCCAAAAATCGTGAACGCCTTGCCCCATTCCTGAATTTTCGCAAATTTCTGCCGCGTCATGTCGCGCGTCAGGAAAAATTGTTTGGGATCCTTGCCGAGACGGGACACCATGTCTTTTTTCGCAGCGTCGTAATCGTAGCCGGGCGAAATCGTGTGGCCGTCCACTTCGAGCGAGCTCAAATACTTGAACATGTCCTCGATTTCCTGCACATCGGTCTCGCGATAAACCGTCGTGTTCGTCGCGACCTGATAGCCGATGATTTTCGCCATCTTGATGGCCTCGACGCACTCTTTGAAAACACCTTCGCGTTCGACGATCAAATCATGCGTGAATTCCAGACCGTCCACGTGAACGTTCCAATACATCCACTGCGTCGGACGAATGACGACTTTTTTGCGCGCGGCGGCATCGGATTTGCGAATCGTTTCCGCTTCTTTTTCGGAAATCAATTTTCCATCGAGCAATTTTTTCAGCTTCGGTTCAAGTTCAGGTGAATAAATTGACGCAAGATAATCGCGCATTTTTTTGCGCATGAACATTCCGTTCGTGCAGATGTAAAGCACGCGGCCCTGTTCGAGCAGACCGTTGATCAATTCTTCGATCTTCGGATAAATCAGTGGTTCGCCGCCGCAGATGGAAACCATCGGCGCGTCACATTCCATTGCGGCTTCGAGGCATTTTTCCAGCGGCACCATGTCTTTGAGCGACGTGGAATATTCGCGGATGCGCCCGCAGCCCGTGCAGGTCAAATTACAGGTGTGCAGCGGTTCGAGCTGCAAGACCATCGCAAACTTCGGCGTCTTGCGGACTTTATGTTTGATGATGTGGCTGGCGATTTTCTTCGTCAGCGCGAATGGGAAACGCATAATTTATTTTACGGACGCGACTTCGTTGGAGATTTCAGGAAACTCAACCGGCGCATTGGTTTGGGCCGGATTCGCCTTCAGAAAAGACCCAGCCCCCGGCAGCAAAAAGTCCAGCGGCGAGACGCTTTGGCTGGCATTGATGCCGCTGCAACCGGCCATGGCCAGCGGCACGGCGGCAAGCAGCGCCAGCGACAGGAATTTCCGGTTTAATCTCACTTGCCGAGTATAATTTACTCCGTCACGATGGCAACTGCTAATTGACCCGGTCATGTCATTGAAACCGCATATTCAAGCAATTCTGTCCGCCGCCATTTTGCTGGCGACGGCGAGCGCGGACGGACAGGTGGCGACGAACCATCTTTTCGCCGCGCGCGCGCAGCAGGAATTTCTCCGCGCGCAGGCGCAATTTCAGTCGGACACGAATAATGCCACCAACGCCTGGAATTTTGCGCGCACGGCCTTTGACTATTGCGATTTTGCCACGAATAATGCGCAGCGCACCGACCTCGCACGCTTGGGCATCGCCGCGTGCCGCCAGTTGCTGGCGCGCGAATCCAATTCCGCGCCCGGCCATTATTATCTCGGCATGAGCCTTGGCGAACTGGCCGACGCTGAGGCACCCTCGCTCGCCGCCTACCGGCTGGTTTTTGAAGTGGAAGCGGAATTCAAAATCGTCGCCGCGCTCGACGAGCATTTCGATTACGCCGGCGCGGCGCGGAATCTGGGCGAACTTTATTTGCAAGCACCGGGCTGGCCGTTCAGCGTCGGCAGCAAGCGCAAGGCGCGCGAATGGCTCGAACGTGCCGCCGACCTCGCACCGGACTATCCCGGCAACCAGCTCAACCTCGCCGAGGCGCAATTGAAATGGCGGCAACCGGAGGCTTATGCCGCGACCATGAAAAATTTGGCCGACCGCTGGCCGACCGCCCAGACCCATTTCATCGGCGCAGCTTGGGCGGCGGACTGGGCAGACTGGACCATGCGACGCGCGGCGCTGGAGGCGGAGTTTCAAAAAGATTTCAAGCGCGCTCCGTGATGGTCGCAATTTTTCTTTGGTGCAAAAGTGAACGCTTGGACTACACTGCCGTCCAAGTCAGCAGCACATGGCAAAAAAAATCATCGCGGCCCTGGCCGACTCCACGCTGTTCCTGCGCGAATGGTTCGTGAACCCGCAGCGCACCGGCTCGGTCGCGCCAAGTTCGCCGCAGCTTGGTGCCGCGATGGCGCGCTGGCTGCCGCGCAACCCGGAAAGTTTTGTCCTCGAGCTTGGCCCAGGCACTGGTGCCGTCACCGACGCGCTGCTCAAATATGGATTGCGCGAAGACCGGCTGATCGCCATCGAACACAATCCCACGCTCGCCCGGCTGCTCCAGAAAAAATTTCCGCGCGCGCACATCATCGCCGGCGACGCGTGGGAGCTGGACATGCTCCTCGCCGGACTGCCGCAGCCGGTTAGTTCCGTCGGCGCGGTCATCTCCAGTTTGCCGCTGCTGAATTTTCCCAAGGCAAAGGCGGACGCGCTTGCGCAAAAAATTCGCGCCGTCCTTGAACCGCGCGGCCGCCTCGTCCAATACAGTTACCATCTCGTGAAAGATCGCAGCCGGGGCGCGGACGACTTCCGGCTGCTTGCCTCCAAAATCGTTTGGTGGAACCTGCCGCCCGCGCGCGTCCACGTTTTTCAGAAATAATTGGGAGGGTCGCCGTGTCGGCGAACCTAAATCAGTTTCAATTTTAGGGACGGCGGCACGCCGTCCGTCCCGCAATTTAGAATTGTTCTAAATCTTGACTTGCCGTCTCCCTGCGCTAAATTTCCCCGCGATGAAGGCGCGCAGCCACCACGAAGACGAACAGCACCTGACCGAACAGTTGGGCGCGACCGGCCTGCGCCTCACGCCGCAGCGCCAGCAAGTCTATGACGTGCTGCGCCACAAGCGTGATCATCCGACCGCCGAGGAAGTTTTCATCCGCGCCAAAAAGACGATGCCGGAAATTTCCCACGCAACCGTCTATAACTGCCTTGACGCGCTGGTGAAATCTGGTTTGGCGCGGCAGGTCACTTTGGATCGCGGCGCGACGCGCTATTGCCCGAATATGCACGAACACGGCCATTTTCATTGCGATGCCTGCGGGACGGTTTTTGACGTGGATTTGCCCGCGCAAGCCATGCCGTTGCCCAAAGGCTTCAAGGCCGAACATTTTGACATCGCCATCCACGGCGTCTGCCCGGATTGCGACCAGAAGAAATAATTTACGAACATGAGCACTGCCACCGAGACAATCGAAGATTTGGTCAAGACGGAATACAAATACGGCTTCGTTACCGATGTCGAATCCGAATCCACGCCGCCCGGTTTGAGCGAGGAAACCATCCGCCATATTTCTGCAAAGAAAAACGAGCCGACATGGCTGACCGACTGGCGTATCAAGGCGTTTCGCTACTGGCAGACGATGCCCGAGCCGACGTGGCAGTTTGTCAAGTATCCGAAAATTGATTTTCAGGCCATCAGCTATTTTTCGCAGCCCAAGCCTAACGCCAACGCGCCGAAAAGTCTGGATGAAGTTGACCCGAAGTTGCTCGAAACTTACGAGAAGCTGGGTATTCCGCTGCGCGAACGTAGTCGGCTCGCTGGCGTGGCGGTGGACGCGATTTTTGATTCCGTCAGCGTCGGCACGACCTATCGCGAAGAGCTGGCGAAAAAGGGAATTATTTTTTGCTCCTTCAGCGAAGCGGTTCACGAGCATCCCGAACTCGTCAAAAAATATCTCGGCTCGGTCGTGCCTTACACGGACAACTATTACGCCGCGCTGAACTCCGCCGTGTTCACCGATGGTTCATTCTGTTACATCCCGAAAGGCGTGCGCTGCCCGATGGAGCTTTCGACCTACTTCCGCATCAACGCCGCGAAGTCCGGCCAGTTCGAGCGCACGCTGATCGTCGCGGATGACGGCGCGAGCGTGAGCTACCTCGAAGGTTGTACCGCGCCGATGCGCGATGAAAATCAGTTGCACGCCGCCGTCGTGGAACTCGTAGCACTTGAAACTGCCGAAATCAAATACAGCACCGTGCAAAACTGGTATCCCGGCGACGAAAACGGCGTGGGCGGCATTTACAATTTCGTGACCAAGCGCGGCTTGTGCAAAGGCAAAAACTCGCGCATCACCTGGACGCAAGTCGAGACCGGCTCGGCAATCACTTGGAAATATCCAAGCTGCATTTTGCTCGGCGATGGCTCGAAGGGAGAATTTTATTCGGTCGCCGTCGTCAACAACATGCAGCAGGCTGACACCGGCACGAAAATGATCCACATCGGCAAGAACACGAAAAGCACGATTGTTTCCAAGGGTATTTCCGCCGGACGCGGCCAGAACAGTTATCGCGGTCTCGTCGAGATTCGCAAGAGCGCCGCGAACGCGCGCAACTTTTCGCAGTGCGATTCGATGCTCATCGGCGCGAAGTGCGGCGCTCACACTTTTCCTTATATCGAAGTGAAAAACACCACGGCGAGCGTCGAGCACGAAGCCTCGACCTCGAAGATAGGCGAAGACCAGATTTTTTACTGCAACTCGCGCGGGCTGTCCACACAGGACGCGGTGAACATGATTGTGAATGGCTTCTGCAAAGAAGTGTTCAAGGAACTCCCGATGGAATTCGCCGTCGAAGCGCAGAAACTTCTCGGCGTCAGCCTCGAAGGCAGCGTGGGATAATCGAATAAGGAATACAGGAAATCAGGAATGGAAATTTTCCTGCATTCTTGTTTTCCTAATAAATTTTAGAAAAATGAGCAAGCAACCTATTCTCGAAATCAACAACCTCCACGCGGGCGTGGAAAACAAACCAATCCTCAAGGGCTTCAACCTGACGATCAACGCCGGCGAAGTCCACGCGTTGATGGGCCTGAACGGCTCCGGCAAGAGCACGCTCGCCGCGATTCTCGCCGGACGCGACGGCTACGAAGTCACCGCCGGCACGGTGAATTATCTCGGCCAAGATTTGCTGGAACTCGATCCCGAAGAACGCGCCCGCGAAGGCGTTTTTCTCGCATTCCAGTATCCGGTGGAAATTCCCGGTGTGAACAGCACTTACTTTTTGAAGGCCGCGCTGAATGAAATCCGCAAATCCAAAGGCCAGCCGGAACTCGATGCGATTGAATTTTTGGATTTGGTCAAAGACAAAATCAAACTGCTCGAACTCAAGGACGATTTGCTCAAGCGCTCGGTNNGCGCTGAAAATCGTTTCCAGCGGCGTGAACAAATTGAAGCGCGCCGACTCCGCGCAGCTCGTCATCACGCATTATCAGCGGCTGCTGAATTACATCGTGCCGGATTTTGTGCACGTCATGGCCGATGGCCGCATCGTGAAATCCGGCGGCAAGGAACTCGCACTGGAACTCGAGGCCAACGGTTACGAGGCCATCTTGAGGCAGTGATTTTATCCAATAAAACCGGCGTTTCTGTCGCAAGCGGAAACGCCGGTTTATTTTTTGCACGAACAGAAATTTTTACATTGCCCACACTTTCGCATTTTCATTTCCCGCACATTGACTAATTTCTCCGCACGCAATTTTTATGGCTGAAAAACCGACCGCAATTTACGACGAGAGCAAGATCAAGACGCTGTCGTCGCTCGAACACATCCGGCTGCGCACGGGCATGTATATCGGGCGCATCGGCAACGGCAACAATCCCGACGATGGCTGTTACGTTTTGCTCAAGGAAGTCGTGGACAATGCGATTGATGAATACATCATGGGCCACGGCAAGGAAGTGCAAGTCGAAATCGCGGACAACCGCGTCAGCGTGCGCGATTACGGGCGCGGCATTCCGCTCGGCAAAATCGTGGACTGCGTTTCAAAAATAAATACCGGCGCGAAATACAACGACGACGTGTTCCAATTCAGCGTCGGCTTGAACGGCGTCGGCACGAAGGCGGTCAACGCGCTTTCCAAAAACTTTTTCGTGCGCAGCCATCGCGACGGCGAATTTGCCGAGGCGAGTTTCAGAATCGGCAAATTAAAAAAAGAAGCTTCCGGCAAAACCAAAGAACCGAACGGCACGCTCATCGAGTTCGAGGCGGACGAAAGCATTTTCAAGGACAGCGCGTTCAAACTGGAATTTATCGAGCGCCGCCTGCGGCATTACAGTTATTTGAACACCGGCTTGAAGCTGATTCTGAAAACACCGGAACTGGCGGAGCCGAAAATTTTCCAGTCGCGTCACGGCCTGATGGATTTGGTGATGGAAGACATGGCCACCGACGGCAGCGAGCCGATTTATGCGCCTCTGCATTACGCGGGCAAGACGCTGGAGTTTTGTTTCACCCACAGCAATTCGCGTTACGGCGAGACGTTTTATTCGTTCGTCAACGGCCAATACACGAGCGACGGCGGCACGCATTTGAGCGCGTTCCGCGAAGGTTTGCTGAAAGCGGTCAACGAATACGCGAATGCAAAATACGAAGGGGACGACGTGCGCGAGTGCATGGTCGGCGCGGTGGCGATCCGTTTGAAAGACCCGGTATTTGAATCGCAGACGAAAAATAAACTGGGCAACACGGAAATCCGCACTGAACTCGTCAACAACGTCCGCGAGGAATTGCTGCATTTTTTCCAGCGCAACAAGCAGATTGCGGAAACGATCATCGCAAAGGTCGCGGACACGCAGCAGTTGCGGAAGGAATTGCAGCAGGTCAAGAAACTCGCGCGCGAACGCGCGAAGGCAATTACTCTTCGTATTCCGCAGTTGAAAGATTGCAAAAATCATTTCGACAAGAAAAAAGAAAAAGGCAAAGGCACGATGGTTTTCATCTGCGAAGGCCAGTCCGCCGCCGGCTCGATCACGAGTTGCCGCGACGTGAACAATCAGGCCGTTTTTGTTTTGAAAGGCAAGCCGCTCAACGTCTGGGATCTCAAGCGCGACATCATGTATAAAAACGACGAGATGTATAACCTCATGCAGTCGCTCAACGTCGAGGACAACACCGATGGTTTGCGCTACGACAAGGTCATCCTCGCGACCGACGCGGACGTGGACGGCATGCACATCCGCAATCTGATGATCACGTATTTTTTCAAATTTTTCGAGCAGCTCGTCCACGACGGCCACGTTTATGTTTTGGAAACGCCGCTGTTCCGCGTACGCAACAAGGAGAAAACGATTTACTGCTACAGCGAAACCGAACGCGACAACGCCATCAAAGAACTCGGCGGGAAGCCAGAGATCACGCGGTTCAAAGGCCTTGGCGAAATTTCACCGAAAGAATTTCAGCAATTCATCGGCAAGGAAATGCGTTTGAGCAAAATCGAATACGCGCCGCGCACCGAGTCCGCGCCGATTTTTAATTTCTACATGGGCAAGAACACGCCGGAGCGGAAAGATTACATCATGGAAAAACTCGTCGTGCCGGTGGAGGAATAAATAATTCGGTAGGGACGCGCTGCCGCGCGTCCCAAAATTTGGGCGGCGCAGCAACGCCGCCCTACCAATAAAAAATTTAAGTCATGTCAGCCAAACGCAAAAAAGATTCCGGCCAGCCTGAATTGCCCATCGAAAGCGCACAACCTGCCGCGCCGGTGCAAAATAAAAAATCCGCCGCTGCAAACGGCAACGGCGCGGATCACGTCGTCGCTGAAACGGTCGAGACGACGATGGTTCACAAGCCATTTGATCCGAAAAAACTCGAAGCCGGTCTGCACACGCGCGTGGATCGTGGATTTTTAGAATACGCAAGCTACGTCATTCGCGACCGCGCGATTCCAAATCTTGCGGACGGCTTGAAGCCGGTGCAGCGGCGCATCATGCATGTCTTGCACACGCTCGACGATGGTCGTTTTATCAAGGTCGCAAGCGTGACGGGCGAAACGATGAAATATCATCCGCACGGCAACGCTTCCATTGACGACGCAATTGTGGTGCTGGCGAACAAGCGTTATCTCATCGAGGGACAAGGAAACTTTGGAAACATCTTTACCGGCGATCCCGCCGCTGCGCCACGTTACATTGAATGTCGTCTCACCGAACTTGCCCGGACAGAACTTTTCAACGATGAGATCACTGATTTCATTCCAACTTACGACGGACGCAACAAAGAACCCGTGACATTGCCGTGCAAATTGCCGCTGAATCTCATGCTCGGCGCGGAAGGCATCGCGGTTGGATTGAGCGCACGGATTTTGCCGCACAATTTTCCCGAACTGCTCGAAGCGCAGATCGCAATCCTGAAAAAACAGCCGTTCAAATGTCTGCCGGATTTTATGACCGGCGGCTTGATGGACGCGCGTGATTATTCGGACGGCAAAGGCTCGGTCAAAGTCCGCGCGAAAATCAAGACGAAGGACGAATCAACCGTCTTCATCAAAGAAATTCCGCCGACGACCACGACGGATTCGCTCATCGCGTCCATCGAAGACGCGGTGCAAAAAGGAAAACTCAAGGTCAAATCCATCAACGATTTCACGTCCGAAAATGTCGAGATCGAGATCAAATGTCCGGCGGGCGTGGACGCGGAGAAATTGGTGGATGCGCTTTACGCCTTCACCGACTGCGAAGTTTCCATCGCAAGCCGCATCGTCGTCATCAAGGAAAATCGTCCGGTTGAATTAACCGTTTCGGAAATCCTGCGCGAAAACACGGAACAGCTCGTCGCGATTCTGAAACGCGAACTGGAATTGCGCGAGCGGCAACTGCTCGACGAATTGCATTATCGCACGCTGGAAAGAATTTTCATCGAAGAGCGGATTTACAAATTGATAGAGAAATGCAAAACGAATGAGGCGGTTTTCGCCAGTGTTTATGAGGGTTTTAAGCCGTTCAAAAAAGAGCTCGTCCGCGAAATGATTGACGCGGACGTGGAAAAATTATTGCAGGTTCGCATCCGCCGGATTTCGCTTTTTGACATCAACAAGCATCGCGAGGAAATGGAAAAAACCAAAACGGAACTCGACGCGACGCGCAAACATTTGAAGGGCCTCACGAAATATGTCATCGGCCATCTCGAAGCGTTGCTGGAAAAATACGGCCCGCAATTTCCGCGCCTGACGACGAAATCCGCGCGGCACGAAGAAGTGGACGTGAAAGCCGTCGCGTTCAAATCGTTCAAAGTTTCCTACGACCGCGCGAGCGGCTACGTCGGCTACAAAGTTTCCGGCGAGGAATTCAAACTGGAGTGCACGAAGTTCGACAAAATCCTGCTCGTGTTCAAGGACGGCACTTACAAGGTCAGTGAATTGCCGGAGAAATTATTCGTCGGGCCGGAACTTTTTTATTGCGGCCTGCCGGATCGCGAAAAAGTTTTTACCTGCGCCTACACCGACCGCAAGGCGAGTTATCTGAAGCGGTTCAAATTCGGCGGGACGATTTTGAACAAGGCGTATCTGTGCATCCCGAACAAATCGCGGATTTTATTTTTCGCGCCGGAAACGCCGAAGCTTCTTTACGTCCGTTACAAACCCGCGCCGCACCAGAAAATCAACCAGCAGACGTGCGACCCGTCGAAGATTGAAATCAAGTCGCCGAAAACTCGCGGGCGGCAGATTTCCATCAAGGATATTTCGTCCGTGACCGCCGACCCGACGCGCGGCTGGGATGAAAAGGCGGCAACGACGGAAATTGTTTTCGCCTGAAAAGGCTTCGCGCTTGCGAAAAAACTCACGAAGACTAGGATTTCTCAAATGAGCAATCTTTCAAATGAGGTTAAGGAGGCGCTTCGCTCTGTCTTTGGTGAACCGTCTTTGAATCAAGCACGCGCACTTGAAAAGATATTGCGCGAACAAAATTTTGAGCGGCAGATTTTTGGGCGGTTAAATCAAAAATCTTCAATCGAGGCAGCTTCTGAAAGCGACCGTGGCATCGTGGAACGCCTCGCGAATGCCTTTGACAGTTCGCTCACTGCGGCGCGTCTGGCATTTGGGATTGAGCGCAGCGACAAAACACTGACCCCAAGAAATGCGGCTCAAAGATTTTTTTGCGCACGTCCGGAGAACCGTTTACAAAGGCACGGAACTGGTGATTTTATCCCACGGCCTACGGTTGCCCGAAACTTCAGTGCTGCCTTTTATTAACGCTAGGCAGCCTGTGACTTGTTGAATACTTGCTTGCAAACAGCCTCCATTGTTGGAGGCTGTCGCGTTTTCTGGATTTGTTTCTACGGCTTCGGTGTTGCCAGTGTCGGGACGGGCGGATTTCAGAGTTATTCACATTCGCGGCTTGACCTTTGGCTTGGCTACGTTTTAACTGTTCGCGGTTAGGCACATTCATGCTTGAGCAATTCAAAAGCCTGTTCTCCAATGATATTGGCATAGATTTGGGAACCGCAAATTCCCTCGTTTATGTGCGGGATCGTGGAATCGTCCTGCGCGAACCTTCGGTGGTGGCCATTCAAGCCGGCACAACCAATGTGCTGGCGGTCGGTGACGAAGCGAAACGGATGCTGGGCAGAACGCCCGGCAACATCGTGGCCATCCGCCCGATGAAAGACGGCGTGATCGCCGACTTCGAGATCACCGAGGCGATGCTGCGCCACTTCATCCAAAAGGTTCACCATCGGAAATTAATTGCGCCACGCGTCGTGGTCGCAGTGCCTTCGGGAATCACCGAAGTGGAAAAACGGGCCGTGAAAGATTCCGCCACGCACGCGGGCGCGCGCGAGGTTTATTTGATCGAGCAACCGATGGCTTCGGCCATTGGCGTCGGTCTGCCGGTGCATGAACCGGCGGGCAACATGATCGTGGACATCGGCGGCGGGACTTGCGAAATCGCAATCATCTCGCTCGCCGGCATCGTCTTCAGCCGCAGCCTGCGGGTGGGCGGAGACGAACTGGATTCCACGATTGTCGCCCACATGAAGCGTGCCTATAACATGATGATCGGTGAACGCACCGCAGAAGAAATCAAGATTCGCATCGGCTCCGCTTTTCCCTTGGAACAGGAATTAACGATGGATGTCAAAGGTCGCGACCTCGGTTCCGGCCTGCCAAAGACATTGACGATTCGTTCTGAAGAGATACGCGAAGCCTTGCAGGAACCGCTTTCGAGCATTCTCGAATCAATCCGCATCACCCTCGAACGCTGCCCCCCGGAACTCGCCTCCGATCTTGTTGATCGCGGCCTGGTGATGGCTGGCGGTGGTTCGTTGATCCGCGGGATTGACAAGCTCGTGGCCGGCGAAACCGGCCTGCCCGTGCATCTTGCCGACGACCCGATGAGCGCCGTCGCCGAGGGAACGGGCCGCGTGTTGCAGGAAATTGAATTCCTGAAACGCGTCGCGACCAACGCCAAATACTGATTCTTCTTCCGGGAGTTCACCGCCAACGGCTGCAACGCCGTGACGCGGATGTTCAAACAAAAAAATTATCTCGCGCTCGGCGCGGTGGTGTTCGTGGCAATCATTCTTTTGAGTTTGCCCACGCGCGCGACCTCGCGTCTCAAGCTCGCCGTCGGAAGCTGGTTTTTGCCGCTGTTCGGACTCGCCGGTGCCGCGCAGCAACTTCCTGCCGATCTCGCCGATTCCGTTTTGCCGCGACGCGAATTGCTCCGGCAAATTGACGCGCTGCGCCGCGAAAACCAGCAGCTTCGTTCACAGGCCGTCCAGAGCATCGCCATCGCCCGCGAGAACGACCAACTGCGCGCGCTGTTCAATCGCGCGAAACAATTGCCTTGGCGTTTGAAAATGGCTTATGTCATAGGCCGTGATCCAGCAAATTGGTGGCGCACGGTGCGTATTGATCGCGGCAGCCAGGATGGTCTCACTAACAATTTGCCAATTTTGTCAGCTGAAGGTTTTTTAGTTGGTCGGGTTTCGTCAGTCAACGATCATGATTCGCAAGTCGTGCTGGTTGGCGACCCGAACTGTCGCGTCTCCGCGCTGGTGGAAAATTCCGCGCGCGACATGGGCGTGCTCATCGCCGGCGGCACGCTGGACACCTCGCTCGTGGAACTCACTTATCTTGCCAGCAGTGCCAATTTGAAACCCGGCCAAAGCGTTATTACCAGCGGCCTCGGCGGAATTTTTCCAAAAGGCATTCCGATTGGACAAATCGTGGATTCACGCTCCGTCGAATACGGCCTTTACACCGACGCGCGCGTGAAGCTGAACGCAAACCTCGGTTCGCTCGAACAAGTCTGGGTTTTGTTCCCATGAATCCTTTCAAAACAATTTTGATCCTGGCCTTCGCATTTCTCGCCGTGTTCGGCGAGGCGACGCTGTCCGCGCCGCGCCACTGGCTTGGTGCGCAGATTGATTTGCTGCCGGCGCTCATGATTTACGCCGCGCTCAACGCCGGTTTGCCGACCATCGCGCTGCTCGCGTTGTTCGGCGGCATCTGGTTCGACACGCTTTCCGCAAATCCGCTCGGCATCAGCATCCTGCCGCTGGCCGCGATTGGCTGGCCGGTTTATCTGCGGCGCGATCTGATTTTGCGCGACCTGCCGTTCGCGCAATTCGTCCTCGGTGCCGCCGCCAGCGCCGTTGCGCCCGTGCTGACGCTGCTGCTGCTGTTGAGCGGCGGCAAGGAACTGCTCCTCGGCTGGGGCACGCTCTGGCAGTGGATTGTGATGACCGCCGTCGGCGCGGTGGCGACGCCATTTATTTTTTCGCTGATGGACGCATGCAACCGCGCGCTCGGTTATCAGGAACGCATTGAACCCGGTTTCCGGCTCGACCGCGAAATCCGGCGCAGCCGCAAGAAATTGTGAAAATGAAATGATCAACCACGGATGAACACGGATAAAAATGACGAAATTTTGTTTCTGAAAATCCAAATCCGTGGTTATCCGTGGTTAAAAAGTTAAAATGCTAGTCGTTGACGAACTGAAAAAGAACGAGCCGCATCTCCGCCTGGTCGCGGTGATGCTGGTGGTCGGGCTTTGCCTTTTGCTCGCGGGCTTGTGGTGGGTGCAAGTCGTCTCGTCACGCGAATATCAGGAACACCTGACCACGCAGGCGTATCGCACCATCCGGCTGCCGGCGGTGCGCGGAAAAATTCTCGACCGCGAAGGCCGCGTGCTCGCGGAAAATCAGCCGCGCTACAACTTGAGCCTTTACCTCGACGATCTGCACGAGCCGTTCGACGAGGCTTACGGTCAACTTTTGAAATCCGCCCGCGCCGCGCAGAAACAAAACATCGCCAGCGCGGAAAAAAAACTCGGACGCTCGCTGACCAAGGCGGAGCGGAAACAATTTGCGTTCACGCCGGAACAGCTTGAGGGATTGCGCGAAGCGGCGCGCGTGCGCGTGGCCAGCGGCGTGCTGGCGCAGGTCAGCCAGAAAATCGGCCAGCCGCTTACGTTCGATCCGATCGCGTTCAACCGACATTATGCGGCACGGCTGGCGCTGCCATTTCCGATTTTGAAAAATCTCGACACGGCGCAGATCGCGCAGTTTGAGGAAAATTTTTCCGGCACGCTGGGCGCGGATCTGGAATTGCAATCCGTCCGCAGTTACCCGCTTGGCGACACGGCGGTGCATCTGCTGGGTTATTTGCAGCGCAACGACGAATCACAGGAAGGCGAGGACGCGGTCTTCAATTATCGTATCCCGGATTTTCAAGGCGCGGTCGGCGTGGAATATGGTTTCGACGAGGAACTGCGCGGGCGCGCGGGCGCGGAATCGTTGCTCGTCAACAGCCAGGGTTACCGCCAGTCGGAAACCATCGAGAGCCAGCCGGAGCCGGGACAAAACGTGGTGCTGACGTTGGATTTGGATTTGCAGCGCGCCGCCGAGGAATCCATCGCGGCACATCACGGCGTGGATGCGCGCGCGGCGGTGGTGGTGATGGATGTGCGCAACGGCGATGTGCTGGCGATGGCGTCGTCGCCGGCGATCAACCCGCTGTTTTTCACCGGCGGACTTTCGCCAGCAGAAATGCAGCAGGAAGCCGCGCGGCGGGCGGATGCGAAATTGCGGCCGGAAATCAACCGCGCGACGCAGGAAAATTACGCGCCGGGTTCCATTTTCAAAGTCATTGTCGGACTCGCGGCGCTGGAGGCGGGCTTGAACCCGGAAAAATTTTACGAGGTGCAGGCCGATCCGACGCGGCCGGGCAAAGGTTGTGTTTATGTCGGCAAGCGCAAGATTGACGACACCGCGCCGCCCGGCGAATACAACTTCAAGCGCGCGCTGGAGCGGTCGAGCAATTCGTATTTCATCCAGATCGGCTCGGACACGGGCGCGGAACGGATCGCGGCGCTCGCGGAAAAATTTCATCTCGGTGAAAATTTTGATTTGCCGACGCGGCAGGAAACGGGCGGCAATATGCCGTCCATCGATCGCATCCATGAAGGCTGGAGCGCGGGTGACACGGCAAATTTGTGCATCGGCCAGGGCGAAGTGGAAGTGACGCCGTTGCAGATGGCCGTGGTTTATTCGGCGATTGCGAATGGTGGAACCGTTTTCTGGCCGCGACTGGTTTCGCGGGTGGAACCGCAGGATCCGATGTCGCGCGAGGCGGCGACGAATTTTCCGTCCGCGCTCGTGTGCGATCACATCGGCGTCAGTGCGCGGAGTTTAAATATTTTGCGCAACGCGATGCTGGCGGAAACCGAGGATGTGGAAGGCACGGGCAAACCGGCGGCGGTGGGACCGGAGATGCGGATTTGCGGCAAGACCGGCACGGCGCAGGTGGAGGACGATCACAATCGCGTGGTGGATCACACGACATGGTTCGCGTCGTTTGCGCCGTATGAAAATCCGAAATACTCGGTGGTGGTGATGGTGGAGAGCGGCATTTCCGGCGGCGATTCGTGCGCGCCGGTCGCGCACGACATCTACGAAGCGATTTTGGAAAAGGAAAAATCCGGCGCGGGAAAAATTCTCGCGACTGCAAATTAAATAAATGTTTTCGACGGGCACAACTCCGAGAGAATCGTTTGACCGACTGCAAATCGCGGCGCTGGTCGGGCTGATGTTTGTCGGCGCGGCGTTCGTGTTCAGCGCGACAATGGTGAACGATTTCGCCGCGTCGCTGCCGTGGTATGACCAGACGTGGGTGCGGCAGATCATCTGGTATACGCTCGGCCTCGGCGTGGCGGCGGCGATGTGCGTGGTGGATTATCATACACTGGCGCGCTGGTCATTGGTGGCGTATTGGGCAATGATCATTTGTCTCGTCGCGGTTTTGATTCCGTTCATCGGCAAAACTCATGGCTGGGGCGCGCGGCGCTGGATTGATTTGCCGTTTTTTCAATTTCAGCCAAGCGAGTTTGCAAAAGTGGCGTTCGTTTTAGCGGGGGCAAATTTCTTGAGCTGTCCGGCTGAAGAATTAAAACAACCGATGATTTTTTGGAAGGGCATCGGCCTGATGTTGC
>PLHK01000014.1:0-35922 GCA_003139955.1 Limisphaerales bacterium
TTCTTCAACATGCCTTCTTTTTTTGTTAGGCGGCTCCAAATATGGCACTTATTCCATATATTCTTGGATTTCCCATTTAGTTTGTAACCCACGAACGGCGTGGGTGGTTTTCGTGATTTTCTGCCTGCTCCCGGGATTTGCAAGACATTTTTCCAGTCCGCCCTTGGTTTTTGCCCGGCGTGGGAGGTGTTTTGACGCCATTGTTGGCTCCAAAGCTCATTTTCTTCCGGCGATGAAGACACCGCCTCCGTTGTTGCCGTGGTTTTCATGTGATTCCTTCCACTTTTCCTCATCCGGTTGCTGCTGCTGGTGATCTCAGCCGGCCAATCCGTTCCAAAATCGTCTGGAACAACTCTCGTGGCACCGCCACTTCCGCCATCTGAAAGACGATCTTCCGGGAATGACGCACGACCTTCGCACCAATCTTGATCAGTTTCTCCCGCAACGTCGTCAAGGTCCAGTGACGCACCGCTTGGGGCAGCACCGCCTGACGCAAGAAGTTGCCCAAATTGTAGGCCAGCACGAACAGGTGCAGCCGCACCTGATTGTCCACAAAGTCGTGACAGGACAGGCGCGTCCATTTGACCGCATTCTTGCCTTCCTTAATCCACTGCTCAGCCGTGCCACGCAGGTTGTAGAACCGCACCACCCGTTTGGCGGGCCGTTTCAGGTTGGTCACGATGAATCCGACGCGAGGGAACAGTTCGCCATTGTGCCACTCTACCTTCGCCACCACACGCCGGGCGCGATTCCAACTCTTGGCCTGATACAAAAAACCGGCATACCACACCACCGGCGTGTTTGAAGGACGCCCCACAGGTCGGGTCATAAGTGGCTCAATGTCCCGCTGCAACGCATCATTGGCCGGCAGACGGATGGCATACTCAAATCCTTCGGCTTCCAGATACTCATAGAGTTCCGGGTTGGCAAAGGCCGCATCAGCCCGAAATTTGCGTGGAATATTTCTACCCTGATACCGCGCCACAACCGGTTCGAGCACTGCCCGCCAATCCTTGGCGCTATGCACATTGCCATCGCGCAGCATGGACTGCTCCACATCGCCAAATTGATTGAAGCAAAACAACGGATGGTAGCAGGTGCAGCCGAAATGTCCGTTGAACTCCGATCCTTCCTGCTCGCCATAGGTCTCGCTCACGGAACTGTCCATGTCCAAAATGAGTTCCCGCATCGGCTGGCGTTCCCGTAACCGGTCAATCCATTTGCCTGACATCTTCGTCAACGCCTTCAGGTTGCTCGGCTGGGTCAACACTTCGGTCTCGAACCGTCCCATCTGGCTGGTCGAAGCTGCCGTGTGTTCCGTGGCTCGCCCACCAACTACTTGCCGCATGGTGGGATCCACAGCGAGCCGTTCGGCATCATTGGTGTCTTCGTAACCTGCCAGCCGACTGAAGATGGACTGCCGCATCTGCGCCACCAGCGAGTGTTGTGTGTTCTTACCCGTCCGCCCATCACTCAACAAGTTTTCACCCAGATCGGTCAGACCCAGCGCCGCGTCCAGTTCCCGATAGGCCAGCAACCCGGCATCAGACGTGATCTTGGAACCGTGAAACTCCAGCTTCAAACGACTATCGAAAACCATCCGCAGACCCGGTTTTTTACCTGCACCCGTTGGATTCGCCGTTTTTTGTTGGTTGGACATAGATGAAAGCCTTTGTTTATGCGGCTTCAGTGTAAGTCAATAACATCAGCTTGTGAAGCTTATTTGGGAAATATGGGTTAAATAGATTCAAATAATGGATGGGTCTAAAGAGGCTATGTTAGACGGTCAAATAAGTTATCAATATCTGGCGGTTGGTGAGAAAGACGGGAAGCTGATGATCGCCATGCGATTCAAACAGCATGAATAGGTATTTTTGACTATGCTAAACCAATGGTTTAGTTTTACATTTGTAGTGCAACCAAAGCGCTGATGGCAACCAACATCCTTGATACCGGTTACGGCTGGCGGGATTTGTCGGCAGCCTGACAGCCGAGACGAAAAACTTCTTCGGGACTCCACAGGATGTCGTCAGCGGGAAATTTCGTCTGCTTGGTGACCAGTGCGTCCAGAATCCCCAGCGTCAGCACCGCCGCGCCGTGCGGGGTGGGATGCAACTGGTCGGCTTGGAGCAGCGCGCGGGTTTTGCCGGCGGGCAGCGTCAGGCCGTGCGCGTGGATGGCGGCGTTGGCCATCGTGTCGCGCATGAATTTCGCCAGCGGCACGACGACCACTTGCGGCTGCGTCGCCGCCCATTGCCGGAGCCGCCGGTTGGCCGCTTTCCGCGCGGTTTCGCTCGGAACCATGTCCACGCTGATGATGCCGGTGTTGGTCGCGTAGGAGGCGTCGGGAATGTCGCCGATGACGAGGGGCGCATGGATTTGTTCCAGCAGTTTCAAGCCTTGTTCCAACCGCGCGGCGCGGGCGGCGTCGGAGCGGCCATCGCCGTAGCAAAACCAGAACAGAAAATCCACGCCGACGACGAGCGTGGGCCGGTCATTTGTGGCGGCAGCGATTTGCAGCGGCGCGAGGGCTTCGGGATTCAGGAACAGCAGCGCGCTGGCGAGATTTTTTACCGGCGCGTGCGGCGCGGTGATGGCGGCGTCGAGATAATAATTCAGTTTGCACCGGGTGGTGGCCGGCCCGCCCAGCGGCTCGGTCAAAACAAATCCCGCCGAAGCGCTCGCGCCAATGACGACCACGCACGACCACGGGGAATCGGCGGCAACTGCGGCGAAGTGAAATGCGGCGATGAAAATAAAAACTGTGCGGAACAAAAGTTTCATCTGAATATGCTATCAGCAAATCCTAAAAAACAAAGTTGCTAGACAAAACGACACTGGCAGTTTTAGAGTTAATCTTTAATAAAAAAAATTTGAATTATGAAAAAACATCACATCTTTTTGTTTATTGTAATTCTGACTGGTTTATTGAGTTTGATGGTCTGGCGTTCAAAAGCGCAAACTGCCAAAACAGAATCAAATGAACCATTGGACAGATACACCAGTTTGATTTTGTCTTTGCAAAAGAGCGGGCAAACAAATACCGCCAATGAAGTCGCGGGCGTCATTTCTGCGATGGATTTGAGCAAGAATGAAGCCGATGCGGGAATTTTAGTTGCAGTTTTACATCAACTACGTTCAGGCCATACAAACGAAGCAATCAACTTGTTGGAAACTCAACTTAATGGAGCATTGATTGGAATGGCTTATTCCGAGCCCAAAGATCGAAGCGCTTCGTTCCAAGACATTTTGCGAATGGCGAATGATTATCGCAAAAAATATCCGCGTGACGAAAAGAATCCTGACGTTAAAGCCGGAATTCAACACGCATTCAGTCAGTTGCAAAAATAATTTTCACTGGACTTTTTCAAACGCAAAACCTTTCAGGTATTCCGTTTCAGGAATCATCGGGATGATGGGATGGTCGGGCGATTGCGCGTAGGTCGCCACGCGGCGCAGGATGTGGCGCGTGTCATACGCCGCCGAGAGGAGCGAGTCCTGAAACAGTTCGGTGCTGACGTGGTGCGAACAGCAGAAGGTCGCCAGCGTGCCGCCGGGTTTCAACAGCTTGAGCGCCCGCAGGTGAATCTCCTTGTAGCCGCGCAGCGCGTCGTTCACCGAAGCGCGGTTGCGCGTGAACGACGGCGGGTCGAGGATGATCAGGTCGAAGCGCGGGATGACGCGTTC
This sequence comes from Limisphaerales bacterium, assembly GCA_003139955.1. Classification (GTDB taxonomy): domain Bacteria; phylum Verrucomicrobiota; class Verrucomicrobiia; order Limisphaerales; family UBA11358; genus UBA11358. Next base: position 3,688 of record PLHK01000014.1, read on the forward strand.
GTGCGGCTTGACGGCGGTGTTCAGCTTGAGCCAGTCAAAAACATTGACGGTTTCGAAGGAGCATATTTTTTCCAAGCCGTTGGTTTTCGCGTTGCGTTCGGAAGCGGCAATCGCCTCGGCGCTTTGATCAAGCAAATGAACGTGCGCCGCCCCTGCCCTCGCCGCGTGCAAACCGAAGCCGCCGAGAAAACTGAAACAGTCCAGCACTTGTCCGCCTTTCGCGAACTGCGAGACGGCCTGATAATTCGACTGCTGGTCGAGATACATTCCCGTTTTGTGACCGGCGACCAGATCAGTTTCAAACTTGAGGCCGTTCAAGTTCACGGAAACCGGGCCGTTTTGTTCGCCAAACAAAATGCCGTTGGATTCGGTAAGTCCTTCAAATTTGCGCGAGGCGATGTCGCTGCGCTCGGCGATGACGCGCGGCGAAAAGATTTTTTGTAGCGCGGCGACGATGTGCGCCTTGCGCAGTTCCATGCCGAGCGCAGAAATTTGCACGACCAAAACATCCTCGTATTTGTCCACAATGAGGCCGCTCAAGAAATCGCTCTCGGCATTCACGACGCGAAAGGAAGTGGCTTTGGGCAAATGCCGTTGGCGCACGGCCAGCGCGGCACGGATGCGTTCCTCAAAAAAACTTTCGTTCGGAATGATGCGGTTGGGCGCGAGCAGGCGGACGTTGATCTTGGATTTGGAATTATAAAAACCCGTGCCGAGCAAACGCTGGCGGTGGTCTTTGACTTGCACGAGGTCGCCGTCTGTAGCGGGAGAACTCAAGCGCAGGACTTCGTTGCCATAAACCCATGGATGGCCGGCGACAATGCGGTCGGCTTCGCCGGGGCGCAACAGCACAGTGGGCAGCGTATCAATGATTGTAGACATAGCCGCCAGTCTCGCAGCGACGAGCGGGCCGGGGAAGAAAATTTATTTCTTATGAAATGAATTATTTTCTTGAATTATCGCCCGAACCGGCCGATAAGTTTTAAAAGCCTATGAAAATCGCCTTCCCCATCAGCTCGCTTTTGCACGAAAAAACCTCCGCTCTCTGGAGCGTCACACCCGAAACCACCGTCTTCGACGCCATCCGGTTGATGGCGGAAAAAAATGTCGGCGCGCTGCCGGTGCTGGCCGCCGGGCGGTTGGCGGGAATTTTTACGGAACGCGATTACACGCGCAAAGTGGCGTTGGCGGGCAAGACTTCGAAGGACACGCGCGTCCGCGAAGTCATCGCGCGCGAAATCGTGACTGTGACGCCAGATGACTCGGTGGAGGATTGCATGAGGTTGATGACGGACAAGCGCGTGCGCCACCTGCCGGTAGTCGAGGGTATGAACGTCGTGGGCATCGTCTCGATCGGCGATTTGGTAAACTGGATCATCTCCACGCAAAACGCGGCCATCGAGCAGTTGGAACAATATATTGCGGGCAGTCTGACGGCATAAGGCAAAAGCGGGCGGCGTCAATTGCCGGCGGCGGCTTCCACTTCTTTTTCGTAATTCAAGGCGCCTTGGCGCAACGGAGAATCATTGTTGGTTTGAACCGTGGCGGCCACATGGCTGATTTTTTGCGCGGCAACCGAATTGATTTCATTCCAGTGCCAGAAAATCAACGTCACCACCGCCGCCGCCATCAAGAAAATCGAGAAGCCGCGTATGCCGCAAAAAATCCGCTGGAGCAAACGCGTCCGCCTTTGCGCGCGGCAAGCTCGATCCAACTTGTCATGGCTCTGTTGCTGGCGTTGACTTTCGTCGTCGCCAATCAACGGGCTCATGTCCATGGCCATTCTCACGCCTGAAATGCTGCAAATTGCGTGCCAGCACCACTGGCAGCTTGTGAAACGGAAAAACTGGCCGGATTTGAGACACGTCGAACAATTTTTGGACAGACAGAGAAAAATTTTTGCCCCGGTTTGCCGAGGTAACGACTTTTTATTTAAGCATTGAACCGGCTTTTATTCCTGCGGGTAAACCAGAATCCGGTCGTGGACGAGAACGATGAGGTCATTCTTGCCATCGCCCGTCACGTCGGCCACGGCGCATTCACGCGGCTCGGGCAACGCGTTCTGGTCATTGCGAAACGTGTGCTGCTCAAACACCTGCCAGCGGTCGCCCGGCACCAACTTGCCCGCCGCGCTGAAATTCACGAGATCGAGGTAATTTTTCTCCGTCTCCATGAAGACGAGTTGCTTGCGCCCGCTGCCGGTTAGGTCGCCGGCGACGACGTCGTTCAGATACCCGTCCTTGATGGGCGTATCGTAATCATCCAGCCGCGTGAGCTGCCAGACCTCGCCCGCGAGCGGCAGCCACGCCACGGAATCCTGCCCGGTGAACGCCACCGCCGCGCCGCCCAGATTAATCGATTGGATGGAGCTGAAAGTCGTCACCGGCAAATCCAGATTCTTCACCACCTGCCATACACCAGCGGCGTCGCGCTCGCACAACGTCAACTGCTTGTGCTCCGCATCGAACAGAAACAGCGACGGCACGGCGTTGGTGCCGTTGACGACTGCCGCCGCGCCGACGATGCGCGAGTCGCTGTCCGAGCCGTTGATCTGATCCTTCACGCGGAACGTCCAGTTCGGCGGATTGGTGGAACCGGCAATTTTCGCCCCTTGTTCGAGCACGACGGCGCGGAGAAAATTTTTCTGCGGCAGCAGCAATTCCGGTTTGCCATCGCCGTCCACATCGGCAGCGGCGAGCCACGGTTGCTCCATAGCGCCGCCCGGCGGGTCAACGTCGAGCTCGTCAAACTTGCCGTTTTTCTTTTGCAGCAGCACCTTAATTTTTTCATAAGGAATCAGGATCACCAAATCGGCGAGGCCATCCTGGTTAACATCTTGGATCGCCATTGTCGTCGGATTGGAGGTGAAGCTGGCGCTCAATTTCTGCGTCGCCATCTTGCCGTCGGCGGTATAGGTGACGAGCGAACGCTGGCCGTCCTTGTCCACAAGAACGGCCAGCGTCGGCTTCGCGCCGGGCTTGAGCGCGCCCACGGCCATCAGCAGCGGCTTGCCGTCGAGCGGCAGCGGCGTGGGAAACGGCAGCCGGCCATTTTTATCGAACTGCGTCATGGCCACGGAATTTTCATCCTGACTCAAAAGAAAAATTTCCGGATGACCATCCTGGTTCCAGTCCGAAACGACGATCTGCGAAACGCCCGCGAGGCTGGGAAATGTTTTCGGTGCCGCGAGCGTGCCGTCGGCCTGCTGAAGATAAACCGAAAGCTGGCCACTTTCCGGTTCCGCCACGATCAAATCCGCGCGACCGTCGCCATCCACGTCCGCCCACAACACGCCGCGCTGGCTGGCGTCGGTTTTGTTGAGCGGTAAAATCTGCATTTGCCCCTGCTTGAAATCGCCAGAGAACGTCTCCGCCGGCTGGCGCGTGAACTGCGAGACTTCCGCGCGTCCCGTGGCCTGCACGATGTCCACGAGATAATTCGTCGGGCCGCCCGCGAGCGTGTCCAGGCAGAACGAGCGGATGGGCTGCGTCTTGAAATAAATTTCCGGCCCGAGCTGCCCGGCGGCGTTTTGCAGCCGCACGCGGAACGGCGTAGAACTGTCAAAATCCACGAACACCAGGTCATTTCTCCCGTCGCCACGCAAGTCGGCCATCTGGATGGCCTTGGGCGTGCCGGAATAGGGGATTTTCACCGGCTCGGCCAGCGTGTGATCCGGCTGCTGCGCGAGAAAATAGACCGCGCCGTTGTCGCCGAGCAAGGCGATGTCGTTGAGGCCGTCGCCGTTCAAATCGCCGACGGCGAGCGAGTTCGGATCCATCCGGCCATCCTCGAAATGCCAGATTTTCGGCTCGCTCCAGCCGTTCGTGCCGAGATTGTAGCGGACGATCAAATCCTTCGTGTCGCCAAAATAAATAAGATCCGGCCGGCCGTCGCCGTTCACATCCGCGACGGCGAGCGCGGCGATGCGCTCCTCGGTCGGGATCGAATCAATGCGGAAGCGCGCGTCGGGCGGCAGATCGTTGATCTCCGGCTTTTCTTCCGGCGTCGCGTCCGCCCGGTTTGCCTTGCCGGTAAGGTTGTAAAGCAAATTGATTTTGGAGCGCAGATTGTTGACGACGATGATGTCATTCAAGCCGTCGCCATCCAGATCGGCGACGTGCAGGTTGCTGATCTGCTGGTCAATGGGGTAAATCTCCGTGCCGGTAAAACCAAACAGATTGGTGACGCTGGCCGCGCGGACGGAAAAGCCTAATGCGCCGACTGCCGCCAGCCCGATGAAAAAAAAATTCAGACAACGATTCATGCGCCGCAACCTGCCATCGCCAGCGGAAATTGGCGAGATTATTCGCCGCGCGACCATCCGGAAAAAACAGTCGCGAACGGATTTGGTTTGTGAATTTCAATTGTCCCCGCCTTGCGAAAAGCGGCGCGGTCGTCTAATTTCGGCACATGAAAAAAGCCGGACGACTCATCATTCCGCGCAAGACGATTTATCGGCTTTCGATTTATCTGCGCTGCCTCGCGCGGCTGCGCGAGAACGGCATCGGCACCGTTTCCAGCGAGGCGCTCGCCAAGGCCGCCGGCGTCAAGCCGACGCAGTTGCGCAAAGACCTCGCCTATTTCGGCACGTTCGGCACGCGCGGCCTCGGTTACGATGTGAATGAACTGTCCTTGAAAATTTCCGACGAACTCGGCACGTCCAGCCTGCAGCCTGTGATCCTTGTCGGCGTCGGCAACCTCGGCCTGGCGTTGCTCTCGTATCGCGGTTTTGAAAAAGAAGGCTTCGAGATCATCGCCGCGTTTGACGCCGTGCCGGGACGCAAACGTGACAAGGAAATCAAACAGCCCATTCTCGGCATGGAACAGATGGCTGGATTCATCCGAGAACAGGGCGTGAAGATGGGCATTCTTTCCGTGCCCGCCGCCGCCGCGCAGACCGTTGCGAACCGGCTCATCGAATCCGGCGTGATGGGCATCTTGAACTTCTCCCCGATCGTGCTCGCCGTGCCGGAAGACGTGATTGTCAACAACGTCAACCTTGCCATCGAACTGGAAAACTTGAGCTACTTCATTCAAGGCTGAACCGGCGGCTCGGTTCGGAATCGTGCTGGATTTTCCTGAAAGCTGGCTTTAACAGCTTCGGCCTGAAAATTGCTTTTATTCACGTTTTAGTGAATTATGAAAAAACGGATCGCCGCCTCCTTTCTCAACCGGATCAAATCCTGGCAGCTCATTGGCTTAGGCATCAGTGGCTGGGTGACGCTTTATAGCGTGGCGATTTTGTCTTGCGATGCCGGTAGTTTCGTCGTCGGCAACGCGCAGGGCGGCTGCTTCGCCGTCACCATGACGCTTGCCAGTCTCGAAGCGAGACGCCTGAAACAGGACAGCGCCGCGCCGGTTGATCCCCTGCAATTGATTCGTGGCGTCACCACGCAACAACTCAACCAAACGATCGCGCTGTTTATGCAGCGGCAGGAATTCATCATCGAACCGACCAAGCCGGGCGCCGCGCAGATGGGTTTTGGCGTGCGCGCGGTCAACTCCGGTCGCACGCTCGTGTTTGAAACCGGCCGGTGGCATGAACCTTTCATTGATTTGCCACACGTCCAGACCACCGAGGAAAATCGCAAAGCAGTTCATGCAGATCTCGCCATCATCGTCAGTGCGGGCATGCCAATGGAAGATGTCCATGCGTTCGCGGATACGCACGCCGTCCAGCTTTTTATCGGCGAGGAATTCAAAAAATTGGCGGTCGCCGCCCAATCGCAAAATCAAGCGACATGAAAAACCACCTGAATTTCCGCCGCCCCGAAATGCCCGGCCATCTGCGGCACGCCACCGACAGATACCTGTCCATCGGCACCGAAACTCCGCGCCACGCCAACCATGAACGGCGACGCGGCGAATTTTTTATTTTCAGAACCTGGCGCGTGTGGCGGCGCGGCAGTTCAACGGCGGTGGAATGAAAATCTGACGAGAAAAACGCCCGCAGTTTCAACACACTCGCGCCACTTCCACGCCCAGAAGTTTGCCGAGCTTATCAATTTTGTCTGCGATATGACCGACGCCGACCGCACAGTGATGCGCCGGGCCGTGCGCGTTCCAGTCGTTCACAAATTTCCGTGCGCCAATGGAAAATTTGTAACGCGAGTTCGTGTTGCCAATTTCCAAAATCGGGCCGGCAACGGATTTGCCCTCAGCCACGAGCAGTTTTAATTTACCATCGGCGGTTTCCACGACTGAAAGCAACGTGACCGCGCCGTGTTTTACAGACATTTCCACTGACAAACCGCGTCCGACTTTGCCATGATACACTTTCAGCGGACGCACTTTCGTTTTGCCTTCCGCGATTTTGATGTGACCGGGACCGTCGTGGCCCATCAAGACCACGTCATCCGTAAAATCCATTGCGTAGTATTCCGTAAATGAACCGCCGACGCCGAAGCTATCCATAATTTTCATGGCCTGCGCATTCTTCACTTCGTATTCGCCAGCGACGGGAATGCCACGCGCGGTCAAAAGTGAGTTGCCCAAAATAATCGAACTGATGGCGTCTTCATTTTCCACGCTGCCCGTGCCCATATAATAATAGGCGAGCGAACCGAGAGCGTGCTCTTTGACGAGTCGGTCGAGGGCCACGGAAGTTTTTGCGGCGCGTTCTAGTTCCACCTGTGAACAATCCGGTTGCACGGCAAAAACTTTTTGAAAATGCGCGACGCGGTCTCTGATCTGTTTTGGGGAAACTTCGCGGCGCAACGCGGCGAGTTCATCCACTTCGAGAATTTCCAAATGGCCGCCGAACGTGGCGCATTGCAGCGTCGTGTCAGAATAAATGTCCAGCATTCCGCCGTAATAATGGCCCATCAAACCGAGTCGATTGTGAAACATCGTGTGTGCGACGCGCGCGGCTTCAATCCAGGCGTCCACTTCGTTCCAGCAAACCGGATCCTCGTGCAACATGCCGGTGACTTGATGAAAATCAATTTTGGCGCGGCTGAAAACATTCGCGATTTCCGGCACAGGACACGCGGCACAAAAGGCGAGCCAGTCACCGGTCATCGCCGTGCGGTCGCCCATTTTATTAAATTTTTCGTAATCAATCGCCGCAGCCGGCGCGAGATTCAAAATAATGACGGGAACTTTCGCGCGTTGCACGACCGGTAAAACCGTGGACGACAGCGCGTACGTCGTGACGTGCAAAAAAATCACGTCTACGTCGGCCTCGCGAAATTGGTGTCCAGCTTCGAGCGCCTTTTTGGGATTGTCAATCAGCCCGAGATTCACGACTTCGACGCCGGGGCGCTCCAGTTTTTTTTGAACGACGCGGACATAGCTTTCGAGACGCGGCTTGAGTCCCTTGAATTGCGGCCAATAAGTATCGAGGCCGATGCCGAAAAGTCCGACGCGGAGCTTGCGTTTCATTTGAAAAATTTAGAGTTCAAACCGCGAACCACGCGAAATACACGAACAAATTCAATTTTGATTTCGCATATTTTGTGTATTTCACGGTAAATTTTTTACTTCAGCCCGAAATCAGAATCGTGTTCGCGTATTGCGTCGTGTCGCCGGTGCGGATGATGCCGATGGCATACGGCACGCGCTTTTTGAATTCAACGTGCGGCTCAAAGGTGGTCGGCACGCCTTTCAGCGCGGCGGCGAATTTCTGGCGCGTGGCCGGCGAATTGTTTTTTAAAAATTCTTCGGCTTGGAACGCCTGCGTGAAATTATGGTTCGCGCGGACGGCGGCGATGAGTTGCAGCACCGTCGGCAGATTGTCCACGACCGAGATGTCCACCGTCTCGATCATCGGCCAGAATGGAAAACCGCGGTCGGAAATCACGAGCGCGTTCGTGTGCCGCACGCGAGCAAGCAGCGAGAGGATTTGCGGATTTAGAATGCCAGTGTTGATCATAAAAAAATTCTAGCGGCGCAGCAGCGACTCGCCAAGCTTCAAGTCGGCGAGGGCAGGATCGTTGTCGTGCGCGATTTTTCGCATCTTGGTGATGGCGGATTTCAAGTTGCGCGCGCCGAACAGACTGGTTCCCGCCACAAACGTGTCGGCGCCGGCGCGCGCGCATTCGGCGACGGTGGCGTTGTTGATGCCGCCGTCCACTTCGAGGCGGTAATTTAATTTTTGTTCGCGCCGCCACGCGTCGGCCTGCTGGATTTTCGGCAGACATTCGTGAATGAAACTTTGCCCGCCGAAACCGGGGTTGACAGTCATCACGAGCAGCAGGTCAATCTTGTCGAGATACGGCTGGGCTTTGGCAATGGCCGTGGGCGGGTTGACGGCGAGGCCGACTTTTTTGCCGAGCGATTTTATTTTCCAGATAAGCGGCAACACCTGTTCGCCAAGTTCAACGTGAATGATCATTTCGTCCGCGCCAGCCTTGGCGAACGGTTCCAAAAGAATTTCCGGCTGGCCGCACATGAGATGCACATCGAAAAAAAGTTTTTTGGCGTGCGGGCGCACGGCGGCGACGACGGCGGGGCCGAAGGAAATGTTCGGCACGAACTGGCCGTCCATGATGTCGAGGTGCAGCCAGTCGGCACCGGCGCGCTCGGCGCGCTCGGCTTCCTTGCCTAAACGGGTGAAGTCGGCGGCGAGCAGCGAGGGGGCGATGATCATGGGCGATGGTTTTTAATTTTAAGCCGGGAGAATTAAAGCCAAAAATTCAAAACTTAAAACTAAAAATTAATTTTGTTTTGCATCAAGGCAGTTACGGATGGTCTTGGCGAGCGTTTGCGGCAGATAGGGTTTCTGAAGATACTGGATGCCGGGGTCGAGCTTAAAATCCTTGCCGAGCATATCCGCGCCGTAACCACTGGAAAAAATCACCTTCATCTTCGGGTTGTCGAGCCAGATTTTTTCCGCCATCTCACGGCCGTTCATGCCGCCGGTCATGATGACGTCGGTGAAGACAAGGTTGATTTGATTTTTGTATTCGTCCCAAATCCGGAGCGCGCTGGGGCCGTCCACCGCCTCAAAAATACGGTAGCCGTGGCGGCGCAGCTCGCGGGACACAAAGTCGCGCAAGTCGCGCTCGTCCTCGACCACGAGAATGGTCTCGGCACCGCCGCGCTGGCGAAATTGCGTCTCGACATTTTCCGGTTCGGCCACGGGAAGTCCCGTTGCGGGCAAGAAGATGTGAAAGGTCGTGCCCTTGTCCAGTTCACTCTCGACTTGAACCCATCCGTGATGCTGCTTGACGATGCCGAAAACGGTGGCGAGGCCGAGGCCGGTGCCTTTACCGAGTTCCTTCGTGGTGAAAAACGGTTCGAAGATACGCGTCAGATTTTCCGGCGGAATGCCGCAGCCGGTGTCGGTGTGGCTCAAGCAGACGAAGCGGCCGGGTCGCGCATCCAGCGTCTGGCTGGCGTAATTCGCATCAATCTCGCGCTGGCTGACGCGGATGCCGAGCTGGCCGCCCCGCGGCATTGCATCGCGAGAATTGACGGAGAGATTCAACACGACCTGTTCCATCATGCCGGGATCGGCCTCCACGATGGCGGGTTCGCCGCTGAAATTGATTTGGAGTGAAATGTCCTCGCCGAGCAGCCGGCCAATCATCTCGGACATGCCGCTGACCAATTGGTTCAGGTCAATTGGCCGCGGGCTGGCCACCTGCTTGCGCCCGAACGCAAGCAGTTGCCGCGTGAGGCTGGCGGCGCGCTCCGACGCCTGCTTGATCTGCTGCGCGGAAACCAGCGCCTTGGGCTCCAACTGCTGCATGGTGAGCAGCGTCGCGTGGCCGAGGATGACGGTGAGAATGTTGTTGAAGTCATGCGCGATGCCGCCGGCGAGCTGGCCGATGGCCTCCATTTTCTGGGACTGGCGCAACTGCTCCTCCAATTTTTTCTGCTGGGTGATGTCGCGAAAGAGGCTCAACAGCAGGCGCGGTTTGCCGCCCAGCTCAACATAATAATCCGTGATCTCAAAAACCATCGGCCGGCCGTCATGCAAAACGAGTTCATCCGTGTGCTTGCCGGCCAGATTGCTGGACTTGAAATTTTCCCGGTGCGACTTGAGCAATTTTTCCCAGTCCGTCCGCCCATCGTAAATGACGGTGAACAGTTTGCCGTCCAGTTGCCGGCTGGGCAAACCGACGAGCAAACAGAACGCCTCGTTCACGGCGACGATGACGCCGTTCTCATCCGTCAACCGCATACCATCCACGGAATTTTCCCAGACGGAACGGAACAAGGTTTCCGAACTGCGCCGGGCCACCTCCCCCGCGAGTCGCTCCGTGATGTCGCGAACGTGGAACAGCAAGGCTGGCTGGCTATCAAATTCCACGCGCACGACGCGGATTTCCACCGACACCATGCGCCCGTCCACGCGACGAATCTCGCTTTCAATCCAGGAAATCTGGCCGGTGGCGAACCTTTGAAATCTTTCCCGCGCCTGTTCGCGCCGTTCGGGCGGCACCAGCTCATCAATGGCGTTCTTACCGACGAGCCAGTCTCGGTCCACCCCATGCAACTGGCAGGCGCTGCGGTTCGCATCCAGCACATTGCCCTGCAAATCTTCCACGAAAATCGCGTCGGGCGAATTCTCAAACAATTCCCGGAACCGGCGCTGGCTGTGCCGCAACTCATCCTCCGCGCGGATGCGTTCCAGTGCGCCGCTGCATTGATCTGCGAGCGTCTGGAGCATATGTAAATCGGCTTCGGAATAACTGCCCGACAAGCGGCTTTGGATGAACAGCACCCCGATGACATTTTCGCCCTTGCGGATGGGCGCGATCATCGTAGTGCCATTCTTGTCGCCGGTTTCGTCGGCGGAAATCAGTTCCGGGCCGCGCGCGATAACGCGCTGCACCAGCGCGTTCGCCGTCTTGGGCTGCGGCGAGGCGGGTATTTCCACGCGTTGTCCCTCGATGGTCGTGATCGTCAGCAGCGAAACCACCTGATCCTTTTCCACCGCATACAAATCCAGCGAAAAGTCGTCCCAATTAAATAATTCATCCGCCGCCTCGCAAATGAACATCGCCGCCGTGGACGGGATGGAGACCGCGCTCAACTGATGGCTCAACTTGCCGAACACCGCGTTGTGATGCGCCGCTCGGCGGCGCTCCGTGACGTCCGTCGCCATCGTCAGCGCACACAGCCGACCTTGGAAGGCAAGCGGCGTCCAGACAACTTCCATGTCCATCGCGCCGCCGTTTTTGTGCCGGTGCCGCCAGATGATGACCCGGCTCTCGGCGTCCCAGACCGAATTGTTGTCATGCCGATCACGCCCCGAAACCCGGAGATCCGCCAGCGTCATCCCCAAAAATTCCTGCTGGCTGAAACCGTAATGGTTAATGGCCGCCTCGTTGACCTCCAGGATGGCCAGTGTTTCTAAATCAAAAACCCACATCGGATGCGGGTTGCCCTGAAACAGCAGGCGGTAATGTTTTTCGCTCTGGCGCAGGTCGGCTTCCGCCGCCTCGCGCCGCGCGCGTTCCGCCGCCTCGGCCACGGCCCGGCGGATGGACGAAGGCAGCCGCTCGCGGTTTTGCTTGAGAACGTAATCGGTCGCGCCCGCCTTGAGGCTCTCGATGGCGGCTAGTTCGCCGATGGTGCCGGACAACAGAATGAACGGCAGTGCCGGAAATTTTTCCCGCACCAGCTTGAGCGCGTCGAGACCGGTGCAATCCGGCAGCCGGAAATCCGCGAGGATCAAATCCCACTTTCCGTTCTCCAGCGCGGTGGTAAAATCGCGGCGGTTGGTGGTCAAAGTGACCTCCGCCACCAACCCGTCATGCGCCAGCTCGTCGCGCACCAATTCTGAGTCAGCCGGATTATCTTCCAGATGCAAAATGCGGAGCGGTTGGTTCATGTGCGGTTCAACGGACGACTTCTGATTAATTACCCGCACAAACAACCAGCCCGCCGCCCAAAAGTAAAGCGGGATGACGCGCGCGCATTGAAAATCTTTTCGCCGTTGACATTCTAGCGCGTTGCTTTAGGCTCCCCGGCTCTTTAACAAACCGATTTAATAGATCTATTAATTATGCCGAACACGAAGTCAGCCGAACGCCGGATGCGTAACAGCCAGCGCAAGAACCTCCAGAACAGCCGCGTCAAATCCAAGCTGCGCCGCGCGGAAAAAGAGTTCCGCGCCGCCGTCGTCGCCGGCAAGACGGAAGAAGCCGTCAAGCTCCTGCCCGGCGTCCACTCTGCGTTCGACAAGGCCGTCAAGGTCGGCGCCATCGCTCGCCCCACCGCCAACCGCAAAAAATCCCGCCTCGCCATTTCCATCCGGGCCGTCAAGCCCGTCGCTAAGTCGTAAGCGGCGGACACACCCGGCGGTTTGGAATCCGCCTTGGCCGACACGCTCCGCTTGGTTTACCGGTCAAGTTCAATTCGCGCCAACGGCAGTTGGTGTCTCATTGCTTTTGGGGCGGCAAAGAATCTCGAAATGGCTTGTCTAGCTCGGAAAGATTACCGTATAAAATCTGCTCCGACATCTCTTTTGGGTTGGAGTTGAAAATCATGTAAATCATCGGCACATATCTATAACGGAGATACGCCCTGTCGCCTAGCTGGCCGAGATATGTGTAATCAGTCACTGACCCGACGCCAATCTTGTAGTCTGACTCAAACTCACTCGCTGAAATGCGTGAAGGCTTCCCGCGCCCACACACGCAGCCAGTCAAAAAAACTGACTGCAACAATCGGAATGATGATTAGCTTTTTCATAGTGGTCTGGTCGCCTGTCCGCCGCGTTGCATCATGCCAAACACAATCGTCTTGTTCGCCGCGCCGCGTCCACGGACGCCGTGAGTGCGTCGCCCACCTTCAACACAAAGCAGAGCGCGGTGATCGGGCCGACGCCGGCGATCTGCTGGAGGCGTTGCGTGGCGGTTTTTACTACGTTGGCGTCTGGCAGGGCGCGGCGCAGGGCCGCTTTGAGCTTGGCTCCGGCGACATGGACGTAAGCGTTGGCGGCGTGCCACCGGGCGTAAAACCCACCCGATCAATCCAAGCAGTGCTTTGAAAAGCAAATGGAAAAACGTTACGCAAGTAATTCCAAGTCAGGGTCTGCTGCCCAGATCCAAGATAAATGGTTTGCGGCTGTCTAAAGACAGCCCACTGTGGTAAATAACTTCAAATGGAGGGCTCATTACAACATTTTTATATTTTCTTCTTGTAATTAGCTGTGGCTTTGATAGCTTCAACCTCGTTCCACCGCTCTCAAAACTAACGTATGAGCATCGTTGTATCTATTCAGTCATTATAGTATTCCCTAGTCCCCAAATACCTAATCAGCTCCTCCACCCTCTTGTATGAAAATGAAAGCACCCTCCCTGATCCTTGTTCTGGCCCTGCTGTTCACCCTCGTTAGCAGCGGTTTCAGCCAGACCACCAACTCCATCACCATCACCAACTATTCCTTCGAGAATCCCGTGGTGAGCGATGGGAATTATGAGACCGCAAGCCTGCCGAACTGGAATTCATCCATTTCGGGTTCAGCCGTCTATGCCGTGATCAATCCCGGCGGCAGCGGCACCTCGGAACCGTGGCCTTCGACCAGCCCGGCCGGGATGAATGGCACCAATTTTTGTCAATTGTTCGCGTATGGTGCCGGTGGTGGCTGCACGATTTATCAGGACACGGGCGTCAAATATGTGGCCGGGGTGGCTTACCAGTTGACGGCAGCGTTCGGGTTGCAAACCAATAACCAGTTTTTCGCCACCAACAGCACGATGGTTTTCTATAACTCGTCACTCGCCGTCATCGCCTCCAGCACGATCAGCTACGCGAATCTCATCAAAGGCGCGTTCACGAACCACTCCCTGGCCTACACCGGAACGGGCAGTGAAGGCGGCAACGGTGACGTGGTTGTGGGTTTCTCGATGCCAGCCTCTCCGGCGCAGTCTTACTTTGACTTTGACAATGTGCAGTTGATCGCCATCACGAACCGTCCGGCAATCACCACCGAACCCTCGTCTCAAACGGTCAGTCAAGGTGCCAACGCCTCCTTCAACGTGGTTGCCACCGGCACGGCTCCGTTGACTTATCAATGGCAGACCAACAATGTCAACGTGGGTAATGGCGGCATCGTTTCGGGCGCGACCACCAGCACCCTGACCCTGACTGGTGTCACCCCCAGTTGGGCGCTTAACTACCGCGTCATTGTTTCCAACGCGGGTGGCTCCGTCACCAGCAGCCCGGCGGCCACCTTGACGGTGATTGTGCCTCCTGCCATCACCACGCAGCCAACTTCCCAATCGGCCTATCCGGGGCTAAATGCCTCGTTCAGCGTGGTCGCCACCGGCACGGCGCCTTTGATGTATCAATGGCAGGCTGGCAGTGGAACCTACACCAACTTGAGCAATGGCGGCCAGATTTCCGGCGCCACGAGCAGCAGCCTTACAATCACCGGTGTCACCACCAACTTGGCGGCCAACTACCGGGTGATCGTTTCCAACGCTGGTGGCTCCGTCACGAGCAGTCCGGCCACGCTGACGATTTCCTCGGTGAACAGCACCTTGGTGGATGTTCAATTCAATGGCGCATATAATTTTGCCACTTCCACGGCCGTTGCCGGTCCGATTCAAAGCGGCGCGGCGGTTTTGGGAACGGCGGGCGACCAATGGAACATTGAGTCGTTCCCATATTATTCCAGCCCGACGACCGTATTTAACGCGGCAGCTTTGAACACCAGCACTGGTACTGTTAGCAGCTTGACGCTGACCGTCACGCAGCCCGGCAATCCGGTTTACACCGGCACTTATCCGGGCTCCACTTATGGGGCGGTGGACGCAGGCACTTCTAATCTGATGTCCAGCGTATTGGAGACTTTCAATTATTACACTTATCCGGGCTACATCAACTTTTCCATCGGCGGTCTCTCTGGCTATACCAATTACGCTTTCAACCTCGTAGTTTATGCCGGCGAGCAGATTCCCCAAACCGAAACCATCACTGTTACGGGCGGGGCAACCGGTGGCAACACCGGCAATGGCTTGCTCACGACTTCCATCTCGCGGCAGATCTCCGCCGGCTCCGGCGTGGCTTACAATGTCTACGCCGGAACCCTGACGGGTGGCAACCTGAACTTTCAAGTTGCCGGGGCCGGTCAAAATGGCCATCTGGGCGTGAACGGCTTTCAGTTGCTGCTGGCTCCCGTCCTGCCGCCGATCATCACCGCCAACCCCGTGGCGCAATCGGTTTATCCCGGCCAAAACGTGACGTTAAGCGCGACGGCGTTGGGTGCCACGAGTTATCAATGGCAAGCTGGGCCGGTGGGCGGACCTTACACCAATCTGGTGAATGGCGGTCTAATCTCCGGCGCGACCACCACCACCCTGACCATCGCCAATATAACGACCAATTGGGCGCTGGCGTATAAGCTGGTGGCGAATAACAGCGTTGGCTCGGCGGCCAGCGCTCCGGCCACGCTGACCTTGCTGCCTCCATTATATTCATGGGGCAGCCTAGTGGCGTTCAATGGTCTGACCGCCGGCCAGATTCTCACGAATCCCCCCGGCACAGTGGTCGGCGCGGTGGCCTTTGGCAACGCGGCTCCGACCATTGTCTATCCCGGTGGCAATTATGCGCCGGTCGTGTTTGATATGTTCGCCGACCCGACCGTGGCGAGCGTGACGAGCCCCAGCGGAATTCTCTATGGCACCGGGGCCTATCCCGCCGGCACTGGCAATACCACCGGCGACACCAATTTGAACAGCGTTCTTAACAACTTTGCCTACAACGGCAGTCCGTTGACGATCAAACTTATAAATCTGGTTCCGGGCGCGACCTATTCACTCCAACTGTTCGCGGTGGATGATCGCAGCAGTGGTGCCAGCGAACTGGTCAACTTCCAAAATTCCAGCAGCACCTTCGCGGAGAACACCAACGTCTATGTGCTGGCCAACTTCACCGCGCCGGCGAACACCAATACGGTGACGCTGCAGGAAAACCTGCCCAATGGCCTCGGCACCATCAACGCCTTGGTTGTCCGAGCAACGTCGTTCACTCCGGCCATCAACTTCACCTTGCAGCCGACGAACGTCAGTCCGGATCTGGGTGACACGCTCACGTTCAGCGCGCTGGCGACGGGGCCGGCTCCGCTCGTGCCGCACTGGCAATCAGGTCCTGCCGGTGGGCCTTACACCAACTTGGTGGACAACGGCCATATCACCGGCAGCGGAACGTATAAACTGACAATCACCAATGTTACGTCATCGGATGCTTCGCTCCTATATGTGCTCAACCTCACCAGCGGAACCAACTCGGTCAACAGCTCGGCCGCCAGCATCAGTGCGTTCGGCATCAGCGGGGGCACCGTTTATGTGGCCCCGGGTGGCGATGTGAATGGCAACATTTACAATACCTATCTCAGCGGCGGCGGCACCGTGCTGCTGGGTGCCGGAACCTATTATGGCACTATCAACATGTATCCGAATGTCTGCTTGAAAGGTGCGGGCATGGGTGTCACCACTATCATTGGCACCTTGACCCAGGGACAATATGGCTACACCATGAGCATGGAAGACCTAACGGTTGAAGGCGGCATCTCGGCCAGTTCCTATTCGCAAGGGGGTTATCCGAGCGCATGCATCTTCTTCGGTGCCTACAGCCCATACAACAGCGGCGTCTTGAGCTGGAAGAACGTCGAGGCCAAAGGCGGGAACATTGCCATGCAGATCGTCAACGCCTCCACGGTCACGCTCACCGGCTGCAACTTTCATGACAATGGCCTTGGGTTCTCCCACAGCATCTATTTTACCGGCGACTACGGAGTCAGCATGAACAACTGCGTTTCCTCCTGGTCTTACACGGGCGATGGCGCACATTTGGATTTTTCCCAGAGCATCGGGGTTCCCAATACGTTCACGCAATGTGAATTTAACGGAGAAACCGGCCTTGGCATTCTGAACCAGAATTATAACGGTGCCGGGAATGACATTCACATCTATGGTTGCAAGTTCCAATTTGACGGACAATCTGGCGGGGATGGCGATGGCATTGACACTGATTTGAACGGTTACATCGAAGCCTCGCGTCTGGAGTATGACCATGGCTATGGTGCCACCATTCGTGATAATGTCGGTTTGTTCTACGATGTCTTAAATTACAATACGAGCGGCTTGTATTACTCATATGGTCCCGTGGCCTATATCGTGTCCGGCACTACGCCCTACAGCTATGATGCTGCCCAAGCCGACGGCATCTGCGGCCCGAACAATACGGGTGATTGGGTGACGGGCATCGGCGGTGAAACCGAGGGGGTCGTGGCCTTCACCAGCGGCAACCATCCGGTGAATGGCAGCATCACTTGGTCCACCGTCAGTGCACCATCCTCTGGCAGCTACTTCCTCGCAGTCACCTACTCCAACGGCTCGACCAATACGTTGGCCATGCCGATGACCGTGAACGGCGCCTATGCCGGCACCATGGTGTTCCCGCCCACCGGCGGTTCGACCACATACAGCGTCACCGGCCAATATGCCAACCTGACCAGTTCCAACAATGCAGTAACTTTAAATGTATTGAGCCCCGGATTGGGCAGCCCGACCTTGGCCAACTTGTCCATCTACACCCCGAGCGGTCAGACGCCGACGATCCCCGCGGCACCGGCCGCTCCAACGGGTCTGACGTGGTATGCTAACACAAATGCTCCGCGCCTCGATATGACCACTTGGATCACCTTGAACTGGAATCCGGTTGCTGGCGCGACTTATTACAACATCTATCGCAACGGCCTGCCCATTGCGAGAAATATTACCGTCACCACCTTCACGGACAAACATATCCTGGGATGCAACGCGTCCGAATCCTATGCAGTCACAGCGGCAAATGCGGGCGGTGAAGGCTCGTCTGCCAGCGTCAGCGCGGTTTCCCTCGCGGCCTATCCGCTCTCATTGACGGCCACGGCCAGCACAAACTCGGTGATTTTGTCTTGTTCGGCATCGCCGGATGCCACGTTCTACAACGTGTATCGCGGAACCACCAGTGGTGGACCCTACACCGAGATTGCTGCCGGCGTCACCAATACCTATACGGACACCGCTGTGGTGGTCGGGACAACGTATTACTACGTCATGACGGCGGATAATGGCACGAGCGAAAGCCTTTATTCGCCGGAAGCCAACGCCAAACCGTATACCCCGTATGCCGGCAGTCCGGTGCTGATCAATGTGGACTTTGGTTCGGGTGCGACGCAAACCGGCGCAGCGGTTTTGGGTTCCACCGGTGACACTTGGAACGCGGTCACCGGCAACACCAGCACCATCGTCAACTCCGGCGGCAGCACCGTAAGCGGCGTCGGACTTAACTTGAGCGCTTATGGCCTCTATACCGACACCGGCGGCACGGCAATGGATGCCGCCACCACGCCGTTGATGGAAGACTATGCGTTTGGCTATAGCGGCACACCCACCGTCACCGTGAGTGTCACCGGGTTGACGGCCTATGCGGGTGCAAATCTGACCTTGGTCATCTATGCGGCGGGGGACGACAGCGGCCAGGGAGCCACTCTCAACTTGAGTGGCGCGTCGGGTGGCAACACGGGCAGCGCCCTGACCACCAGCGCCACTTCGCGGCAGGTGTCGGCCGGATCTGGCGTGGCTTACAATACCTTCACGGGCACGGTTAGCGGTAGTGGCACGCTCACGTTCACGGCAAATATCCTGTCCGGCCAGAGCTTCACCGACGTGAACGGCTTCCAGCTCTATTTGACCGCACCTTGAGTCGGCTGAACCGGATCATTGATCAAACAGGCTGAATTAACATCCGTCCGGCGAGTTACCTCGCCGGGCGGTGTGCCGTCTTCACATGATCAACTCCACGCGCACTCCGTCGGGCAAATGCAGCACCCAAAACAAGGCCCTCCGGCGGCGGCTGTATCACCGCCTCTAGCCACTGCACCGACTCCAGTGCCAAATACTGAAAAATCTTATACTGACATGCAACCGCAGCGGCCACAGACAAACATTTAAATTCACCGATGTGGCGAGCCGGACATCGCAGCGGCAAGTCACTACCTTTCGTGAAACGGCCGCCGTGGGTAATACCCTTTTTTACCTGAATGATTCGGGGGGTCTGATCCACCTTTTACCTGTAACATTTTTTTGGATTTCTTTAATATCAAGGTGCATGGCGGCAACCTCACCCGGCACCTCATCCTCGACCCGACCACAGCCAGCGTTCGTCGCCACGCGCTGGTCGGTCGTGCTGGCCGCCGGTGGTGGCGACACCACCCATGCCCGCGATGCCATCGCCCATATTTGCCAGACCTATTGGTATCCGCTTTACGCCTATGCCCGTCGCCGCGGTTGCTCACCCCATGACGCCCAAGATTTGACGCAGGAATTTTTCGCCCGTCTGCTTGAAGGAAACTGGGTGGCGCAAGCCGACCAGTCGCGCGGGCGCTTCCGCACTTTCCTGCTCACCGCCATGAAACATTTCATGACCAACGAATGGAACAAAGCCCATGCCGCGAAGCGCGGAGGGTGTCAACCAGTGCTTTCGCTCGACGAGGATTCTGCTGAACAACGCTATCGGCTCGAACCCGTGGAACCGATGACGCCGGAAATTCTTTTTGAACGCGGTTGGGCGCTCGCCTTGCTCAACGACATTCTGTTGCGCCTGGAGCAGGAATACGCCCGCGAAGGAAAAAAGGGATGGATGGATGCCCTGCGCCCCGCCCTGACGGCGGATCGGGAATCAATCAACTACCGCCACATTGCCAGCCAACTGGACGTCACTGAAACCGCCGCCCGCGTGGCCGTGCATCGCCTGCGCCAGCGCTATCGCCTGTTGATTCAGACCGAGGTGGCTCACACCGTGACTTCGCCCGACCAAGTGGCGGCGGAAATGCGCCACCTGTTTCAGATTCTGGCTGCCCGATGAAAATATTATGTAACAACCGCCAGCGCCTCTTTCAGTAATGGGTAGGAACACACAATGGATACCCAAAAACTATGTCAGGATTGCGGGGCACCGCTGGCTCCGGATGCACCTCAGGGCCTCTGCCCCGCCTGTTTGATGAAAGTGGCTCTGGCCACCGGCACCGAACCCGGCCGCAAAACCCCTCGTTTCACTCCACCCACCGTCGCGGAGCTGGCCCCCAAATTTCCCCAGCTTGAAATCCTCGAATTCATCGGTCAGGGCGGCATGGGCGCGGTCTATAAAGCGCGGCAAAAGCAACTGGATCGCATCGTCGCCCTAAAAATCCTCCCGCCCCACATCGGGCAGGATGCGGCGTTTGCGGAACGGTTCACCCGCGAAGCCAAGGCCCTCGCCAAGCTGAACCATTCCGGCATCGTCACTATTTACGACTTCGGCCGCGCCGAGGGCCTTTATTTTTTCCTCATGGAATTCGTGGACGGCGTCAACCTCCGCCAGTTGCTGGCTACCAGCCGCGTCTCCACGCGCGAAGCGCTGGCCATCGTGCCACAAATTTGCGATGCGCTGCAATTCGCACACGATCAGGGCATCGTTCATCGCGACATCAAGCCGGAGAATATTTTGCTCGACCGCCGGGGCCGTGTGAAAGTCGCGGATTTTGGTTTGGCAAAAATCATAGGCAACCAAAACGAAGAAAAAACAACTGGTGGCGATAGCGCAATTGCTGCCACCGCATTGACCGATGCCAGCAAGGTGATGGGCACGCCGCAATACATGTCGCCCGAGCAGATTCAAGCACCGGGCGCAGTGGATCATCGGGCGGACATCTACGCATTGGGCGTGGTGTTTTACCAGATGCTTACCGGCGAACTGCCGGGCAAAAAAATTGAAGCCCCATCCAAGAAAGTGCAGATAGACGTGCGGCTGGATGAAGTGGTATTACGCGCGTTGGAAAAGAAACCTGAACTCCGCTACCAGCAGGTAAGCGAAGTGAAGACTATGGTGGAAACCATCGTGGCCACGCCGCCCGGTAGCAGCCGACGTGCGGAGGCTCAAACTAAAAAACCGGAAAGTCGCAGCGGTTTGAGTAGATTGGCGTTCGGGTTGTTTCTCACGGGAACGCTGGGCGTTTTTTTGCTGGCCGCGATCTTCCAGCAAGTCAACAACTCGCCTGAGGGTTGCTTGTTGTTCGGCGGGTTTACACTGTTGCTTGCGCTAGTGCTGGGACTCATGAGTTGGCAAGACCGGCTTGGCAAGTTTACCGTCATCGGAGCGGGGATGACATTGATCGCCGCCGTCGTTTTTGTGTTCGTGTTTCTTCCGGTAATACATAAATCCATGCAGGCAGAAGGGCGGGCAAAAATGGAACACGAAGCGGAACAACAAATACAAATGGCAATTGAACGACAACTAGGACATGCGCTCACTTTCGGCCCGGTAAGCGGGCGGGTCGTGACTGGCCCGCCATTCGTGGCGCATTTGAATCAAGCCGAGGTGGAACTGGTGGCCGTCGGCAACCAACCTTGGTCGAACACGGTTTGCTGGCTACCCAATGGCCAGCCTTCCGCCACACCGTTCCCGACTGGTTACGGTAGTATCTATCAATCGTCGGAATCAATGGACGTGAAAAAATTTGCGTTCCGGATTCACACCGACCAATCGGATGAAATTACCGTTCAGACCTTGCGTTGCGAGCCGGAATCTGGCGCGTATGGTGCAAGTTCCATCTGGACTGCCCCGGACTGGCGGACACACAACGGCTATTTGGCGCAGGTCGTTGTTTGCCCGAAGGGCGCGGCGACATTGAATCTCTCATTGGGCGTGGCCAATGGCGCTTGGGAAACCGCCAACATCTTGGAGCATCAAAATAATTTGAGCGGGGCGGAAGGGGATGGTGATTGGAGCGCGACTTGGGCTGCTGTGGTCGGGAGCAACGGTGATGGGGCAATCAACTGCACCTATGCTACCACCAGCACAAATTATGAGACGCGCATGGTGGCCGTGGATGACGCCGACAAAATCACGGTGATCCCTAAAAATGCATCCTTCGTGTCCACGCTCTCGAACAGCGGCATTCTTTTGGTGTCATCCAACGATTTCGCACACATCAAAGAATTCCGGCTGCAAAAGCGCGAGTATCAGTGGATCGAGTTCCGCAACGTCTCGCTGCAACCTAATCTGAGGACCACGGTCGAGGTGGTAGAAAATCTCGTGAAGCCCGTTGCTACCATTGAACCTTCGTCCGGGGTAACCGAGGCCGCTCCAATCTTCGACACGGTGATTGAACAGGTGGTGACCAACGCTTTCGGGTTCGCCACCAGCCGGCAAAGTAAAGTTGCGTGGGCCGATGGCAAACGGCTTGGATTTTCTCCGGGCGAGGATAAGGATATGTTCCTGCGGGAGCACGGCATTGACCTATTCACTGACGACGGCCGGAATCTTTATGGAATTGACATCAAAGTCATGCGGGCGGAGTGGAACCCGCAAGTTTCCTTTGGGCAGCTCACCGGGCAATTGCAATCCTCCAACAGTTATACCCTGTATGATCTATCGGTGTTTGCTTCATTTCCTCCCGGAACCATGCCGGCTTACTGGTTTGAAACGCGTGATGGACTTAAAGGTATTTTGCAAATCACCGGCTTCACCGAGAACCCGCGCGGCGTGAAGATTAGGTATAAACTGGTGCAAAACGAGAATCGACCCGATGATAGGATGTCCGAGCCGTTGAAGCCCATCCCGCCGGAAGCGGCGGTTTTATGGGCGGCCTTAAAAGCAGATACCCAATCTTTCTTTCGCGGACGCAGCACCAAAGACACGAACGCCATGATGCAATTCAGTAAAGAGATGGGCACAAACAATCTGGAGCTAAAGAATCTACTCAAAGGAACTGTCGCCGAACCACTGTTGATGCAACAGGAACAAAATCTGAAAGTCATATCAGAAATTTCCCAACAGCAGCATGGTTCCATGAGCCCCGAACAATCGAGAAAGTTCAATGAAATCGGTGCCCAGCTTGAACTGATGATTATGCGGGCCGGCACAGCCACCTTCGGCCCCGTGGTAGAGACGACCGTCACGGCAGAAAAGCCCGGAGGCTTCGATATTGACGAGGGTAAGTTCCAGTCGGTGACTGCGGAAGACATGATCAATGGACCCGAGTGGTCGCGGTTGTCGGGTATAGATTTGATCGTCCTTAAAGCCGAAGGCACGAATGATGCCGAAATCGGCAACTTGGTTTTCGTGGACATGAGTCGCCGGGAGGTTTTAAGAGGCTACTGGAATAAGTCCGCCGCTGAAATCCTGGCGGATCCTACAATTGATTTTATCGCGATGGAATCCGTCGAAAATAACTCCACTTCCATGGGACATGTCAAATGGGACACGTCCCGGAATCCACATGATTCGAATGACGTTCCAACGTATTTGTTCAAGACCCGCGAAGGTGCAATGGGAATTTTGCAAATCATCGGCTGCATCGACAACCCGCGCGGTGTAAAAATCCGCTACAAATTGGTGCAACAATAAAGCAGCGGTTTTGAACAATTAGTTGGGAGGAGACGGCATATTGCCGTTTTGCGGAGTCTCGGTCGGAGAGGTATAGACTGGCTCAGTATGATTGTCGCCGCGCCAAGCTGATTGGGAACTTGGCGGAGAGTGGTCGAGTTGTGACGAAAACGGACCACTGGTGCATCCATTGACGCTGGTGACAATGACTCCCATTAAAAGCATCAAGCCAAAGCCTGTAATTATTTTGCCGTTATTAGTTTTCATATATTAATCGACAGGTATTCTTCCAACGCGTTCGTTCAAGATCATCGCGCGTGTATTCCACTGCCGGACTCTTGCCGTCAGCCAAAGCGGAACCTAATTTTTTATTTACTCGGCTGAACCGGCATTGATTTTCTCATCAATATATTCGCAAAGAATCATAGTGAATACTATCAGGTCTTCACCCCATAAAGAAGACGTTGTCTGTTTAAAACCCCTGACCCACTAATACAAGCGACGGCTTAACTGGTGCATCGCCCGGTATTTTGTCGGATGCATTTGCAGCCGCTTGGAAAAGACTCGGGAGAAATAGAGCGGATCGCGGTAACCGACAGCATCGGCGGTTTCCTTGATGGTCATCCGGGTGCTGGCGAGCAGATGCCGGGCCTGATTCAGGCGCTCGCCCACGATATATTCAAACGGAGTGACGCCGAGCACGCGCTTGAACCAGCGGTGGAAATAATTCGGCGCCATACCAGCCCTTTCTGCCATTTTCGCCAGGGTCAGGTTTTCGCGATAATGCAGATGCATGAAATCCAGCGTCGGCCGCAGACGGTAAAAATCCGGGTGCATTTCCTGAAATATATTTTTGCCTACCCCATCCAAACAATGAGCGACCAGATTGAGCAATAATGCCGAAACCCGGCAAACCGTCGCGGGTGAAATATCGCCCCGCGGCCGGTTTTGTTCACTGAACGGATGCTCAAACAGGCGGCAGACATTTTCATAACTCCGGGCTGGCCACCCTTTTTCCGCCCGCGACCAGCTTTGAACCGGCGGGAGTTGATCCAATACATGACGCAAATAGAATGATTCCGGGATGAAATGCAGCCAGTAAACNNACCGGGAAATAGACCTTGTAGCAACGGTCGAGGGAATTCGCTTTGCGCGACCACGTGGGATCGCAGCGAAAAAATCCGCCGGACAACAGGTTAAGATTTATGTTTTCAATCATGTGGCGGTCTTTCGATTGGTGCCTGCCCTGCGCCAAGGCTGTCATTTACAGCAGAGAAGGTTTAGATTGTCCATGTTTTTGAGAAGATGTTCAATATCCTGCCTCTGGCGGTCAGACCGTTGGATACATAGGATAAATCAAACCGACGAATCATCTGAATGCATGCGTGCATTTTCTGATTGGCGCTCCTGCAATGAAATTTAATGCCGTCCAACTTGTCCAGTGCTGGCCGCACCCGTCGCGGCCACGGCCCATCGTCATCATCGGCGCGGGTGACATCGTGCGGGACGCACATCTGCCAGCGTATCGCCAGGCCGGTTTTCCCGTCGCTGGCGTGTTTGACCTGCGCCGCGAAGTGGCTGAGGCGCGGGCCAAGGAATTCCGTCTTCCGCGCGTCTTCGATTCCGTCGCCGATGCCATCGCCGTCCCCAACGCCATCTTCGACCTCGGTGTTCCGCCGAAATCACAGGAGGCCGCGCTCGAAAGCCTTCCCGACAGGGCGGCGGTGCTCTCGCAAAAGCCGATGGGAAATTCGCTGGAAATGGCCAAACGCATCGTGGCGATCTGCGAACGGAAACAATTGCGCGCGGCAGTGAATTTTCAATTCCGGTTCTGTCCATCCATGCTCGCGATTCACGATCTCGTCAAGCGCGGCGAACTCGGCGACCTTGTCGAAATCGAAGTCCGTTTGAACGTCGCGACGCCGTGGAAAACATTTCCTTTTTTGCTTTCCGAGTCGCGCGTCGAGATTCAAATCCACACGGTGCATTATCTCGACACAATCCGGATGCTACTCGGCGAGCCATCGCGCGTGTTCGCGCGCACAGTGAAACATCCGCATTTCCCCAAGCTCGCCAGCACGCGTTCGAGCATCATTCTGGATTACGGCGACATGATCCGCTGTTGTCTTTCGATCAATCATTGTCATCCGTTCGGACCGCGCCACGAGGCCGCAACGATTCGCGTCGAAGGCACGGAGGGTTGCGCCAGCGCGACGATTGGCGCGCTGATTGATTATCCGCGCGGCCAGCCGGATCGTTTGGAAGTTTTCACGCGATCCCAAAAAGAATGGGTTGAAATTCCGCTGATCGGACGCTGGTTTCCCGATGCGTTCATCGGTACGATGTCGAATCTGCAACGCTTCGTCGCTGGCGAAGATGCGGCGTTGGTTTCGCCTGTCACCGACGCGCTGCAAACCATGAAACTGGTCGAGGCGTGCTACGTTTCCGACGCGCGCGGCGGCATCAATCTTGAATCCATAAAATGAACTCTGAAATAAATTACCACGACGCTTACGGTGACCGTTTGGAAAAATGTTATTCCGGCGCAGTTTATGACACGCTCCGCGCAATGGGTTTTCCCGATCAACTGCTGCCGCAAACGATTCGTCCGCTCGACCCAACGCGCGTGCTGGCTGGAAAAATTTTCACCGTGAGCGGTCATGTGGATTTGACGCTCGACGCTCACACGACGTTGCTCAAATGGACGAAGCTGCTTTCGCGCGCACCGGGCGGCAGCGTCGTTGTCTGCCAGCCAAACGATTCCACGCTCGCGCACATGGGCGAGCTGTCGAGCGAGACGTTCACGTATCGCGGTGTGCGCGGCTACTTCGTGGACGGCGGCTGCCGCGACAGCGGATTTATTTTGAAAATCGGTTTTCGCGTGTGGTGCCGATATTTTACGCCGCGCGATGTCGTGGGCCGCTGGGTCGCCGATGGTTTTGGCGAACCAATCGTGATCGGCGGCGTGAAAATCCGCACCGGCGATTACGTCATGGCCGACCGCGATGGCGCGGTGATCATCCCGCAGGAAATCATCGCCGACGTGACCGACCGCGTGGAGGAAGTATTACGTACCGAAAACAAGGTCCGCACCGCGATTCTCAAAGGCGTTGATCCGGTTGACGCCTATCTGCAATACCGTAAGTTTTGAAAACCATGCACGATCCCAAACTATTGCTCCTGGATCCCGCCGACAATGTGCTCGTTGCGATTCAAACGCTGGAAGCCGGCGATACATTGACCGTGGCCGGCGAGTTCGTGAACGTACCGGCTCGCCTCACGCTCGGCCACAAGCTCGCCGCCCGCGCCATTNNTTCACGCTCGAAAGCGGCCAAACTTTTTCCACGAAACATGATCATCACTGACCAGGCCTACCTCCGCGCCGATGGGCGCAAAGGCATCCGCAACCACATCGTTGTAGCGTATCTCGTCGAGTGCGCGCACCACGTCGCACGCGAGATTGTTTATCCGTATCGCGAGCGCGGTGTGCATCTCATCGGCTTCGGCGGCTGTTATCCGAACGATTATGCCGCGCGCATGATGCGCACGCTCTGCACGCATCCGAACGTCGGCGGCGTAATTTTGCTTTCGCTCGGCTGCGAAAGTTTCAACCGCAATTCCCTGCGCGAAGCCATCGCCGCGTCCGGCCGACCGGTCGAAACGCTCGTCATCCAGCAAAACGGCGGCACGCGCAAAACCATCGAGCAAGGCCGCAAGCTGATGGACGACATGCTCGCGAAGGTCGCGCAAGTTCCCCGCGCGCCGCTGCACATCAATGAATTCATCGTCGGCACGGTCTGCGGCGGCAGCGACGCCACCAGCGGCATCACGGCGAATCCGGGCATNNACCGGCGAACTCATCGGCTGCGAAGACATTATGACCGCGCGCGCGGCCACGCCGGCGCTCGCGGGAATTTTGCGCGATTCTGTCACGAAGGCGGCCAAATATTACACCGTGCTCGGCCACGGCAGCTTCGCGCCCGGCAACGCCGAGGGCGGACTCACCACGATGGAAGAAAAAAGCATGGGCGCTTACGCCAAGAGCGGCGCATCGCGAATCTCCGGACTGCTCAAACCCGGTGACATTCCGCCGCGCGGTGGTTTGTATCTGCTCGATGTCGTGCCCGATGGCGAAGTGCGTTTCGGTTTTCCGAATATCAATGACAACGCCGAGATCGCCGAACTCATCGCCTGCGGCTCGCACGTCATTTTATTTTCCACGGGACGCGGCTCGGTCGTCGGCTCGGCGATTTCGCCCGTCATCAAAGTCTGCGCCAATCCGGAAACCTATCGCCGCATGAGCGAGGACATGGACGTGGATGCGGGAAAAATCCTCGAAGGCCGCGCCTCGCTGGACGAAGTGGGCCGCGAAATCTTCGACCTCTCGCTTGCCGTCGCGCGCGGCGCGCAGACCAAATCCGAGGAACTCGGCCATCAGGAATTTGTGCTGACCTACAAATCCTTTGAGCCGATTGGCCCGTCCTGTTTGCCCAGCGTGTAAATGAAGTTCTCTTTTCCCATCGTTGACGCGCACGTCCATTTTTGGAATCCCGCGAAATTAAATTATCCGTGGCTCGCCAGCGTGCCGGCGTTGAGCCGCACGTTTTTGCCGGAAAATTATTCAGCGGCCACCAAAACCGCGAACGTCGGCAAAATGATTTTTGTCGAGTGCGGTTGCGCGGCGTCGCAGAGCGTTGACGAGGCAAATTGGATTTCCGAACTCGCGACGCGCGAAACGCGGCTGAAAGGAATTGTCGCGCAGGCGTCGGTTGAATTGGGGACGCGCGTGACCGGCGAATTGACCGCGCTCGCGAAAAATCCGCTCGTCAAGGGCGTGCGCCGAAATTTGCAGGGCGAAACCGACCCCTATTTTTGTTTGCAGCCAAATTTCATCACCGGCATCCGCGCGCTGGCAAAATTCAATTTCACTTTCGACCTCTGCATCGTCCATTCCCAGTTGCCAGCGGCAACTCAGCTCGTCGCCCGTTGCCCGGAAGTTTTTTTTGTCCTCGACCATTGTGCGAAACCGGCCATCCGCGATCAAAAACTTGATCCGTGGCGGAAGCAACTCCACGAACTGGCCGCACTGCCGAACGTGGCGTGCAAAATTTCCGGCCTCGTCACCGAGGCGGATCCGGCGCATTTCGGCGCGCCCGATCTGCAGCCCTACGTCCGTCATGCGCTGGACTATTTTGGGTTCGACCGCGTACTCTTCGGCGGCGACTGGCCGGTGTGCGAGCTCGCGACGAGTTATGAAAATTGGCTGGCCGCGCTGAAAGCCATTCTCATCGACGAGCCGGAAACCAATTTGAAAAAACTTTTTCAAACCAATGCTGAAAGGATTTACCATGTTTGACTTGAAAAATAAAACCGCGCTCGTCACCGGCGGCGCATCGGGCATCGGCGCGGCCATCGCCACGATTTTTGCCGAGGCAGGTGCAAAAGTTTATATCGCCGACCGCGACGAAGCTAACGGCAAAATCATGGCCGAAAAAATCGGCGGCAATTTTTTATCCTTGGATGTCGCGAGTGAAGCCGATTGTTTGCACACGGCGCAGGTCGTCGGCACGCTTGACGTGCTCGCAAACGTCGCGGGCATTGGCCACGTCGGCACGTTGCTCAACACGACGGCGGCGGACATGGACAAACTTTTCGCCGTGAACGTGCGCGGCATTTTCAACTGCTGCAAAGTTTTTGTGCCCGTGATGCTTGAACGCAAATCCGGCAGCGTAATCAACATGGCGTCCATCGCCGGCGTCGTCGCCGTGCGCGAACGGCTCGCTTACACGACGACGAAATTTGCCGTGGTTGGTTTGACCAAGGCGCTCGCGCTGGATCATTCGCACACGGGCGTGCGCTTCAATTGCATCTGTCCCGGCCGCGTCGAAACGCCGTTTGTGCTCGCGCGGCTGAAGGAATATCCCGATCCCGAAAAAGCCTATCGCGACATGGCCTCGACGCAACTCAACGGCCGGATGGCCAAACCNNGGCGGCTGGAGCGCGGGAAAATAAATTTAAAAAATGAAAATCATTCGCTATCAGAACAAAAACGGAAACATCGGCCACGCCGCGCAACAAGCGGACGGCACTGCCCTAAAACTGACCGGCGACATTTACCACTCGCCAAAAGTCACCCAGGAAAAAGCTGACGTTGCCAAACTGCTCGCGCCCGTTGTGCCGAGTTCCATAATTTGCATCGGCTTGAATTATCGCCGCCACGCGGAAGAAACCGGCGCGAAATTTCCCGAGCAGCCGGTGGTTTTTTTCAAAGGCATCAACACGCTGCTGAATCCCGGCGAGGCGATCCAGATTCCGCAATTCATGCGCAGCGACGAGGTGGATTACGAATGCGAGCTGGCCGTCGTCATCGGCAAATCCTGTAAAAATGTTTCGCGCGCGAAGGCGTTGGATTTTGTCCTCGGCTACGCTTGTTGCAACGACGTCAGCGCGCGCGACTGGCAAATTAAACGCAGCGGCGGCCAGTGGTGTCGCGGCAAAAGTTTTGACACATTCAGCCCGCTCGGCCCGTGCCTTGTGACGCGCGACGAAATTCCGAATCCGAATTCGTTAAAAATTCGCACGGTGCTGAACGACCAAATAATGCAGGATTGGAACACGAACGACATGATTTTTGACGTGCCCACGCTCATCGAATTTTTGAGCGGCAGCACGACGCTTTTGCCCGGCACCGTGATTCTCACCGGCACGCCGCACGGCGTCGGCATGGCGCAAAAACCGCCGCGCTGGCTGCGTCCCGGCGACCGGGTGAACATCGAGATCGAAAAAATCGGCACGCTCACCAACTCCGTTGAGAACGAAAAAATCTGAAACCGTTTTTCTGAATTCATTTATGCCCGACTTTCACACCGAATGGAAAAATGACGCTGAGCTGTTTCGGCTGATAAAGGAAGTTCTCTACACGCCCGTGGTTGGAGACATACTTGACGGACTTGGCTGCTGCCACCAATTTCTGCCTCAGCCGGTGCAGCCCGCGCTCGATACGATGAAAGTCGCCGGCCGCGCCATGCCGGTGGTTATGATTGACGTGCATGGCCCGCAGAAAAAACCGTTCGGTCTGCTGACCGAAGCGCTGGATCAATTGCAGCCTGGCGAAATTTATGTTGCTTCCGGCGGCGACATGCGCTGCGCGTACTGGGGCGAAATTCTCACGGCCACGGCGCGCACGCGCGGCGCGGCCGGTGCGGTCATCAATGGATTTCATCGCGACACGCCGCAGATGTTGTCGCAGAACTGGCCGGTGTTCAGTCGCGGGCGTTATGCGCAGGATTCGAGCGTGCGGACGAAGGTCGTGGATTTCCGCTGCGCCCTCGAAGTCGGCGAAGTGTGGATTGAGCCGGGCGATCTGGTTTTTGGCGATCTCGACGGCGTGGTCATCGTCCCGCGCAAATACGAAAAGGAAGTCATCGTGAAGGCGCTCGAAAAGGCACGCGGCGAAAAACTCGTGCGGAAGGAAATCGAAGCCGGCATGTCCAGCACCGCCGCGTTCAAAAAATACGGGATTTTGTAATTTACGAAACATGAGCAAAGTAGCATCTGACTTTGGAAAAATATTTTGCCTTGCCGACGAACACGCCTTGATCACCGGCGGCGGTACGGGACTTGGATTGGCGATGGCGCAATGTTTCGTAGCCGCCGGTGCGCGCGTCATGATTGTCGGCCGTCGGCCTGAACCGCTGCAAGCCGCGTGCAAGGAGCTTGGGCCAAATTCCGCGTATATCGTGGCGGACATTACCGACCCGGCGCGTGTCGCGACGTTGATTTCCGAAGCGGAAAATAAAAACGGCCCGCTGACCATTTTGGTGAACAATGCCGGCGTGCATTTGAAAAAACCGGCGGCGGTCACGACCGATGTGGAATTTCAATCCGTGATACAAACCCATTTGTTCGCCGCATTTTCGTTGAGCCGCGAGGCGGCCAAAGGAATGTTGCAACGCGGGCGCGGCAGTATTCTTTTCACCGCCTCGATGACTTCGTTTATCGGTATGACGCAAGTGGTCGCATATTCCGCCGCGAAGTCCGCGTACCTCGGCGTCGTGCGCGCACTCGCCGCCGAATGGTCGAGCCAGGGCGTGCGCGTGAACGCGATCGCGCCGGGTTGGATTCAATCGAAGATGCTCGAAAAGGCGCTCGCCGGCGATACCGCGCGCCGCACGAAAATCATCAGCCGCACGCCGATGGGCCGCATGGGCGAGCCGCACGACATCGGCTGGGCGGCGGTTTATCTCTGCTCGCCGGCGGCGAAATTTGTAACGGGCGTCGTGCTGCCGATTGACGGCGGCGCGAGCATCGGTTTCTGAAATTATTTTTGCGTGAAAACTTTTTTGATTGATAAACCGGAAGCGTTCAGTTTCGGCAAAGCGCAAATGCCCGAAGTGAAAGCTGGCGAGGTGTTGCTCAAAATTGAGCGCATTGGTCTGTGCGGTTCGGATCTAACAACGTTTCGTGGACTCAATCCGCTCGTGACTTATCCGCGGATTCCCGGCCACGAAATCGCCGCAACCATCGCCGAAGTCAGCGCCGGTGTGCCGACGCATTTGAAGCCGGGATTGCTCGTGACCGCCGTGCCTTACACGACGTGCGGCAAATGTCCGTCGTGCCGCGCGAAGCGTCCGAACGCTTGTCAGTTCAACCAGACGCTTGGCGTCCAGCGCGACGGTGCGCTCACGGAATTTGTGACTGTGCCCTGGCAAAAAATTCTGCACTCGTCAAAACTGGCTGCGCCGGATTATGCGCTGGTCGAACCGTTATCCGTGGGTTTTCACGCAGTCGAACGCGGGCGCGTGACCGCCGCCGACACCGTGGCGGTGTTTGGCGCGGGCATGATCGGCCTCGGCGCGATTGCCGGCGCGGCTTTGCGAAAAAAGGCGCGCGTCATCGCCATTGATCTCGACGACCAAAAACTGG
>PLHK01000014.1:35963-42595 GCA_003139955.1 Limisphaerales bacterium
TTCGTGATGAAGGAACTCGACATTCTCGGCTCGCGGAACGCGTTGCCGGAAGATTTTGCGAATGTGATCCAGGTTCTCGAATCGGGACTTTATCCTGTGACGCAAACCGTCACGCGCGTCGTGCCGTTCGCGCAAGCTGGTGAGGCGCTCCAGGAGTGGTCGGTCAATCCAACAACCATCACAAAAATCCACGTCAACCTGCACTAAAAGTTATAAGCCAGCCAATAACGTTCCACTTCCTCAATGAACGCTCCGTGCGAACACGAAACTCTATAATGGTCACTCTCAACCATATGGCCAAAAAATTGCAGCCTCCCTGAATCGCCGGGTTGAACCTTCAAGCGCACTCAGTTTCTGCTTCTGCCCGCGTCCCCGCATTGATAGCCTTGCCTCCGGGCGATGGACTTGATGTTTGGTCAACCATCAGCTCCAACGCGCCGTCGCCACGCACGGAACTCGTCTATAACGTCGAACCTTTTCGTGCCGCCGTGCGCGAGGGTGATTGGAAGCTCATCTGGCGCACGCTGATTCCGACGAGCGTTGACCTCTATAATCTCGCTGATGATCCCTACGAGACAAACAACGTAGCCGCCGCGCATCCCGACAAGGTGGCCGCGATGCAAGATCGTCTCAACGCGCTGGGCAAGGAAGCCGCCAAGCCGCTCGCACTGATGTATGTCGCCAGCGTTGGCCTAGCCCACGGCAAACCTCGCATGGCTTCCGAAGACGGCAAAGGCCCGGTCATCGTCGAGGGTGACGGACATTCGATTACAGACGAAGGCGTCGGCGAAGATGAAAATAACACCGCCAGCCATTGATTTCAAAGAGTCGAACGTAGAGATAATCTGGACCAAAATAGAAACCCAATCTTTTATGAAATCCTCGTTACTTCTAATCGCGGTAATTTTCTGCCTAAGTATCAACGTGCCGGCCAACGCGGACATTCTTGAACTCAAGAACGGTTCCATTCTCAACGGAAAATACGGCGGCGGCACGGCGGGCACCGTGCGTTTTGATGTGGGCGCGGGCATGCAGGTTTTTGAATCCTCCCAGATCATGACGCTCACGTTCACCACGCCGGCCGGAACAATTGTCACGCCAACACCCATTCCACCGACATCCACGCCAGTCGCCGCCGTGCCTGCCACGGTGACGCTGCCCTACGGCACGACGCTATTGGTGCGGATGATGGATACCATTTCATCAAGGAACGCGGCGGGTGCCAATTTCTCCACCAAACTAGAATATGATCTAGGAGTGAATGGCGTGATGGCCGTCCCGGCGGGCACGACGATTTACGGCAAAGTGAAAAGTTCCACGCAGGCGCGACGTGCGCTCGGCAGATCCACACTCGACATTCGGCTGTCCCAAATGGTCATCGATGGCAGCCCTGTGCCCATCGTGACCAGTGGTTTTCAAGAGGCAGGTCAGGCTTCCATCGCAAAGGCCGCCAAAGGTGCCGCCTTCGGAGCAGCTGTTGGCGGGATTGCGGGCGACGCGGGCAAAGGCGCGGCGATTGGCGCCACGGCCAGTCTCGTGAAAAAAGGTGAGACCGTCACTGTTCCGGCGGGCACGTTGCTGGAATTCACCCTCACCCAGCCGGTCAGTGTCCAAGTGGGTCAATGACAAGTGAAGTGAATTGGCGAGCCAATATATGAAACTTAAAAAACTTTTGACCAGCATCGCGGCTTTCACGCTGCTGACTTCACTCGTGTCCGCCGAGGAAGGTGGCAGCGGCCATTATGCGCCGGGGGCCACGGCGGATTTTATTGATACCTTGCCCGGCAAGCCTGGATTCGTTTTTGCCGACGCCTTCACTTATTATCATGGCGAAGCCACCCCGCCGATTGATTTCGCGGGCAACACGACTCTGAATGCCCATGCCACCTTGTATGCCGACTCGATCTTCGCGCTCTATGAAACGCCTTGGACGTTACTCGGCGGGAACTACGCAGCGGGTACGGTCATTCCCTACGTCTGGCTTAATGTTAATGCCAACGTAAAAGTCGGGCCGCTCACGCCCAAGAAGAGTGATTACACCGACGGTCTCGGTGATATTCAACTCTTGCCGTTCATACTCGGCTGGACCAACTCAATGGACATGAAGTATGACGTCCGCTTGGGTGTTTATGCGCCGAGCGGCAGTTACGAAAAAGGCCAGCTCGCCAATGCCGGCCGGAATTACTGGACGTTTGAACCCGCCATTTCCTACAGTTGGTTGAGCACCAAGATTGGAACCGAGTTCACCATCTTCAGCGGCTTTGACATCAATACGGAAAACGACGCCACGCAATATCGAAGCGGCACTTCGTTCCATCTCGACGGCACGGTGGCGCAGCATCTGCCCCTGTTTGACGGCATTGCCGGTCTGGGCGTGGAAGGATTTGTGTATGAGCAGATCACTGCGGACAGCGGCAGCGGCGCGACCTTGGGCAGCTTTGAGGGCCACACCTACGGCGTCGGTCCGGTCGTCTCTTATGTGCA
The DNA here is from genome assembly GCA_003139955.1 of Limisphaerales bacterium. Classification (GTDB taxonomy): domain Bacteria; phylum Verrucomicrobiota; class Verrucomicrobiia; order Limisphaerales; family UBA11358; genus UBA11358. The sequence goes on from PLHK01000014.1 coordinate 38,448, forward strand.
CAAAATTGGAAAAGTTGATTTCGCCGGCGAAGTGAAATGGTTGCAAGAAGTGGACGTGCAGAATCGCCTTCAAGGCGATTACATCTGGGTCAAGCTCGGCATTGTGTTTTGAAACGTCTTTGGCACGACGGTCATCGGCGCGACAATTTAGGCGAAACCAAATCAGCAAGTAAGGGCAACGTCCGCCGGCAAATAAATTTTCAATGAAACCAAGCCAGCCTCTTTTCTCACTGCTTGGCGTTCTCGTTTTAGGCGCGGGCGGAATTTTCTCCGCGCTCGCGGCAGATGATACGAATGTCTTCGTCACTAAAACTTCACCGTTTGACCCGACTATTTCCAACCCCGCGCCTGCGCCCACAAACGCGCCTGCGGGCATGGTGTGGATTCCCGGCGGCGAATTTTCCATGGGCTGCACCGCCCCGTCCGAAGGCGTCTGCACTCTGGCCACGATGAACGCCGTGCATGACGCGGAGCCGATCCACCGCGTGTATGTGGACGGTTTTTGGATTGACACGAACGACGTGACGAACGCGAAGTTCGAAAAATTCGTCAAGGCCACGGGCTATGTGACGGTCGCGGAAATCACGCCGACGCCAGCGCAGTTCCCCACCGCGCCGCCGGAAAATCTCGTGGCCGGTTCCACCGTCTTCACCCCCACAACCAACGCCGTGCCACTAGATGATTACTTCCAATGGTGGCGCTATGTGCCGGGCGCGAACTGGCGGCATCCCACCGGGCCGGGCAGCGACCTCAAGGGCAAGGAAAACTATCCCGTAGTGCAGGTGTGCTATGCCGACGCGGCGGCCTACGCGAAGTGGGCGGGCAAACGACTGCCCACGGAGGCGGAATGGGAGTTCGCTGCGCGCGGCGGGCTGGCCGGCAAAACTTACGCGTGGGGTGACGAGTTCCGACCGAACGGCAAATGGATGGCGAACGTCTATACCGGCCGGTTTCCGTATGATGACACGGGCGCGGACGGCTTCGCGGGTATCGCGCCGGTCGGGCAGTATCCGCCCAACGGCTACGGGCTTTACGACATGGCTGGCAATGTCTGGCAATGGTGCAGCGACTGGTATCGCCCGGACTATTACGCGCGGCTCAAACTCGCGGGCATCACCGTGGCGCGTAATCCGCCCGGCCCGGACAGGTCTTATAATCCGGGCGAGGACCAACCCCAGCGGGTCCAGCGCGGTGGCTCGTTTCTCTGCACGGACGAGTATTGCACGCGCTACCTGATGGGCTCACGCGGCAAGGGCGAGGTGGATACCGGCAGCAACCATCTTGGTTTCCGCTGCGTCCAAGATGCCGTGGCCATGACAAACGGAAAAGAAACATCAGCACCATGATTTCGCCTATATTTTATCGTATTTTTGAGCAATTACAGTTTTAAATTTTTCCCCGAAAACTGGTAAAAATTAAGCGGACAAAACCATCACTGGCCGGGGAAAAGCGGACTGTAATTTTTTGAGGCTGGCGCAGGCGCGTAAAACTGTTGCAGTTGTTTCTATATTCATTAACTTCGCGCATGCACCAAACAACGACTTGCCATTGCCGCTCAAGCCCGGCCAAATTTAGGGACATATTTTCAATCTGGCTTTTATTCGCCTCGCTGACAACGAAGGCCTTCGCCGCAGAAATCCACGTTTCGCCGACCGGCGACGATAGCAATCCTGGAACTGCCGCTCGGCCGCTGGCGTCAGTCACCGCCGCGCAACAAATGGCCCGACCGTTTGCTGGGCACGAACCGGTGACGGTGTGGTTGCATGCGGGTGTTTATTATTTGCTGGAACCGATTCGGTTTACGGCGGCGGATTCCGGCACGGAGAAATACCCCGTGGTTTATGCGGCGGCTCCGGGTGAAACGCCCGTGATCAGCGGCGGGCAGAAACTCAAGCTGGACTGGAAACCGCTGCGCGACGGAATTTTTCAAGCCCAAACGACCCCAGGGCTGGTGATGGATCAGTTATTTGTGAACGGCGCGCGCCAGCCGATGGCGCGTTATCCGAATTACGATCCCAATGCGCCGATTTATAATGGCACGGCAGCGGACGCCATCTCGCCTGAACGCGTCGCGCGCTGGAGCGATCCCACGGGCGGCTATATCCATGCGATGCACGAGTCGCTTTGGGGTGATATGCACTGGCGCATTTTGGGGAAAAACGCCGATGGGTCGCTCAAGTATGAAGGTGGCTGGCAAAACAACCGATCCAGCGGGATGCACCAGCAGTTTCGTTTCGTCGAAAACATCCGCGAAGAGCTTGATGCCCCCGGCGAATGGTTTCATGACGCGAAAGCCAACACGCTGCTGTTCATCCCGCCGGCGGGACTCGATTTGAAAACGGCAACCATCGAAGTTGTGGGCCTGCGCAATCTGGTGGAATTCGCCGGCACCGAAGCACAGCCGGTGAGATTCGTCACCCTGCGCGGAATCACCTTCCGGCACGCAGCGCGAACTTTCATGGAAAACCGCGAGCCGCTGCTGCGCACGGATTGGACCATTTATCGCGGCGGCGCGTTGCTGTTCAATGGTGCGAAGGACTGCACCATCTCGGACTGCGACTTCGATCAACTGGGCGGCAACAGCATTTTCGTCAACAATTATAATCGCCGCCTGACCATCCGTGACTGCCTCATCCGCGAGGGCGGCGCGAACGGCATTGCGTTTGTCGGCGATCCCAAGGCGGTGCGCAGTGCGCTCTTCAATTATGATCAGGCGAACAATTTCGCAGACATTGACCGCACGCCCGGCCCCAAGAATAATAACTATCCGGCGGATTGCATCGTGGACGATTGCCTTATCACCCGGACGGGAAGATTCGAGAAACAAACCGCGCCGATGGAGATCGACATGGCGGAGCGCATCACCGTCCGCCATTGCTCCATTTACGACGTGCCCCGCGCAGGCATCAACATCGGCGACGGCTGCTGGGGCGGACACGTCATCGAGTTCTGCGATGTCTTTGACACGGTGAAGGAAACGGGCGACCACGGGAGTTTCAATTCCTGGGGCCGCGACCGCTACTGGAACCTGCGCGGCGTGCCGGCCGGGGAACTGCCCAAACTCGCCCTGCTCGATGTGGTTCAACCAAATATCCTGCGGAACAACCGCTGGCGCTGCGACCACGGCTGGGACATTGACTTGGACGATGGCTCCAGCCATTACCTGATCTACAACAACCTGCTGCTGAACGGCGGGTTGAAATTTCGCGAAGGCTTTCAGCGCACGGCCACAAACAATATCATCGTGAACAACAGCCTGCACTTGCACGTCTGGTTTGAGAATAGCGGCGATGTGTTTGCCCGTAACATCGTGATGACGGAGTATCGTCCGATCTACATGACCATCCCCAAATGGGGCGCGGAGATTGATTACAACCTCTTCACGGGTTTGGAGGCCGACCGGCTGAAATATGCCGCGGAAGGATGCGATGCGCATTCGCTCGCGGGCGATCCGCTGTTTGTCAACGCCGCCGCCGGTGATTTTCGTGTCCAACCCAGTTCGCCTGTGCTGTCACTGGGTTTTGTAAATTTTCCGATGGATCAGTTCGGCGTGCTATCGCCCCGCCTGAAAGCTCTGGCAAGCACTCCGGTCATCCCCACCTTCATCACGATCCACGCCGGTACCACCTCGGCCACCCAAACGGTCTGGCTCGGCGCGACAATTCGCGAATTGATTGGCGAGGAGTATTCCGTCGTGGGCGTGCGTGCTGGTTCGCAGGGAATCTTGCTCGTGAATGTCCCGGTCAATACCGCTGCGTTCGCGGACGGATTGCGCACGGGCGACTTCATCACGCGACTGAATGGCCGCGAGGTAAAAGGCGTGGATGATTTTCTGAAGGTAATCGTTAATTCCGCCGGACAGAAAGCCGAACTGGAATTGCTCCGCAATCAACAGCCGATGGTGCGGGAAGTCAATTTTTAAAGCATCATTTCCGGCGCACGTTTTAAATTTTACGAATCGGCGAAAGTTTGAACTGCTGTTCAGTCGGTTCCGGCAATTTGACATCACCCCGGATAAACCGTCCCACCTGACGCAGAGTCTTCACGTCAATGTCGCGCAGCCCCCTAGTAATCCGGCCCGACACATCAAGCGAGAAAATATTTCCAAATTAATTTAACCAGTCGCTTACGGATAAACGAGTCGATAA
>PLHK01000074.1 GCA_003139955.1 Limisphaerales bacterium
TCTGTGTTTATCCGTGGTTGAAACTTTTAAGTAACTCTTCCGGAGTGGTTATCGCCGTGCCGACTTTGCCGACAACGATGCCTGCCGCATGGTTGGAGAGAATCGCTGCTTCAACCGGCGAAGCTCCGGCGGCGATGGCCAAAGTAAACGTGGCGATGACCGTGTCGCCTGCGCCGGAAACGTCGAAGACTTCCTGCGCGACCGTCGGGATGTGAAACGGCTTCTGCCCACGCTGACACAGCAACATGCCGAGTTCGCCCAGCGTGATGAGCAGCAACGCCGGCCGCAGTTCGTTCAGCAGCCGCTCGGCGACGAGCATCAGATTTTTATCCGCGAACGGATCTTCATTTTTGGTTTCATCCGGCAGCTTCGCCAGCTCAAACGCCTCCTTGCGGTTCGGCGTGATGAGCGACAGGTTGCTCAGATTCAAATCATGCACCGGCTTCGGATCGAGGCTCAACCACACGCCCCGCTCGCGGCACAGCGATTTGATTTCGTTCAGCAATGGCTGCGTCACGACGCCTTTGCCGTAATCGCCGACGATGACCGCGTCGGCTTTGGCGATTTGCGTTTTGAATTCAGCGAGTAATTTTGCCGTCGTCTTGTCATCCAGCGCGCCGCGTGTTTCGCGGTCAATGCGCACGACCTGCTGCTGGTGTGCGACGATGCGTGTCTTGATGCTCGTGTGCCGCGCGGAATTTTTTACGAGACCGGCGCAGCCGATGTTTTGTTCGCCCAGAAGTTTCAGCAGCTTTTTCGCCGCATCGTCGTTGCCAATCGCACCAAAAAGTTCCGCTGGCGTTTGCAACGAAACCAGGTTGCGTGCGACGTTCGCCGCGCCGCCGGGCATGAAGCTCTCGCGGTTGAAATCCACCACCGGCACCGGCGCTTCCGGCGAAATGCGCGACACGCCGCCCCAGATAAACTGGTCGAGCATCACGTCGCCGACGACGAGGATCTTAGTTTTTTGCGCGGCGGCCAAAATCTGCCGGGCGCGGGAAGCGGATAAAGTTTTGCCATTCATAAAATTTAATTCGGCTTTTGAATTCTTTTCCATTTTTCACCCTTATTACTACGCCATGCTTCCCAGCCAACTTGCAGGTCTGACAAATCCTTGATGCTTGGATCAAGTTTAACGATTTCTTCAAGGCCGACAATCACTGCATCACTTTCAGAAGGTGTATCTGCCCCTAAAAACTGCCAACTCCCGTCGTCACTGTCATGAGTGACGTGTAAAATAGGCTGTCTGCTGAAAACAATTTGGCGTATCGAAAAAACCGCCAAGTTTGTCGGGTCATCGAACGGCCAATTTTGCATGTCAGTGTTCATTTCCACTCAATTCAAAAACGCCGTCAACGGACTTGTCGCGCTCGCCGTTTCGCTTGGCGCGCCGAGGCCGATTTCAAATGCCGCGCGTCCGGCTTCGACTGCCAGCTTGAACGCGATGCCCATGCGGTTCGGATCATTCGCCACGGCGATGGCGGTGTTCACCAGCACGGCGTCCGCGCCAAGTTCCATCGCCTCCGCCGCGTGGCTCGGCGCGCCGATGCCTGCGTCCACGACCACGGGGACGGTCGCCTGCTCAATAATTATTTTGATCTGGTCGCGCGTCTGGATGCCACGATTCGAGCCGATGGGCGAACCGAGCGGCATCACCGTCGCGCAGCCGACTTCTTGCAAACGTTTCGCCAACACCGGATCGGCGTTGATATACGGCAAAACGGTGAAACCTTCCTTGACCAAAATTTCCGCCGCGCGAAACGTTTCAATCGGGTCGGGCAGCAGATAACGCGCGTCGGGATGGATTTCGAGTTTCACCCATTTTGGCAAACCGGCGGCGACGGCGAGGCGCGCGAGGCGGACAGCCTCTTCGGCGTTCATCGCGCCGCTGGTGTTGGGCAGGAGCAGATATTTTTTCGGGTCAATGAATTCGAGGATGTTCGCGAACGGATCTTTTTTGCAGGATAAATCCGCGCGACGCAGGGCGACGGTGACCATTTCCGCGCCGCTGGCGGCGAGCGCATCGCGCATGGCTTCCGGCGACGAAAATTTTCCCGTGCCGAGAATCAGTCGCGAACGAAACTCGCGTCCGGCAATGACCAAAGGTTTGAACGACATCGCAAACAATTTAGGAAATTTCCGCCGGTTGTCGAGGCGCGAAGAATCACGGTTTAATCGTGACGTTATCAAACAGCGACGAATTCAATTCGGAATTATTGTGGGCGCTCAACGCGAGGCCGACAGAAACGGTTTTGTTCATCGGAACGGTGATGCGATCCACTTGCTGCCAGATTTTTCCATCCACGGAAATTTCGCCGGTGAAAGTATCGCCAGCGCGTGTCAACCGCACCCAACTGGCGATGATCGCGGACGCGCCGTCGGTATTGTGGCTGCCTTGATTGGCCACGGGACGCCATTGATAAACCGAGCTGTTGTGGGCGGTGATGGCCATCATCGCGTATTTGGCGCCGGACGAATTCGTTTCCCGGAACATCACGCCGGCCTTCGCCCACGGGTCGGTGTATTGCAGGAATCTTATGTGCGCGACGATCTGGCCGTCGCCGGTCAACGAGCGGCTGGCGAAATTAAGCGAATCGGCCACGTCCCAGATGTCGTTGCCGGAGCCGATGACGTTGAACAGTCCGTTCAAATAACTGGCTTCGCCGGACGCGCCGACGTTGCCGATGTCCGCATCGGTCCAATTTTTCGGCAGCTTGGCCGTGGTCGTGCGGAGCGAACTGATCCATTGCGCGATGATGGCGACGGCCTTGTCGTCCACCAGATTTCGGGCGATCGGCGGCATCTGGCCTTCGCCGGTGATGCTGATACGATGGAGCAAAATGGATTTATTTGTGTCGCCGGGGACAATCACTTTCGCGCCGGCGATGCCGAGTTGATTTGCAACCGGGCCATTGATGAGATTTTGTTTCACCAGCGGCGTGGAAAAGCGCGCGTCAAAAAACGCGCCCGCGCCGCCGGGTTGGTGGCACATGGAGCAATTGGCGTCGAGATAGGAACGGACGCGGACGGACGGCGCGTCGGCCGTGTTCGTGATGTTGACGAGGTGCGGGTAAAAGAAAATTTTCCGGTCGTCGAACGCGGCATCGAAAATTCCGAGATGACCGAGCGTATGCAGTTGGTTGCCGGTGACGCCATTGGCGTATTTGAAACTGCCGTTGAGCTGGCGCGTGTTGAGGCCAAGCACGCCGCCGCTCGCGGGCGTGTGACAGGTCAAACAATCTTGCCGTCCGGGATAAAACCAGTTTTGCGTGCGCGTGCCGGTGGCGGTCATGATTTCAATCGGCTCGGTGATGCCGGTCGTGACCAAGTCTGCGTCGGAATTGTCCGCGCGCCATTTGTAGCTCGCGCCGTAAACGTAGCCGTTCGTGTCGCGGACGAGGATGCGCGTTTCGAGCCGGCGGAGAATTTTTGGATTCGTGTCGTCCACCGGCAAATCAAAATTTTTCACAAAGACCGAGCCGGCGGGAAACGTCCATTCGCCGTTCGCGGAAAAACCGATGACCGTGTTTGTGGGAATCGTGAACCAGCGCGTCTTCAACGCGCCGTCCGACCAGAACGGCGAGTTGGGCGCATACGGAATCAGAAAATTCGCGGGCGACAGATTCGTGAGGTCGGCGAACACGCCGGTTTGCGAAATCAACTTCGGCATGATTTTGGTCGGCGGCGGCGGCCCGCCGCGTTGCAGCGTGTAAATGCGCCCGCCGATGCTGCTCATCTGGCAGAAATAAATTTCGCCGTCCGCGTCCGTGCCGAACGACGACAGGCCGGTGTAATCCGTGCCGGAATTTGGTCCGGTGCCTTTAGGCATGACGCAGAGCAACGTCTTTTTCACCGGCGTCGCCGTTTCGTCCAGCGCCCAGACGGTGCGAAAAACGTTGTCGCCGAAAATATATTTGCCGCCGAGATCGCGCGCGAATTTCTGGCCGCGATAAACGTAGCCGCCGATGACGGCGCGGCCGTCGGTGTGCGGATAATCCAGCAGCGGCCCGCGGCTGATGCCGATGTATTTCGCCGGCATTTTGCCGAGGTTGCCCTCGCGATAATTCCATTGGAAATTCAGGCCGGATTCGCCGGGTTGAATCACGTCAATTTCTTCGCGCGAACTTTCGCCGACGTCGCCGATGAAAATTTTCCCGCTCGGCGCGTCGTAAGTCATGCGATGCGGACTGCGCAGGCCGAGGCAGAAAAATTCTTCGAGCACGTTCGGCTGGCCGACGAACGGATTGTCGTTCGGGATAAAATAATTCGCCGTGAAACCATTCGTCGGCTGGCGCGGCGGCGCGTGGCTGATGTTTCCGCCGCGACAATCCACGTCAATCCGAAAAACGCCGGAGTATAAACTTTTGCTGATGATCTGGTCGTTGTCGCCGACGGAATTGTCGCCGTCCGTCCAGTAAAGAAATCCGTTTTTGGGATGAAAAAACATTCCGCCGCCGTGATGCCAGACGGTTTGGTTGGTGAGGTCCACGAAAATTTTCACCGAGTCGGGAATCGCGATTCCGTTCGCGTCGAGCGTGTAGCGTTCGAGCCGGTCGTGATAAGTGTCGGGCAAATTCGGAACCGGGCGCGTGTAAGCATCGCCAGCGACAGTGCCGGGCTTGACCCAAGTATAATAGACAAACATGAAATGATTCGTCGCGAAGCCGGGATGAAACGCGATGCCGAGCAGACCGGAATCGTCCCAGCCCTGGCATTGATTGTGGATGTCGAGGACGAGTTTTTTTTCGGTCGTGCCGGGATTGGTTTCAAACGACCAGATGCGGCCTTCGCGTTCCCAGACGCAAAGTTGATTTGAACCGGAAGTTGAATCCGGGACAAAAGTGATGCCGACGGAATTGGTGAAAAGCAAGTTCGTGAACGCATTGACCGCCGACCAGTTGCCGGAAATGCTCGGCGCGACTTCGGGCATCACGCCATTCAGAAACGCGCCGATGGCCGGGCGGTTGGTGAGACCATAAAATTTCTCGGAGACGACGGGCCTAGCTTCAGCAGACAAAAAACAACTGCCCAACAAAATGAAGGACAGCAGCCACTGGCGATTTGTGCGAAACAACTTAATCACAATCGGGACGGCGCATAAGATTCCCGTCAATGTCGTCGTCGTCAAATTTTTTAGTGTGATTTTTTGTCCGGGGAATCTAGCCTGACGCATGTTTCGTCCCTGCATTGACCTGCACGAAGGCAAAGTGAAGCAAATCGTCGGCGGCACGCTCGGCGACGCGGGCTTGCGCACGAATTTTGTCTCCGAAAAATCAGCCGCGTGGTATGCGGAACTTTACCAGCGCGACCAGCTTTTCGGCGGTCATGTCATCATGCTCGGCGCGGGCAATGAAACAGAAGCGCGGTCGGCGTTGAAAGCGTTTCCCGGCGGACTGCAGATCGGCGGCGGCATAAATTCCAAAAATGCGCGCGACTGGCTCGACGCCGGCGCGTCGCACGTCATCGTCACGAGTTGGGTTTTTCGCGAAGGGCAGGTGGACTGGACGCGGCTCGATGAACTCGTCAAAACGATTGGCAAAGAAAAACTCGTTCTCGATTTGAGCTGTCGCCAGCGTGGTGAAAATTATTTTGTCGTCACCGACCGCTGGCAGAAATTCACGGAACTCGTCGTGAACGCGGAGACGTTGAAAAAGTTTTCCACTTACTGCGGCGGATTTTTAATTCACGCCGTGGACGTGGAAGGTTTGTGCAAAGGCATTGACCGCGAACTCGTCGCGAGGCTTGGCGCGTGGTCGCCAATTCCGATGACTTACGCGGGCGGCGCGAATTCGTTGGCGGATTTGGAAGCCGTAACAAAACTAGGGCAGGGGAAAGTCAATCTGACCATCGGCTCCGCGCTGGACATCTTCGGCGGCAGCGGCGTAAAATACACGGACTGCGTAAAGTTCAACCGCCGCCAGAAATAAATTCCGACGGCGGTTGGGTGGAAATAATTTTTACCCGGAATTTTTACTTGGCCTTTTCCAGCTTGGTGGCGGTCAGGATTTCTTTGCCATCTTTTTCCGTGACCGTGCCGGTGGCGGTGACTTTTTCGGAGTCGCCGCCGCAAACGTCTTCGTGCAAGGCGTCACTGATCTCATTTTTGGTCACGTAATAATTGACGGTCTTGCCGTCGGTCGTGACTTGGATGACGTTCTGGCAACTGGCGGTTTCGTGCAGCGTGCATTTGCCGCAAACCATGTTGCCGATGATGGTGGTGGTCGTGGCGTCGTCGGCGAACGCGGGCGCGCCCGCGAACGCGAGTCCGGCGAGCAGCGTGAGGGTGAATTTTAATTGTTTCATAGACCGGTTTTTAATTTTTGGCGGTTTGGTCGCTTGAATGAGACACTGCCTCGGGAAGCCGGTTAATGCAAATAATTTTTCAAGCGGCAAACAGTTCCGCCACGGTGATCTGAAATTGCGGGATCAATTTTTCCGCCAGCGTTTCGCGTCCGGCCAGAATGCCGTGTAGCTTCAGGCCGAATTCAAAGCTGTAATAGATTTCCACGTTGTCGTAGCGCGGGTCCACCATCCACAGGCGCGGCACGCGGATTTTTTCGTAAAACTCCTTTTTCACCACCGTGTCGGCGTGATGATCGTCGCGGTTGATGATTTCGATGGCGAGAAACAGTTTACCGCTGGCGGCGGTCACGAGTGCGAGGTCGGGGCAAAGCCGCGAGGTGCGCGAAACCTGAACTGGCGTGCGCGGCGCGAGCAGTTGCGTGCTGGCGAGGCCGTTGACGCTGACGGTGAGTTCGCGGTGCAATCGCTGGCAGATTTGTTCGTGGCGGTCGCCGGGCGCGGAACGCGGCAGCGTCGCGCCGTCGAGGATTTCTTCGTAAGGCCGGCTCATGCTTGCGCTTCCTTTACAATTTCAACCACAGCTTCAGCCGTTGATTCAACATTTGCAAATCGGCGGCGAGTTTTTCAACTATTTTCACGACCAGCCCTGTTTCAACGGTGGCAAGCTGCGCCTTGACGCCGGAGGGCACATTCAGTCCCACCGCCCGCCATTCCTGCAATTGAAAATCCGTGTTGGCGAGAACCGATGAAATGGGAACGACAAACAAATCCGCGCCGCTTTGGCCGATGACGATGGCCGGTCGGACTTTGCGGCTGGTTAAATCCGTGAAGGGAATCGGCAGAAGAACGACATCATTTCGCGAGCAGTTCATTAAAAACGTCGTCGTCCGGGTTGTTCCACGTCTTCGTTAAATTTTCTTCGGAAAGTTTCAGCCACGCTTCGCGTTCCGGGTCAGATTCGATGGTCACGCGGACGTGGGATTTTTCGGGCAGCGACAGCGGCCTGGGCAAAAGCAGTTTGCCCTGCTCATAAATCGCATCAACTGTCGTCGTCATAATGTTAATTGTCGCTGCAAATCCGGCTTCGGCAAGCAGAAATCGCCGTGCCGGGCGCGGAACGCGGCAGCGTCGCGTCGTCGAGGATTTCTTCGTAAGGCCGGCTCACGGATTTAGTTTCAGGTTGAAGGTGGATAGTTTCAAGCGCGGAATGAACCGCGAAAAACGCGAACGATGCGAAAAAGTTTTGACAATGATTAACACGAATTGACAATGAAAACCCTCGACACAAAACTTTTTGAGGCTTAAAACATAGTTACAATTTATGAAAAAACGGCGCGGCGAAAGTTCCACTCCAATTCCGCTGTTATCTTGGGACGAATTCAAAGTGCTGTTATGCTCACTCTGGCAGGGTTCTGAAATAAAACCAAAGCCGTCGAAAAAAGATTTTGAACCAGCCTTGGAAAATGCGCCGCCAACAGTCAAGCCAGCGCAATCTTCCTATTCCGAAAGCCTTTTTCATGCAAAAGAGAAAACTGTTCGCATCAACCGGAAACAAACGGTGAAAAGTAAACTCATCATTGCTGCGCTCGCCGCTTTTATTCTTACCGGCGTATTTCCACCGTGGCAATTCACAACTGACAAGGACAGCGTTAATGGTGGCAAAAAAGATGCTTTTTCTTATGAGCCACCGTCCCAAGGCGTCCACAGTCGCAAACCGGCTGGCTACTCATTGCTTTTCACTCCGCCAGCAAATCCTGACGGCTCGACAGGGAATGGAGTTCAAATTGATTTTGGCCGCTTGATTCTGGAATGGGCTGTGCTCGCCGCGATAACTGGTATGGTTTGGATGCTTGTGGTTAAGCCCGCATCGTCACTTGGAGATAAGAGTATTCGTTCGCAAAAATTCATTTCCCCGTCCGGCAACCCAGAGAACTGATTTCATCATGTATTTCCTTGAATGAATTTCCAGCGCGTCGCTCCGCGACTTCGCCGCCTTCACGTTCTTCGCGCGATAAAACTTTTCCAGATTCTTCCAATCTAAATGCTGACGCGGCGGACAACCAATTTTCTCCGAAAATCGGACTTGCAAAAGCCGTTCCAACTGATAATCTCCGCGTCCTTTTAATAAATTTATGTCTGTAAAAATCCGCATGAAACGCATCGGCACGAAAAACACGCCGGTGTTCCGTATTGTTGTGGCCGACGGCCGCAGCCCGCGCGATGGCAAGTGCATCGAGGAAATCGGCACTTATCAACCGCTCAAGCAGGGTGAAAATTTCACCCTCAAGCTCGACCGCGCCCAATATTGGATCAGCAAAGGCGCGCAGCCGAGCGATACCGTGGCCAGCTTCATCAAGAAGGCGGTCAAGGCGGCTCCGGCCGCAGCTTAATTTTTTGGCGCATGCAGGAGTTCCTCGAATACGTCGTCAAAGGACTCGTGCAAAACCCCGGCGCGGTGACGGTCACGCCGGTGGAACGCGCGGGCGCGACGGTTTACGAATTGCGTTTGGACGCGGCGGATGTTGGCAAGATTATCGGGCGGCAGGGCGTGACAATTAATGCGATCCGTTCCTTGCTGCAGGCCGGCAGTGCGAAAAAAGGTTTGCGCTGTTCGGTGGAGATTGTCGAAGACAAACCGGCGCGGTGAATTGAATTTGAGGCACGGATGAAAATTGACGTGCTGACTTTGTTTCCGGCGATGTTCGCCGGACCGCTGGATGAAAGTATCATCATGCGGGCGCGCAAGTCGGGATTGCTGGAGCTGAAAATCCACCAGTTGCGCGACTGGACGCACGACAAACATAAAACGGTGGATGACCATCCGTTCGGCGGTGGCCCGGGAATGTTGCTGAAACCGCAACCGATTTTTGAAGCGGTGGAAAGTTTGAAGCGCGAGGGCACGAAAGTGATTTTGCTTTCGCCCAGCGGACGGAAGTTCGACCAGAAAATCGCGCAGGAATTGGCGCAGGAAAAAGATTTGCTGCTCGTCACGGGCCATTACGAAGGATTTGACGAGCGGATTCGGGAAGCACTGGCGGACGACGAGTTGTCCATCGGTGATTATGTGCTGACGAATGGCGCATTGCCCGCGATGGTGGTGATTGATGCGGTGGCGCGGTTGCTGCCCGGAGTTTTGGGCGACGACGAAAGTTCGCGCGATGAGTCGTTCAGTCACGGATTGCTGGAATATCCGCAGTGGACGCGGCCGGCCGATTTTCGCGGGATGAAAGTTCCCGAGGTGTTGCTGAACGGCAACCACGCCGAGATTGAAAAATGGCGGCGCGAGCAGGCAAAGTTGAAGACGAAAGAGCAGCGACCAGATTTGTTGAAATAAAAATTTAAAAAAGTTATGAATCAGGCATTACAACTCAAAATTGAATCGGCACAATTTCGCAAAGACAATGCGAAGTTCAACGTGGGCGACTCCGTCAAAGTCCACACCAAGGTCGTCGAAGGCGACAAGGAACGCATCCAGATTTTCGCGGGCGTCGTCATCGGCAAGCGCGGCACGGGCTTGAACGAGACGTTCAGCGTCCGCCGCATCAGCTACGGCGAAGGTGTGGAACGTATTTTCCCGTATCACTCGCCGCGCGTGGACAAGATTGAAGTCGAGCGCCAAGGCGATGTCCGCCGCGCCAAGCTGACTTATCTCCGCAAGCGCATCGGCAAGGGTGCGACGCTGGTCAAGGAACTGGAAACCAAGGTCAAGGCTCCGGCCAAATAAACTGCGGTGGTAAATGTTAAAGGCGAGGCCGCGTGCCTCGCCTTTTGCTTTTGCAAAGACCAAGGTGTGCGGCGCGCCGGTTGCATTGTGCAACTAGTTGTTTATCAGCGAATTGTCTTTGTTAATTGACGCTGCGCCGGGTTGTCGGTAAGCTGTGTGCGCTGTTCCGGGCATGAAGCTAGGACAGTAAAAAATTTATGGCAGAAGGATATTGTGTCAAATGCAAGGCCAAGAAAGAAATTTCTGATGGCGTCGAAGAAACGATGAAAAATGGCCGCAAAGCCATCAAGGGCAAATGCCCGACTTGTGGCACGGTGATGTTCAAAATCCTCGGCAAATCCACCACCGTTCCGGCAGCCGCCAACCCTAATCCGCCGTCCGCTTAATTATGTCGCAACAGCTCGCCTACGTCATCCTCACTCCGTATTCACTTTATAAATCACGCAATGGCGGCATCTTGAGCCGTCTTATTTCGCGCACAAGCTTGGATTTGGCCGCGATGCGGATGTTCGCGCCGAGCGCGCAATTGGTGAAGGAATACGCCGATACGATTGTTTCAGCGCAAGACCCGCAGGATCGGAAAATTCAGGAATTGCTCCGGGATTACGTTCTCGAAAATCTTTCGCCCGACCCGAAGACGGGTCGTCGGCGCCGGGTGATGATGTCGGTCTTTCGCGGCGACGACGCGGTGCGAAAAGTCCGCTCGGTCGTCGGCAACTTGAGTCCCGACCGTCGCGGCGGCGAAACCATCCGGGACACTTACAGCGATTTGATCATTGACGAGAACGACGGCCACGTCCGTTATTTTGAACCCGCCGTGCTTGCCGCGCCAAACATTCAGGAAGCCGAGGCGAAGTTGAAATTATGGGCGCGGTTTTCCGACAGCGACGGCGGCATCTTGGAGAACGTCATCAGCTATTCACCCAACGAAACGCCCGAGCGCACGCTGGTGCTCATCAAGCCGGACAATTTCAAGTTCGCCACCGGCCGCCCCGGCAACGTCATTGACTTCTTCTCCCGCACGGGACTTTACGTTGTCGGCGCCAAAGTCCTGCACATGAGCACGGCGCAGGCGATGGAATTTTACGGCCCCGTCCGCGAATTTCTGCGCAACAAGCTCAAGGACGGCGTCAGCGCAAAAGCGAAGGACATTCTGGACAAGGAATTCGGTTTCAAGATGTCTGCCGAAGATCAGAAAGCCCTCGGTGAAATTCTTGGGCCGTTGCAGGGCGATTCACAATTCGACAACATCGTGCGCTTCATGTCCGGCCACGCGCCCGGCGAAATCCCGAAGAGCGACTGGGACAAGCCTGGCACCGAGAAATGCATAGCGCTTGTCTACGAAGGCGTCGGCGCGGTCAACAAAATCCGCGACGTGCTCGGCCCGACCGACCCTTCCAAGGCGCCGCCCGGCAGCATCCGCCGCGAATTCGGTTCAACCATCATGGTCAACGCTGCGCACGCTAGCGACTCGGCGGAAAATGCCAAGCGCGAATTTGGCATCGTCAAGCCCGGCGAAAACAATTTCAAACAGGTCATCGAGGAGAGTTTCGGCAAGATCTGAAATCATTCACCGTCAAAGGCAAAAGCCCGCTTCTTAAGCGGGCTTTTTATTTTTAGACCAGACGAATTACACGTCTTTGCGCGGAAACAAGGGCGCGGGTTCGCCGATTACATGGCCGGATTTTAATTTTCCCCAAGTCGCCTCGGAAAATTTGTCCGGCGATTCGTTCAAGCCAAGCTGCGCATATATTTTCAGCGACGTACCGGGCAAAAATGGCCGGAGCAAAACCGCGAGCACGCGGCACGTTTCGGCGAGATTATACAAAACTTCGTCGAGCCGTTTTTCTTGCGACGGATCTTTGGCGAGCTTGAACGGCGCGGTCTGATCAACGTATTGGTTCGCGCGCGTGACGAGTCCCCAGATGCTTTGCAGCGCGGCCTGCAACTGGTTTTGTTTCAGCAGTGCGCGCGTTTCGTCCGCCGCTTTCGCTGCGTCGGCGGAAAGTTCGTTCGACGGCGTCGGGACGATCCCGTTGCGATAACGCTTGAGCATCGAGAGCGAGCGGTTCACGAGATTTCCGAGACCGTTTGCAAGTTCCGCCTGGTAACGCGATTTGAAACCTGCGTCCGTCCAGTTGCCGTCCGGGCCGATGTCGAGTTCGCGCAAAACGTAAAAGCGAAATGCGTCCAAACCCCATTCGTCAATGACGGCGATCGGTTCGACGATGTTGCCCGTGCTCTTGCTGATCTTCGCGCCATCTTTTTGCCACCAGCCGTGAACCAAAATTTGTTTCGGCAGCGGCAGGCCCATCGTCTTGAGCATGATCGGCCAATAGACGGCGTGGAATTTCAAAATATCTTTGCCGATGACGTGGATGTCGGCCGGCCACAATTCAATTTCCGATTTCCGATTTCCGATTTCCGATTTGGCTGCGGCGAGAACCATCTTGTCTCCGTGCGCGGCGGGAATGGAAATATAATTCACCAGCGCGTCGAACCAGACGTAGGTGACGAAGTTCGGGTCGAAGGGCAGGGGAATTCCCCAGTTCAGACGGGCCGCC
Source organism: Limisphaerales bacterium (assembly GCA_003139955.1). Classification (GTDB taxonomy): domain Bacteria; phylum Verrucomicrobiota; class Verrucomicrobiia; order Limisphaerales; family UBA11358; genus UBA11358. The sequence continues at coordinate 12,592 of PLHK01000074.1, forward strand.
GGACGCGAGATGCACAAATCTTCGAGCGTGTTGTTTTTAAGAAAGCCGAGAACTTCGTTACGACGGTAATCCGGCTGGACAAACGAGGGATTCGCCTCAAGGTAATGAATCAGCCATTGCTGCTGCGCGCCGAGCTTGAAGTAATAATTGTCTTCAAGCAACTCGACGACTTCGCCGTAACTCGGATCGAACGTGCCGTCGGGGCGGCGGTCTTTGTCGGTCAGGAACGTTTCTTCCCTCGCGGAATAAAATCCCTTGTAACTCGCCTTGTAAAAATGCCCGGCGTCATTGAGCTTCGACAAAATCGCCTGCACGAATTCCTTGTGGCGCGGTTGCGTCGTGCGGACAAAATCGTCGTTCGTCAGTTCCAGTTTCTTCGCGAACGCCAGCCAGTCCGCCGCGAGCGCGTCGCAGTATTCCTGCGGAGTTTTTTTGTCAGCGAGCGCGGCCTGCTGGACTTTCTGGCCGTGTTCATCGAGACCGGTCAGGAAAAAAACTTCCTGGCCGAGGCTGCGATGCGCGCGCGCGATCACGTCGGCCACGATTTTCTCGTAAGCATGGCCGAGATGCGGCTGGCCGTTGACGTAATCAATGGCCGTGGTGATGTAAAACCGTTTGATCATTATCGAACAGCCAGTCTGGCGCACAAATGCTGCAAAGGCAATCTCGCTTGCAGCGTGAAGGCTTCGTGATATTATGGCCACTGGCTGTCGCGGAAAACCAGCCACGAACAAACACCGCATGAACCAACAACTTTCCAGCTTTGCCGCGCGCCTGCGCGAGTCAATCAATGCTGGTTTTCAAAACGAAGACTTTGACGCGTTTGCGTTGGAATTGTTCGCGCTGCAGTTCAAAAATAATTTCGCCTATCGCAATATCTGTCAGGCGCGAAAACTCTCGCCGGAAATCGTTGAGCATTGGTCGCAGATCCCCGCCGTGCCGACGGCGGCATTCAAGGAACTGGAACTGACTTCGCTGGAGGCTCAAGAGCGCACGGCAGTTTTCCATTCCAGCGGAACGACCGGACAAAAGCCCAGCCGCCATTTTCATAATGCCGAATCGCTGGCGGTTTATGAGGCGTCGTTGTGGAGATGGTTCGAGCAAAACTTTTTCCAGAATCCGAAATCCAAAATTCAAAATCCAAAACTGATTTTGCTCACGCCACCGCCGGATCTGGTGCCGCACTCATCGCTCGTCCATATGTTTGAAACCGTGCGGCAAAAATTCGGTGGGGCGAGCGTCTTTGCGAGTCGTACTGAATTCCTCGGCAAACTGGCGGCAGACGGCTCGTGGACTTTGGATTTTGAAGCGACGCTCGCAACGTTGTCTGACAGCTCAAAATCCAAAACTCAAAATCCAAAGTTGATTTTCGGGACGGCTTTTTCCTTCGTGCATCTGCTCGATTTTCTTGCGGAAAACGATTTGCGATTCCAGTTGCCGGAAAATTCGCGCGTGATGGAAACCGGCGGTTACAAAAACCGTTCGCGCAGTCTGCCGAAGTCCGAATTGCACGCGTTTATCACCGAACGGCTCGGAGTTCCGCGCGAAAACATTATTTGTGAATACGGCATGAGCGAGTTGAGTTCGCAGGCGTATGATTTGGAAATCCAGAATCCAGAATCCAGAATCCAGAATCGTAGTTTCCATTTTCCGCCGTGGGCACGTGTCCAAATCATTTCGCCTGAAACAAATCAAGAAGTTCGCGACGGCGAGACGGGTTTGATTCGCGTTTTCGATTTGGCGAACGTTTTTTCCGTCGCGGCGATACAGACGGAAGATTTGGGTGTCCGCCGTGGCGACGGCTTTGAATTGATTGGCCGGGCGCAAATGGTCGAACCGCGCGGCTGTTCCTTGATGACCGCATGAACCTGCCAAACTATTTTCTCGCTGACCTGCCGCCGGAAGCGGTGTTGTCGCCGGCAATGCTTGCGGAGGCTTGCCAGACGTTGAAGCGCAATCGTGAGTGTTACCTGCTCAGTCGCTCGACGGAAAGTTTGATAAAAGTTTTGAGCGACGTGGCGGATGGCTGGCTGGGATCGGAAAATAAATTTCGCAAGCTCGCCCTGGAGCTTGGCCCGGCGCGAGCCGGTTTTTCGCGCGAAACGCTGGCGCGCGGTCTCGACAATTTTTTCAAGCAGATCACGCGTGAAAACATTCATGCGCTGCTCGTCCAGGAATTCGGCGACGCCAAACGGCTCGATGCCATGACCATGACGGCGGCCGAGCAAAAACAAAATCGTTTGGCGATGGTCAACACGCCGGAATTTCAAGTTCACATCGCGGCGGGCAACATCCCGAATCCGGCGTTGACGAGCATCGTCTTCGGGTTGCTCACGCGCTCGGCACAGTTTGTGAAGTGCGCGAGCGGCGCGTCGTTTCTGCCGCGATTGTTCGCGCATTCGATTTACGAAGCGGACGGAAAGCTTGGTGCGTGTCTAGAAATCGCCGAGTGGCGTGGCGGAAATCTGGCTTTAGAAAATGCCTTGTTCGCCGAGGCCGATTGCGTGACGGCGACGGGCAGCGACGAGACGCTTGACGAACTCCGCAAACGAGTTCCATTGAGAACCCGTTTTCTCGGCCACGGCCATCGCGTCAGTTTTGGTTTTGTCGCAGGCGAGGTTTTGTATGGCTCGCGCGGAAAAAAAATTGTCGCGTCGGCGGCGGATGACGTCGTTGCGTGGAATCAACTCGGCTGTCTGTCGCCGCACGTCATCTATGTCCAGCCTGGCGGCGAGATTGCGCCGGAGCATTTCGCCCAACTGCTGGCGGAAGAATTGGAACGTCGTGAGGCCAGCGAGCCGCGCGGCGAACTACCAGCGGAACATGCGGCAGCGATCGCATTGCGTCGCAATATTTACGAAGTGCGCGCGGCGCATTTGCCGGAGACGACGCAGCATTGGTGCAGCAAAGATTCGACCGCGTGGACGGTGATTTACGAGGCGGACGTGCGCTTTCAACTTTCGTGCTTGAACCGGTTCATTTACGTCAAAGGCGTCGCCGATTTAAAAACGGTTTTGGAAAGCGCCGACAGCGTGCGTGGAAAAGTTTCAACGGTCGGCATCGCCGCGCCGGAGGAAAAAACAAATGAAATCGCGACGCAACTGGCGCGCTGGGGTGCGACGCGGATTTGTCCGCTCGGCCAGATGCAAAATCCGCCGCTGGCGTGGCGGCATGATGGCCGGCCGGCGCTTGGCGATTTGGTGAGGTGGACGGATTTGGAACAATGAAACTACGGATGGACACAGATGGACACGAATTTAAAAAATACAAATCAGAACGCCGTTTTACTGCATTCGTGTTTATCTGTGTTTATCAGAGGTTAAAAATTTATGAAAATGGAATTACGAAAATCGTTTCAGTTTGAGGCGGCGCACTTGCTGCCGCGTTTGCCGAAGGCGCACAAGTGCCGGCGGCTGCACGGGCACAGTTTCAAGGTGGAAATCGTCGTCGCCGGCGAGTGCGACCCGAAACTCGGCTGGCTGATGGATTACGCGGACATTTCCGCCGCGTTCAAACCGATCTGGGAAAAACTGGATCACAATTACCTGAACAAAATTCCCGGCCTCGAAAATCCGACGAGCGAAATCGTCGCGGTCTGGATCTGGAAAAAACTCAAGCCGAAACTGCCGCTGCTTGCGGAAGTTGTCGTGGCGGAAACTTGCACGGCGCGCGCGGTTTATCGCGGGGAAAATTAGGCCTGAGATTTTGCGTAACGCTCGGCCACGAAATCCCAGTTCACGACGTTCCACCACGCGGCGATGTAGTCCGCGCGCTTGTTCTGGTATTTGAGATAGTAGGCGTGTTCCCAAACATCGAGGCCGAGCAGGGGAATCTTAAACACTAATGGACCATCCAAAACACTCGCAGTCTCGCTGATCGGTGAATCTTGATTTGGCGTGGATTCAATTTTCAATCCTAAATCCGCACCGCCTTTGTCCCAAACGAGCCACGCCCAGCCGCTGCCGAATTGTCCGAGTGCGGCTTTGGAAAATTTTTCCTGGAATGTGGTAAAGCTGCCGAAGCTGGAGTCAATCGCCTTGGCCAATTCGCCGGTCGGTTCGCCGCCGCCATTTTTCCTCATCATCTGCCAGAACAGCGAATGGTTGTAATGGCCGCCGCCGTTGTTGCGGACGGCGGTGCGTATATTTTCTGGAACGGAATTCAAGTCCTTAAGCCATCGCTGAAGGCACTCTTCGGGGCTTAACCTTTCTCTAAATATGATGCCAAAGGCACCAGGCCATTCAGCCAAAGCCTTGTTCAAATTTGCGACATAAGCCGCGTGATGTTTGTCGTGATGAATGTGCATCGTCTCCGCATCAATGAACGGCTCCAGCGCGTCGTAGGCGTAAGGCAGCGGCGGCAGCGTGAACGGCCCGCTCGGTGCGGCGGCGGGGGCGGTGGAATTGGTTTGCGCGATTGCGCCGGGCAGGATTGTGATTGCGGCGCTGGCGAGCGCGGTGGTTTTAAGAGCTTGGCGGCGGGTCATCATAATTTTTTTGTTGGTTGGTTTGATTACACTTTACTTCGACCATGATAGCACAAAAGAGTTCAACGGGTGGCGACACTTTTGCCGCTGGACGCAGCGCGCGTTTGCCCTTTGAATGAAGCCATGATTCTCGGCACGGGCATTGATCTCATCGAAGTGGCGCGCATCGCGGCGTCGTTCGCGAAGTTTGGCGATCGATTCGTCAACCGCATCCTGCTGCCGGATGAAATCGCCTACTGCCTCGCGCACAAAAATCCCGCGCCGTTTCTCGCGGCGCGGTTCGCGGCGAAGGAGGCGGTGTCCAAGGCGTTCAGCACGGGCATCGGCGCGGCGCTGGGCTGGCACGACATGGAAATCCGCCGCCAGGAATCGGGCGAGCCGTTGGTGGTGCTGCACGGCAAGGGCAGGGAACTATTTGCGGCGCGCGGCGCGCGGCAATTGCATATCAGCCTCACGCACACGGAAAATTACGCGGCGGCCACGGCGGTTTTGGAGGCGTAAAAGCGGTTGAAAACTTCACGGCTGCGCCACGCGGAACATCACTTCGTTGCGGCGTAGAAACGGCGGCGTCCACGGCGGGTCAAAATACGCGAACACCGGTTCACCGGTCGGATAAATTTTTTCCTGCGCCAGCCACGCCGTCAATCTTGCGACGGCATTCGTTTCGTTTTTTACATTGCGACCGCCGGAAAAACGCAGCACGGCAAATTCACCCGCCGGGATTTGCTTCAGCGTCACGCCGGGTTCGGACGGCTGCGGCAGATTGTTGAGGCTGGATTTGGCCGGCATCACAAACGCCATCGTTGCGTTCGTGCCGCCGGTGTCGTTCATGAACACCGGCGTGGTCATCGAAATTTTTTGCTTCGCCGCATTTTCGCCGCCGATGAAATGGAACAGCCGCATGAAACTGTTGTCCGCCCCGCGCATCGGCGTCTCGGCCACGACCAGCGCCGGATAGTCGCGCAGTTCAAATTTTCCGTCGCGGCGCACAACTTGGTAGGGCGCGGACTCATAACCGGCGCGCACGGAGGCGCAACCCGCGCTGACCAGTCCCGCCAGCACCGCCAAGGCGATAAATGCGATTAAAATTTTCATAAATAATTTCATGCCACACCAAAATTTCGTTGAAGCACTGCGGCGCGATAGGCAAAAATCTTTTTCACATCATGCCGGACAAAAAGCCAGTTGACCAGTGCGCCGCCGGGAACGGCATAGACAACTTCGTCGCGACAGAGCGTGCTGCCGTTTTTTTCCTCAAAGGTGTGCGTGTGCCGCCACAAACGATACGGCCCGCGCCGTTGTTCGTCGCAAAAACTGAACGGTGGATTCCAACCGGTGATCTCCGTGCGCCAGCGCACCGGCACGCCGTGGACGCGGAGGCGATAGTCAATGATCGCCCCGACGTGCATCTCGATGTGGCCGGGCGTGAGCACGTTGAAATTCAGCCACGGCGGGGTGATGACCTCCAGATTGCGGGCGTCGGCAAAAAATGGAAATACTTTTTCGCGCGGAACCGGCAGCCAAAGTTCGGTTTGGAAAACGTGCGTTGTCAATTGAACCACACTCTAGCCCAAAATTTCCGCCGCGCAAACCGGTTCGCGCTTGAACCCGTCCGCCGCCGACCCTAGTATCTTCAAAATTTTGATGAAAGCAATTTTAGCCCTCGAAGACGGTTCAGTTTTTCACGGCACCGGTTTTGGCGCGAAGGCGTCCGCCAGTGGCGAAGTTTGTTTCAACACGTCTATGACGGGTTATCAGGAAATCCTCACCGACCCGTCGTATCGCGGCCAGATTGTGACGATGACTTATCCGCTCATCGGCAATTACGGCGTCAATGCGCAAGACGTGGAATCGTGGCGACCCCATGCGGCGGGCTTCATCATCCGCGAACTGTCGCCGGTCGTGAGCAACTGGCGCGCAGACTGGTCGCTCGCGGACTATCTGGAAAACAATGGCATTCCGGGCATCCAAGGCATTGACACGCGCTCGCTCACAAAAAAATTGCGGGTGCGCGGCGCGCTGAACGGATTTATTTCGACGGAAGAAATTTCACAGGCCGACGCGGTGCAGCGCGCGAAGGAATTTGTTTTTGTCGGTGTGGATTACGTCAAGGAAGTCACGCACAAGACCGCTTTTCGCTGGGACGAAAGCGATGAGCAGAGCGGCGCGTTCGATCTCGTGCGCGGCCTAAAAGCTGCCGACTCGCGTAATGTCCGCAAGCCGCTGCCCGCCGCCGATATTCCGATCGTCGCGTTCGACTACGGCATGAAATACAACATCCTGCGGCGTCTGCGGCAGCAAGGATTCGCCGTGCAAGTTTTGCCCGCGACGGCCACGGCCGCCGACGCGCTAAAATACAAGCCGGCAGGAATTTTTCTCTCGAACGGCCCCGGCGATCCGGCGGCGCTGAATTATATTGTGCGCGAAGTGAAGACGCTGCTGGACACGGGCATTCCGATTTTTGGAATTTGCCTCGGTCATCAAATACTCGGCCAGGCGTTCGGCGGGAAAACTTTCAAGCTGAAATTCGGTCATCGCGGCGGCAACCAGCCGGT
>PLHK01000037.1:0-1717 GCA_003139955.1 Limisphaerales bacterium
GCCGTGCTCGAAGGCCTGCCGGGCATACCAAAGGCGCGTTGGCAAGTCTTTCACTTTCTGGATGAGGATAACGTTGTGCGCCCAGGTCAATTGGGCAACGGCCCGTTGCCAAATTTGGGCGTCGGCGGATTCGGCGGGTAATTGGGACATGGGCGTCGGTTCTTTTTTATCGCCGGTGGGATCATCTGACAATTTGGCAACCGCCCGTTGCCAAATTGGGCCGAAGGCGGGGTATTCAGCAAAAAACTGAATCATCAGGCGCAGATTGCGCGCGGAGAAACCCTTCACCTCCGGCAAGTCGTTGTGCAAATCGGTCGCCAGCCTGGGCAGAACGGCAGTGCCCCAGCCTTCAATTTTCTGTCGCTCCGCCAACACGCCGCCGATCTCCCAATAGAGCATGAGCATACTGGCATTGCCCGCCATCGCAGTGCGCACCTGGGCGGTGCGAATGCGCTGCTTGATGTCAGCCAGCAGCCCGGCGTAATTCCCGGCGGTGGCGGACGAAATCGGTTTGTTCTTTGGAGTGAGCTTGCTCATGCGACAGGCATTAGAATGTGTTCATCCAGAATGTGATTCAAGTCAATGTTCCCTTCACCCTAACATTTCAAGCAACTGCGTTATTCGTCGGCGCGCTTCGGTCAGCGGTTCGGCGAGCGGAACGACCTCGCCGTGCCGCTGACGGAAGCGCAACGCGACTGCGTTTTCCATTTTGTGCCGCGACGAGCGCGCGTGAAGCCGCAGCGGAACGTGCGTTGGTCGCGGCAATGATTCACGATGTTTGATTGGATGCGATTATGTCTTTCAACATTCTTATGTTGGCGATGCGCGGCCCGCGTTCTGGTTTCGTGACCGGCTGGAATGAAGTGGGCGCGGTGATCTGTGGCGCTGATTGTGGTGGGGGTGGTTCAGTTTGGAGCGCGGGCGGTGTGGTGCGGGCATATTTCCGCCGTTTGTGCCGTTTGCCGCCTTCCAGAACGATTCGCCCATATTCGGCCACGCGCGCTACGCTGGTTTTAACCCCATTCTGCATCAGCAATTCGGCGATGATGGCGTAGGACGCATTTTTGCCCCGCAATTCCACGATGGCGTCATGGAGCGGTTTCAGATTGTTGAATGGGACACGACGCGGGTTGGGTGTGAAGTTCTGAATCGCCTGACGCAGCGATTCAAGATTGGGTGTTGATGGTAATGAGTTCATAATTTTTGGGAGTCAGGTTTGAAATCGTGATGACGGAATTCCGAGCTGTCATCTTGCGAGACGTTTCGCGGGATGTTGCATCGGCTGTTGCGCGGACTGCGACGCGGACGTTGCGTGACCGTTGTGCGCCATCTTGCGAGCTGTCTTGCAAACAGTCGCGCGGACATTCGGCGGTATTGCATTTGCCACAGCCCGGCAATTGCCTAGCAAATATGCGGAAACGTGCGAGACATCTCGCCGGATGGCTTGCCGGTTGATTCGCGGCCATTGCGCGACCGTCTCGCGGGACTCCGCGCAAGTTTCGGCGAGCTGTAAGCGAGCCGCAAAAACCTTGTCGAGACAAGGGGTAGGGCTTACACCTGTCTAAAAATACAAACCAGTGACAAGCGACTGCGCTGCGACTTAAAAACATGGCATCAAACTTTTCACACTTCGTGAATGCAACTGTGCAAATTGACGATGCAATTTGTGACGTGAAATTGAACGTGACGGATTTTTCGTTTTTGCAAGCGTGCCGGG
>PLHK01000037.1:1792-2054 GCA_003139955.1 Limisphaerales bacterium
GTAATTTGAGATCAGGGCGTCCAGAAAGTTGAACACGGGATTCCGCATCGCAGCCGGATTTAAGTTCATGGCTGACCCTCCGCTGAATTGATAATGGCGAGAATTGCGGCCTTGAGCGGGCAGGGGAGTTTTTCCCACGCCGTGACTACGCGGGACAAATCACGTCCCAAGGCGACTAGAATTTGTGCGTCTATTTGTGTGTTACTCTGTGCATTTCCCAATGAATCCGAGGTTTTTAGCAGGTTCAAGTCCTGTCGTGGGC
>PLHK01000037.1:2122-2895 GCA_003139955.1 Limisphaerales bacterium
CGGATGCTGACCTTTGGCAGCTACGGTGAAGCGAAAAAGGCGGCAGAGGACAAGGTGAAGGAACTTCACAAAGGCCAGCAATCATCCGCCCTGACCGCAAAGCAGGCGCAAGACGCCCTCACCGTGAACAATATGCTCGCCGCGCATCGGCAGGAAACCGGCAAGGTGGTTTCCATCGTCGAAATGACCGGCAACTACCTTTCCGCCGACAAGCAATTGCCGAAAGGCTGCTCGTTGCTGGAGGCGATCCGCGTTTATCGCCAGAGCATTGCCGCCGTCCAACGCAAGCCGCTGGCGGATGCCGTCGCGGAATTTTGCGATGCACGCAGGCCAAAGGGCGTTTCGCAAGACGGCAAGCGTTCTGCCCTGTCGCCTGTGTATGTCCAAGACACCGAGCGGCAGTTGACCGAATTTTCCGATGCGAACACCNNGCCAAGCTTTCGCCCAAAAGCCGTAACCACTACCGCGCCACACTGCGGATGTTTTTCGGCTGGTGCCAGCGGCGCGATTATCTCGCGGCCAATCATCGGCTGTTTGAAGCGGATGGACTGCGGAAAGAGGACGCGGACACCGGCGACGTGGATTATTACCGTCCGGCAGAATTGCGTTTGATGCTCGACAACGCCGCGCCGGAAATGGCCGTCATCATCGCCCTGCAAGCTTTTGGCGGATTGCGGTTGCAAGAGGCGTTGCGGCTGGACTGGGGCGACGTGTGGCGCGTGTCCGGCCATGTGGAAATCAGTTCTGCCAAAGCCAAGACGCGCTCCCGGCGG
>PLHK01000037.1:2951-3414 GCA_003139955.1 Limisphaerales bacterium
GGTTTGATGGCACGGAAAGAAGCGGCGGAATGGTTCGCCGTGAATCCACCAGAAACCAAAGCGGATGAGCCGTCCGGTGTAGGGGTAATCGGCAGCGGTAAGAAAAATAAAAATCGGCTGGGCTATTGAACGGGAGCTAAAACCGTTGAAGATTTAAACCGGACTCCAATAAAATCCTGTATTTACAAGCATTCTATGTGGAGGCGAGGGTCGGAATCGACCGAGTCTCGTCTTCCATAAGCCACTCGAAATCAATCGTCTATGGCATCGCTGACTGTTTGACTATAAACGAGTTGCGTTAATTGTCAACCCTTATCCGGCCTGACGTGACTCGACTTTATCAGGCCAGTTGAAGTGTTAGTCTGGGCCCAAGAAAGGAGCAGACGATGAAAGGCAAACGGTATACGACGGAAGACAAGATCCGCATCCTGCGGGCGGCGGATCGTGGTGAAAAAAGCATCCA
>PLHK01000117.1 GCA_003139955.1 Limisphaerales bacterium
TTTCGCGTGGTGATGATTATTTTTCTGACCGGCATCGGACTGGCCTTTCCGCTCGGCGTTTTTCCGGAAATTCTCCAGGGACAACAACGACTAGTTCTGGCCAACAACCTTTCGCTGGCGACCACCGTGGCAAATTTTTTCTGCGTGGTGGTGGTTTTCAAATTCAAATTGGGCTTTGCCACGTTAGTGATTTTGGCACTCGCGTGTGTCGTCGTGCCTTATGTGATTGCAGCGTGGCTGGCGTTGCGTCATATGCCCGGCGTGCGGTTGAGTCCGGCGCTATTTTCCAAAGACGCACTGCTGCACACTGGCAAGTTCAGCATTTTTGCATATCTCAATATGCTCGGTAACGTGCTTCGCAACAAAGCCGACCAGCCCGTCATTAGTTCGATTCTTGGCGTTGCCGCTGTCACGCCTTACCAAGCCGGCAGCAAAATCGGCGACATGTTCGGCCAGCTCACCAAGCAGATTGCCGACGTGCTCTCGCCCACCGCCGCACATCTGCACGCGAAAGGCGACACCGCCGCGCTCCGCCAAATGCTCATCGGCGGCATGAGGTTCAGTATTTTGGGCGCGACGCCGCTTTACGTTTTGTGTTTTGCCTACATGGACGGGCTCATCCGCCTGCTCACCGGCGTGAAAAATCCTACCGCCGAAATGCTCTGGGTCGGCCAACTGCTTTTGTTCTGGTATTACTCGCTCGTGCTGACGCATTGGGTTTTCAAACGAATGTTTCTCATGGCTGGCCAAGAGCGACGCATGATGAAACAAGGCGTCGCCGAGGCGCTGTGCAATCTGGCGTTGAGCATCGGCCTCACGATGGCGATGCACAGCATGATCGGCGTCGCGCTCGGCTCGGTGATTCCGACGGTCTTCTTCGGCTGGTTCGTGCTTTGGGGCTGGGCCGCGAAAGAAGCGCAGCTTTCACGCTGGCAACTTTTCCGGCGCGTCGTGCTGCCGGCGTGGACCGGCTGTCTGCCGATGGTGGCGCTCGCCGCCGCGTTGCGACTGCAACCGTGGTGGGCCAGCGGCAGCAACACGATTTTGCTGCTGGGCGAAGGTGCATTGGTCGGTGCCGTTGGCATCGCTGGACTGTGGCGTTTCGGCCTGACCGCCGCTGACCGCGAAAAAATGACCAGCAAACTTGGCCGTAAATTCGGAGCAAAAGCGAAAGGTGTTTCGAAATGAGCCGCGCGCGAGTTCTTTATCTCGACGTGCCGTTCGAGAATGAATCCGGCGGTGACAAAAACCGCAGCCGCTTTTTGTTTCAATCGCTCCGTGAAAATTTCGAGGTGGATTTGCTATTGATCGGACACGAAGGCGCTTCGATTAAACCGGCGTGGACCAATTTCAAACCGGTTGCAACATTCGCGCCGCAGCCCGCGCCGTTTCCGCGCCCGGCTTCCACGCCGTCATTCACGCGAGCTGACCGCGAGAAATTCATTTCGCTCATTCGCGAAAAAAAATACGCCGCCGTTTTTTGCCGGTTCACCATCGGCTGGGAGCTTTGCAAAATTATCCAACGCGATTTTCCGCAAACTGCCGTCGTTGTGGATTTGGATATGGTTTCATCGCGGCTGGTTGCAATGTCGTGGGCGGCAAACCCGTCTTTCAGACGCCGCTGGTTTCTGTTTGAGAAATGGAAACTTCAACGGCTGGAGCGACAGCTTGTCCACTCGCTGTCACTGCTGCTCTTGAGCAATTCAGAAGAATTGACTGCCCTTTATAGACAACATCATTCGCACGGTTCAAAGAGTGAATTCGCGCTATTGCCGAACATCATGCCACGCGCCGCCGAGCCGACGGTCGAGCGCCAGCCAGTGATTTTATTTTTCGGCAGCCTGGATTCCTCCGCGAATGTGGACGGTTTTCAATTTCTCGTGGACGAAGTGCTGCCGCAAATTGAAGCGGACTTGAAGCGTCACAACGTCAAAATTCATATCGTCGGAAAAAATCCGCCCGCCGCGTTCGCCGAACGCTTGCGCGCCATCGGCACGGATCGCGTGAAGCTCGTCGGCCCGGTGGATTCCATCGAAAGCGCCATCGCGGAATCGCTCTTTGTGCTGCTGCCGCTGCGCATCGCGTCCGGCACGCGCACGCGGATTTTGGAAGCGGCGGTGCAGCACCGCGCCGTCGTCACCACACCCATTGGCGCAGAAGGTTTGGATGTCGCGGATTCCACTTTGATCGGCAGCACCGCCGCCGAACTTGCCGCGCACGCGAAAAAATTATTGGCGAACCCAGCCGAAGCTGACGCGCTAGGCAAAAAGCTAGGCGCACGCTGTGTTTCGCTTTATGCACCGGATAAAGTGGCGGAGGATTTGGTGAACGCGGTGGAAAAATTTATTTCTCGCACGAAAGGAGCAAGCCGATGAGCGACCCGTTCGTCAGCATCATCATGCGCTCGTTCAACGAGGCGTGGGCGCTCAAAGGCACGTTACCCGCGCTCGCGTCGCAAGATTTTAAGAATTGGGAACTCATCGTAATTGATTCCGGTTCGACGGACGGTTCGCAGGAATTAATTCGCGCCGCCAAGCCCGCGCATTTCGTCCAGATCACGCCGAACGAATACAATCCCAGCCGCGTGATGAACCACGGTATGAAGCTGGCGAAATCTGAATTCGGAATTTTTATCAACGCCGATGCCACGCCGCAGGGAACGAACTGGCTGCGTCCACTCGTGAACGCGCTGCAAGATCCGAAAACGGCAGCGTGTTTTGGCCGGCAGATTCCGCGGCCCGATTGCCATGCCGTTTTTGCGAACGACTACGACCGTTGCTTCGGCCCAAATCGCGAGTCGGCGAATTGGGAACATTTTTTCAGCATGGTCAGCAGCGGCTTGCGCAAGGATGTCTGGAGCAAGCGCGGTTTTCGCGAGGATTTACAATACGCCGAAGATGATGAATACACGCGCTGGTGCAAGGCGCAGGGCTACGCCGTCGCGTATGTGCCGGAGTCGGTGGCGATGCACTCGCATAATTACACGCCGGAGCAGAGCTTCAAACGCGCGTTCGGCGACGCCCGCGCCATCGGCAAGGCGTGGAGCGGTTCGCCGGCGGAATTCAATTTTGCCAAAACCGTTTTGCTCGGCTGGGCGAGCGACTTGCGACACGATTTAAAATTTTGCGCCCGCGAAAAACGGCTGGGCGAACTCGCACACGCGGCACGCATCCGCTGGCAGCAGCGCAAAGGCAAGCTCGCCGGCTTCCGGCAAGGCTGGCAGGAGGCGCATCCGGCATGAGTGAGCGATTTACGATTGACGGCAGCGGCGCGCTGGAATCGCATCTGGCGGCGGTGTGTGAAAAAGTTTTAGCCGGTGTGAAATCGCTCGTCCCAGCGGCGAAGCTGGACGGTATTTTGCTCGGCGGCGGTTACGGTCGCGGCGAAGGCGGTGTTTTGAAAACGTCGGCGGGCGACCAGCCTTACAACGACTTGGAGTTTTACGTTTTCATTCGCGGCAACGCGATTCTCGCCGAAAGAAAATTCCGCCAGCCGCTGCACGAACTTGGCGAAAGATTGTCACCGGCAGCCGGACTCGAAGTGGAGTTCAAAGTTCTCACCCTCGAAAAATTGCGCCGCAGCGCGCCGTCCATGTTTTACTACGACCTCGTCGCTGGACACCGCTGGCAACTTGGCGACGATGCGCTGCTTGCCGGCTGCGAACACCATGGCGACGCNNTGCTGTATTCTGCCGAGCGGCTGGCGCGGAAAAATTTTAGCGAAGCGGAAGCGGATTTTGTCGGGCGCAATCTGGCGAAGGCGCAGCTTGCATTTGGCGATGTGCTGCTGGCGGCGAATGGGCAATACCATTGGAGTTGTCGCGAGCGCCACGCGCGGCTGGCGAAATTGTCTGGAGCGAAAAACCTGCCGCTGGCGGATTTGATTCGTCATCACACGAACGGAGTTGAGTTCAAGTTGCATCCGACGCGTTCGACTGAATCGCGCGAAACTCTGGCCGCACGACACGCCGAACTTTTGGAACTTGGGGAAAAACTCTGGCTGTGGCTTGAAACCAAACGGCTGGGAACAAAATTCGCGTCGCCGCGCGACTACGCTTTCGCTGAAACAAATCTTTGCCCTGAAACTTCGTCGCCACGCAATCGGCTGGTAAATTTCCGCGCGTTTGGTGCCGGTGGTTTGGCGTGTGCGCGCTATCCGCGCGAGCGGTTGTTCCGTGCGTTGGCGTTGCTGCTGTGGGAGAAAAATGATTTTGAAAAAGTTCGTTCGCAATTGCGGACGAGCGCGCCAGATTTCGTCGGATTGGTTTCTGCTTACGAAAATCTTTGGAAACGATTCAACTGATTTGCCATGAAAAATATCACCATCGTCTCGGCGTGCGACTGGAATTTTCTGTGGGGCGCGTATCTGCTGGCCGCCAGCGCGGCGCGGTTTTTGCCGGAGACGCCGGTGCATATTTTGCAGACCGGGTTCACCGACGATGACAAGGCGTTGCTCGAACAATTTCCAACGGTCAAGGTGCTGTCGCTGCCGGACAACGATCCGCGCAATGTGGCGAACCGCAAGTCCGAGGCGCTGTTGAGCGCGGACACGGAATTCGTCGCGTGGCTGGATGCGGATTGCATGGTCATCGGCGACATTTCAAAATATTTGATTCCGAAGAATGGTGAATTTCAAATCCGTATGCGCGCCGCTGCCGAGAACGCGTGGGTTTGGCGCAATCACTACGCGCCGGGCGAGCCGCGCGGCGGGCTGCCGAAATCGGTGCTGGAAAAATGGCGCGCGGATGTGGGGCAGTTGGAAAAGCCGCTGGTGGATTCTGCCTGCGTGACGAATTGTTTTGTGCTGCACCAGCGGCATCTGGATTTCGTGCGACAGTGGAAATCGCAGATTGCGAAAGTAATCCCGCCGGCGCACGCGGGCGTGGTGGACAATCGTAATCCGGCATATTTCATGACGGACGAATCGGTGATGACGTCGCTACTGGCGTTCTCGAACATCGCACCGACGCCTGGCGAATTTCTGCTCGACCGCGATGCGAAGGCGCACGTCGCGCATTTTGGGGCGAACCCGAAGCCGTGGACGCAATGGCGGCTGCGGTTGTGGTATTGTCATCCGCACATCATGAGCCTGCTCGACTGGGCGCGGGCGAGCGGCTACAAATTGCCGCCGCTGCCGTGGAGTTTTGAAAAACGCAACCGGCTGCCGGCTTACGCGCTGGCGCTCGCGGGCGAAGCGAAGGCGAAGTTGCGCAGCACGGCGGGTAAAATTCTGCGGACGATCAAAAAATAATTCCGAAGACCAAATTCAGTTTTAACCAATCTAAAATTATGAGCGAAAAAATTGTTTTCACCGGCATCACCAGTTTCCGCAATCACGGCGTCGAGGCGCTGGTCGTCAGCGCCATCGCGCAACTGCGTGAGCGGCTGCCAAAGGCTACTTTCGTCGTGCTCGACCGCGAGCCGGAGTTTGACAACTCGCGGCTGTCGGCGGGCGCGGTGAAATTCACGCAGGACTATACCATCCGGCCGCTCTACGCGAGCAAGTTGCGCAACACGCTCACCCGCGCCGTGCCGTCGCTGGACAAATACGCGGCAGCGGCGCGTGCGGAAATCGAATCGGCGACCGCTGTCATCGCCAGCGGGGGTGATGTGTTCGCGTCAGAATACGGCCACCGCTCGTTGCTCACGCATTTGCAGCCGTTGAAAATTGCGCGCAAAAATGGCGTGCCATTTTTCTTCGCGGCGCATTCCATCGGGCCATTCAAGAACGATGAGGATCGCAAAGCATTTTTGGATGTCGCCAAAGATTCGGCGGGCATCACGGTGCGCGAGGCGAAGTCCTATGAATATTTAACCAAGCAGCTCGGCCTGCCGACGTCGCTCGTCACACTGACGGCGGACGCGGCGTTTCTGTTGAGCAAGCCGGAGCCGGCGCGCCTGGCAAAATTGCGTGCGTATCACGGCTTCACCGGCGCGCGGCCAGTCATCGCGCTGACGCCGAGCCAGGCGATTTGCAACTGGATGAACTCAAATTACGACCTGCATTTCAAGGTCTGGTGCGCGGTGGTGGACATGTTGCTGCGCGAACTGGATGCGGGAATTATTTTTATTCCGCACGTTCAGGAAACGTCGCCGAAGAACGACGACCGCGTGCTGGCCACGGCGATAGTCCGGCATTTTAACTTCGATCCGCGATTGCAGATTGCCGGCGGGGACTATTCGGCGAGCGAATTCAAGGGCATCATCAGCCAGTGCGACATGGTGGTGGCGGAGCGTATGCACGCGTGCATCGCCGGTTTGTCGAGCGCGGTCTGCACGGTGGCAATCGGCTACTCGGTGAAGGCGGAAGGTATTCTTTCCGACTTGTTTGAGCTGGAGCAGTTGCAAAACGGATTGTTGCTGCCGATCAAAGATTTTCTCGATGAAAAAATCGCCTGTGAAAAAGTGCGCCGCGCGTGGCAGATTCGCGACGCGGTGAAAACGCAGTTGCAGGCGAAGCTGCCCGAAGTGCAGCAGCGCGCGGGAAAAACGTTTGATTTAATCGCCGCCAAATTGAAATCGGCAAAATCCAAAAAATAATCGCGTCCGCTTCAGCGCGTCGTTTGGCTTTGGCTTGCGTGACGTTGTTGGAC
The DNA here is from genome assembly GCA_003139955.1 of Limisphaerales bacterium. Lineage (GTDB taxonomy): Bacteria > Verrucomicrobiota > Verrucomicrobiia > Limisphaerales > UBA11358 > UBA11358. The sequence goes on from PLHK01000117.1 coordinate 6,593, forward strand.
GAGCGCGAACAGTGCGAGCGCCGGGCCTTGTGCGTAATTCGACGGCTTAAAGGACTTGGCGTAATGCCCGACGCCGTTGCATTCGCCGAGGGCTTGATCCACCAGACCGTTTGGATGCGCGTGACGCAACACGCCGCGCAGGGCGTTCTCCGACAAAGTTTGCCACGACGAATCAATGGCACTGGCTTGAACAGCTTTTTCGACGGCGTAGCCAATCATCGCCGTGCCGGAAGTGTCGAGTTCGGCCACAGGATTATTCACGTCCCAGCGCCAACAGCCGTCAGACTCTTGATAAGTGCGCAGAGTTTCCAGCATCTTGGTTAGTGCGGCGGCAAACTCGGCGCGGGCTTCATGATCTTTTGGCAGATAGGCGAGCGCATCCGCCAAACCCATCGCCAACCAGCCGGTGCCGCGCAGCCAGGTGTCGGGACCAAATTTGCGATCCAAGTTCAAATCATAAGCGTGATAAGGCAGACCGGTTGATTCGTTCAAGCCATGTTGGAGAAAAATGCGGAGCTGCCGCACGCCGAGATTGAGCGCTTCGGCATCGCCAAACTCCGCGCCATAGCGGATCAGAAAGCCGCAAATCATGCCTTTGTCGTCCACCATCAAAACGTCGGGATGTTCGACGCGATACGACAAAGTGCCGAGTTTGTTCGTCGGATAAGCCAACAGCCGGCGCGCCATTTTTTGCGCGCCAAGCCGATAAAAATCTTTTCCGGTGCGTTGATACATCTCCAAAAAAACTTCGCCGGCGGTAAAATCATCAATCACCCGCAAATCGGAAACCGGCGTGCCGTCGGCAGTCACGTTGCGGGCGCAGTATTTTTCGAGCGCGGCGAAAGCGGGCGAGTTGGTCGCAGGCTGGCTGGCCGCGATGCCAATGGCCAGCAGCGCGTGCGACGGATTGAGTTTTCGCTTTTCAAAACCTTCGCGAAACAATTTTTCCAGCGGGCCGTAATCAGAAGTTTCGGCACGGCTCAAGGGTTTTAACTGATTCAAGTCGGCGACAGTTTGCTTGAGCAGCAGATTGAAATTATTGTCGCTGAAATTTCCGTCCAGCGTGCCGGCGGGCAATTCCGAACGGGTGGCGATGCGTTCAAATAACCGCGCTTCGTAAGCCGCTAAAAATGTCGTCAAAAGAACGAAAATGATAAACAGCGCGCGCCAAAACTTGCCGCAACAATTATCACTTGCATGGCTGCGACAATTTTCTTCGGACGGATTATTTTTGTTCGGAGAATTCATGTTTTTTAATTGTGATTTATCAACGCCGCCACCAGGAAACCTGGTCGAACGCCTCGACTTGTCCGTCCGGCAATAGCCGGATGGTTACGCGGTGGCCGCCATGCGGACGAATGAGTTCGCCGTCCCATTTCCACGGCGGGTCGGTGGCGAGTTCGAGGTGGATGGCGCTTTCGGCTCCGTCCGGTTTGAGCGCGAAGCGCACGGATTCCTGATCGGCGAGCGCGGGAAAAGTCCGCGTCTGGCCGCACGCACCGACCAACAGCGGCGGCAGCGGATTGTCGGTCTCGTTGTAAATCACAATCGTCGAGGCGTCGGAATTCATAAAAGCGATTAGGCCGGTGACGCCAATGCCAACTAATAAAATCAGCGGAAACAAAATTCGTTTGCGCAGCCACCACGGGCGAAGTGGAATTGGATTCATGAGTTTTTGGCGGCGAGTTTTTGTTTTTTGGCTTCACGGCGCATGACTTCAAGTCGCGCGGTGATGCCAAACAGAATCAGCCAGAGCATGAGGTTGCGCGGCTGGACAAGGACGCGTTCGAGCGTGCTCTGGACGTAATTTAGCAGGCAGCCCATGAAGATGCCGAGGCTCAAGCAGCGGAGAAACGAGTGTCCGAAGAAAAAAAACGCGCGCACATTGCGCCACAGTCCAATGGAAATCAAAACCAGCCAGGCGATCAATCCGACGTAGCCATTTTCGGCGAGCAACAAATAGTAGTGGCTTTCGACCACAGGATTGGCCTGATCCGGCCGAACCTGCATATTGCGGCTGCGCACCCAATCGTAATAAATTTCGGCGTAAGGGTAAGGCGGGTTGACGACGAGCGCGTAGTTGTTCCAGCCGACGCCGAGCGAATGGTCATGAACCATCGCGCGACAAGCGTCCTTCATCACTTCGCGCAGTTCGCCGCTGGAGGCGTTGCCCTTGTCATGGAAACGCGAGATGATGGTGTCGAGCGCGAGCACGAGTCCGAGCGCGCCGACCACGCTCATCGTGGCCGTCAGCAGCACACGGCGGGAAGTCACTTTTTCCATGAGGCTCAAACCGGTTACGGCGATTGTGCCGAGGCCGAACATCACCAGCGCGCCGCGCGATAAGGTGCATTCGACGATGGCGGCGCAGGCGAGAAAGCCAAATAAAATCCAGTTGGCGCGCTTGAACGGCGGTCCGAGCGCGGTGGCCAGAAAAACCATGCCGATCAAAATCGAATACATCGCCAGCGGATTTTGATGCTCGAATGTGCCGTGCACCTGATACATATGCTGAAGATATTTCATCTTCAGACACACGAACAGTTCCCACGCCATCGCGCCCGTCATGACGCGCAGGAAAAATTTCAAATCGTCTTCCGTCCGCAGCGTATTGAATGTCGCGAGCATCAGCACGGTGGCAAAAATCTGTTTGTGCGCGGCCATGAAAACGAGATTTTTGTCCGGCGCATTTTCCAGTGACAGCAGCGAAATGCCGCAATACAAAAAATACCAGCCAATCCCCGGCGGTAACCAGCGGAAGGATTTTTTATCCTCGCGCCATTTCGCGACGATAAGCGCGATGGCGAGCGCCTCGTTGAAGAAAAAATGGTAACCCTTCGTGTGGCCGCGATATGTTTCGATGGAATCGAGCGTCAAGCCCCAGTTGCCGGCGGCGAGCAGGCCGTTGATGGTCATGAAGCACATCGCGGCGAAAACGCCGCGCTGCCACGCCAGACGGTCTTTGAGGAAAAATCCGGTGGCGGGCGCCAGCATGAAAAACAGCGGGGCGACAATCGCAAGCTTGATGAAGTCAACCGTTGTCAATGGCGCGAGCATAACGGAAAAATTGTGCCGGCAAACGGATTTTCTCGGCTTGGAGTTTTGACACGGGAATGCTACACCTCTGGCGATTAATGCAGGCATCACCGCCAGCCGCCCCAGCCGATCGCGCGCCCATCGCAATTTTGGGAGTGCCGTTCGACAACGTGACCACGGAGAAAACGCTGGAGGTCATCGGCGAGATGATTGCATCCGGCCAACCGCATTACGGCGCGACGGCGAATGTGGATTTCATCGTGCAGGCGCTGGATGACGTGGAGCTGCGGCGGATTTTGTTCGATGCGCACTTGGTGCTGGCGGACGGGATGCCGATTGTCTGGGCCTCAAAATTTCTGGGCAACCCGCTTCCCGAACGCGTGACCGGTTCCGGCATGATCCCGCAACTGCTAGCGCGGGCGGAGCAAAAGGGCTGGAAAGTTTTTTTTCTGGGCGGCACAGAACAAAGCGTGGCTACCGCTGCCGAAAAAACCCGCGCCAAACATCCCAAACTTAAATTAGTCGGCGTCTATTCGCCGCCGTTCAAACCACTGCTGGAAATGGATCACGCCGACATTTTGCGGCGTCTCCATGAAACGAAGCCGGCCATTGTGCTGGTCGCGTTCGGTTGTCCCAAACAGGAAAAGTGGATCAACATGAACTATCGCGCGGCCGGCGTGCCGTTCATGGTCGGCGTCGGGGCGACAATCGATTTTCTTGCCGGCACGTTCAAGCGCGCGCCGGAGTGGATGCAAAAATCCGGCACGGAATGGATTTTTCGGATGCTACAGGAACCACGGCGGCTGGCGGGCCGCTACGGCAATGGCCTGCGAGTTTTCACGTTTGCAATTCTATGGCAATGGTGGCGGTTGCGCGCCCGGAAAGTTTCACTACCGCCCGATGGCCCGGCGGCGGTCGAGCCCGACCCGTTCGGCAATTTCATCATCCGCGCGCCGGTGAGGCTTTGCGTCGCTGAGTCACAGGCGTATGGCGGCGAATGGCGGCGCGCCGTCGAAAACGGCACGGTCATGTTCGATTTGGCTGGGACGAGCTTTGCCGACAGCACCGGTCTGGGCGTGCTCATCCGGTTGCGTAAACGCGCGCGCGAGCTCGGCCATCAATTTTTTCTGGTCGCGCCCCGGCCTTCGCTGGCGGCGGCGTTGCGCTTGATGAAACTTGATGAATTTTTTACCGTGCAAGCCAGTGTCACCGGCGCACACATTTTGATGGAAAGCCTCGAACGATCGCCGGCCGTGACCAGCGCCGTGCAGTCGGCGGAACTCCAGATCCGCTGGTCCGGCGAAGTCACCACGCTCAACGCCGTCGAGTTGGGCGTCCACACCGAAGCCGAGCTTTCCCAGACACTGCCCGGCATGGCCGTGATGATTGACCTTTCGCGCGTGACGTTCGTGGACAGCACCGGCATCGGCCTGATGCTGCGGTTCAAAAAAAATCTGAAGGGCCGGGACATTGATCTCAAGTTTGTAAACCCCACCACACCCGTCCGCAATGTGCTCCGCCACACCCGGCTGGAAGAATATCTTCTGGGTGAAACGAAATGAAAATCGGCTTTTCCACTTCCGTCATCCAGCGCGGCAAAACCGGCGTGGCGCAATACGTTTTTGCGTTGCTGCGCGCCATGCTCGCCCACGCGGACAAACACGAATTCAACCTGTTCGTGCTCGAAGAAGATCTCCCGCTGTTTGATTTTGCGAAAGAAAAAATGAATTTGATTCCCGTCGCCGAAAAATTTCGGCCGGCGGTAAAAAATGTTTTGTGGCATCAGACGAAACTGCCGAAGCTCGCGAAAAATCTGAACCTCGACGTGCTGCACATTCCGAGCTATCGCCGGATGCTCTGGCGCGCGCCGTGCCCGCTCGTCGCGACGATTCACGACCTCGCGCCGTTTCACATCACCGGCAAATACGACTGGAAACGCATGATTTACGGGCGCGTCATCGTCAAGCGGCTCGCGCGGCGACAAGATGAAATTATCGCGGTCAGCGAAAATACGGCGCGCGATTTGAAAACTTTTTTCGGCCTCGACCGCGACTGCGTGAACGTCGTATGGAACGGCATTGATCATCGGCGTTTCCAGCCCGGCGATGTTACCGCCGCTAAAAAATCGGCGGTGGAAAAGTGGAAGCTGGATCGCCCGTTTTTTCTATTCGTCTCGCGCCTCGAACATCCCGGCAAAAATCACGTCCGCCTCATCGAGGCGTTCAATCAGTTCAAGACGGCCACAAAATCCGACTGGCTGCTCGCGCTTGGCGGCAGCGACTGGCACGGCGCGGAGGCGATTTACGCGGCGGCCAAAAGTTCGCCGTTCGCGGACGACATCCGGTTTCTCGGTTTTGTCAGCGACGCGGCGTTACCCGGACTTTATCACGCCACGGACGTTTTCATTTATCCGTCGCTGTTCGAGGGTTTTGGTTTTCCGCCGATTGAAGCGATGGCTTGCGGCGTGCCGGTCATCAGCTCCACGCGTGGCTCTCTGCGCGAAGTTGTCGCCGACGCCGCGCTCACCATCGAACCAGAAAATATCGACGGCATCGCCGGTGCACTCGCAAAAATGTCAGGCAGCACTGGCGAACGCGAACACTGGCGCGCGCGCGGATTTGCGAATGCCCGGCGTTTCGACTGGAATGAAAATGCCGCGCAGACTTTGGCCATTTACGGGCGGGCGATTCGGCGCGGAAAATAATGACCGGCGCGCCGCACTTTGATACTTTTTACGGCAATGGATTTATTGCGGCACTGGAATTTGCGCGAGCGTCCTTTTGAAGCGACGTGGGATGCGCGTTTCTTTTACGCCGGTCCGGATCACGAGGAGGCGTTGAGCCGGCTGGTTTATCTCGTCAGCGAAACGACCATGAACCTGGGTTTGCTTACTGGCGAAATCGGCAGCGGCAAGACTTTGACCCGCGCGGTTTTCGCCGGCCGCATTGACGCGACGCGCTTTCACGTTCTCACCGTGGAGAATTCCGGCTTCCAACTGGATGAATTGCTAGGCTCGATTCTGCGCCGACTTGATCCACAAATTCATTTGCACGGCGAGGGCAAACTCGCGCGCTGCGAAATTTTTGAACAAGTCGTCCGCAAGGTGAATGCCAGCGGACGTCATCTGGTTTTGCTGCTCGACGAAGCGCAGGACATGACGCCGGAGACAATTCATGAGTTGCGCTGGCTCACGAATTTTAACGGCGGCGGCGCGGCGCTGCTCACGCTCATCCTGATCGGCCAGCCGGAATTGCGGAAGATGATTCTCGACGACGCGGCCATCAATCAGCGCGTCAGTTTGCGCTTCCATTTGAAGCCGCTGCGCGCGGACGATATGGAAAATTATCTGCGCCATCGGTTGCGCACGGCGGGACACGCCACGGGAAATTTATTTTCCCCGACGGCGGCACTGGAAATTTTTAACGCCACGCATGGCATTCCGCGCGAGGTCAACCGCCTCGCCAAGCTCGCGCTCGAGCACGCGTGGGTCAGCGACGCGGAGAAAGTCGAGAGCACCGCCGTCACCGCCGTCGTCCGCGATCTGGAACGGCATCAATTATTGCCCGCATGAACGAACCCGATAATTTCAGCGTCAGTGCCGTGCAAAAAAAGCGCGAACAATCCGCCACGGCGCCGCCGAAAGCGCCCGCGCCCGCTGCGGTGATGAATCCGTCGTCGCCCGTGGCCAAGCTAGAAACGCCGGCGGCGAATGAAGTTAAAGGTGGTTTGCCATTTGACCCATTACGATTGGCGGTGGCGATTTTACGGAAGTGGAAAAAACTACCGCTGGCGGGCGTGGCGTTCGCGCTGCCGATTTTCGCCTTTGCCATTTTCAAATTCCACACGAGTTACACGACGACGATCCAGCTCATCCGGCGTGAGGTCACGACGACCATCCGGGAGTCGCAGTTCGGTGAACCCTTCAAGCCGCGCCAGGTTACGGCGGGGACGATTGTCAGCGTGATGCAATCGCCGAAACTGCTCGATAAAGTCGCCCGCGCGGCGCACCCACCCATGAGCGGGGACGCTTTATTGAGCAGCCTGACCATTGCGCTGGAGCGCGAGACGGATCTGATTGATGTGACGCTCAAGGGCGGCGGCAGCCCCAAGGCGACGGCGGATTTGATCAATGCCTATGGCAATGAAGTCGTGGCGTTGACGGCGCAGATGCAATCCGAGGAAGCGGCGGAACTCGACAAATTTTTGAGCGACCAAATCACCCGCAGCGATGCGGAACTCGAAGATGTGAACAAGGAATTGTTGGAGTTCAGCCAGACCAGTGAATTTTTCGGCGCGGATCGCGAAGTGGAGGCTTACTTGCACGACCTCGGCGACGCCGAGATGCAGTTGGAAACGGCGAAGACGGATTTGCAGACCACGGATTTCCGGCTCGGCAGCGTTGAACGTGAACTTGCGTTGCAGGATCCGTTGGCCATGTCTTTGAATCAGGCGCGCCAAGATTTGAACAACCTGCGCACCACTTACGCCGACGCGAATCCCATCGTGAAAGACGCGCAGGAAAAAGTTGCCGCGCTGGAAAAGCAACTGGCGGATGCCATCGCCAGCACGAATCCGCCGCCGTTTCAATTCACCGGCAACACCGTGGCCAACGATCTTTATTTGCAGGTCGTCAATTTGCGCAGCGAGCGCGAAGGCCTCACCAAACGCGTCGGCCAATTGACCGAATTTTATGACAAAGTGAAACAGAAGCTGAACGGCGTCCCTGAAAAAAGCCAACGCTTCGCCGAAATCACAGCGCGGCAGCAGACGTTGCAGGCAACGCGCGACCTGCTCGCCGGCCGCCAGCGTGAAGCGCAGGTTTACGAGGCCAACTCACCGGGGCTTTACCGGCTGTTCGCGCCCGCGACCGAAGACAGCGTGGAAGTTGGCAGCCGCTGGAAAAAAATTATCATCATCACCATCGTGGGATTTATTTTCGGTCTCGGCGCGATGCTTGTCTGGATTTGCGGGCGCGAGTTGATGGACTTACGCGTGCTTTCAGCGGGCGATTTGCGCCGCGCGACCGGTGTGCCGGTAGTGGCGCGGCTGCCGGATGTGGCCAATTTTTCCGCAACGGAAGTGGCGCAGTGGCGTTTCCGCGCGTGGTCGCAATTGTTACGGCAGTTGAAATTGCAGAACGAGCCGCGCGTAACGCTCGGGTTCACGTCGGCGAAAAGTGGCGAAGGCAAATCCACTTTGATCGGCCATTTGCGCGATGCGGCGCATGACCGGCGATTGCCGGTCGTGACGGTGACAAATTTGCCGTCGGCGAATGCGGAAATAAAATTCATCGCGCTGGCCGAGGCACTCGCGACGCCGGAAATTTTGGTGCGCCATTTCCGCGAGCAGCCGGGTGTGCCGCTGGAATTGCGTTATGACGCAAGCTGGAAATGGAGTTTGGAAAATCGCGCCGGCTGGCAGCGCGCGCTGGAGGCGTGGCGGCAGATTCCGTCTTTGATTTTGCTCGTCGAACTGCCGGCGATGATTGGTTTGGACGCGGTGCTGGCGGCGGAATTGATGCCAGCGGTTGTGTGGGTGGCGGCGAGCGGCGAATCGCAGCAGAACGAACTGGCGCAGACGCTCGAAACGGTCGAAGCCGGCGAAGTGACGCTCGCGGCGGCGGCGCTGAATCGCGAGCCGGCGGATTTTTCGCGCGTGGCATTTCTGGAAAAACTGCTACCGCTCGCGCTGGTGACTGTAATTTTGGGAGCCAGCGCGGTGCACGCCACGGAAACCAATCTGGTGGCGATTGATGGATTTTCCGGTTCCACACAGACGCCGTTTTATGCGGACTGGCAGAAACATTACACCGTCGGCGCGGGCGACATTTTTAATCTGCGAATTTATGGCCGCGCCGATTCCGGCCACAATTATGTGTCGATTGGGCCGGACGGACGCATCAGTTTTTTGGAGGCGCAGAGCATCATGGTCGCGGGACTGACCGTGGATGAAATGCGCGCGAAGCTCGACGCGGAACTGGGGAAATATTATCGCAACGTCCGCACCATCGTGACGCCGGTGGAATGGCGCAGCAAACGGTATTATTTGATGGGCGCGGTGGTGGATCGCGGCGCTTACATTCTCGACAAGCCGCTGACGCTTATCGAGGCCGTGGCGCGGGCGCGCGGCATCGCGACCGGACTTTACGAACACAATACGATTGAACTGGCGGACATGAAACGCGCATTCATCGTGCGCGACCAAAAGCGGTTGCCGGTGGATTTTGAGCAACTGTTTGACCACGGCGACTTGACGCAAAATATTTTAGTGGCGCCGGGCGATTATATCTATTTTCCGTCCGGAACGGTGAACGAAGTTTATCTGCTCGGCGCGGTCGGCACGCCGGGGCCGCTCGGACTGACGGCGGAAAACACGCTGGTCGGTGTGTTGACGGTGCGCGGCGGATTTTTGCCGACGGCCTACACGCAAAAAATCTTGGTGGTGCGCGGCTCGCTGCAAAAACCAGAGACGTTCGTGGTCAATCTGTCGGCAATTCTGGCGGGCCGCGAAAAAGATTTTGTGTTGCAGCCGAAGGACATTATTTACGTTGCTGACAAACCGTGGCAAAGCGCGATGGATCTCTTGCAGGTCGCCCTTAATTCCTACGCGCAAGGCATGACGACGACCTGGGTGGGCTACAACATCCGCCCGCTGACCACGTCACCGTTGCTGCCATCAATCCAATGATGCGTCTTCTGCTCCAGATTTTTTTTGTGACCGCCGGCCTGTTCGCGGCCGGTTGCGCGAATGTGCGGCACGGGCCCACGTTTGATCCGCGCCAGCCGCCGAACGGCGGCTTTCATGATTTAGGCGGCACGAACGTATTGAATCCGGTTTTATTGCAACCACCTACTAATGAATTTCGGCTGGGGCCGGGCGACCATGTAGAAATTGAATTGCTGGGCAGCGGGCAGGGTTCGCAGTCGACATTAGTCGGGCCGGACGGGAAAATTTATTTCGATTTGCTGCCGGGCATCAGCGTGTGGGGGCTCACGCCGACGCAAACGCGCGACTTGCTGGAGCGCGAACTGGCGCAATTTTACAAGGAGCCGCATGTGTCCGTCAGCGTGAGCGAAGTCCGCAGCGCGCGCGTCTGGGTGCTGGGCCGGCTCAATACGCCGGGCATTTATCCGCTGGAAGGGCCGATGACCATCATTGACGCCGTCACACGCGCCGGTGGTCTTTATACGGCGCAGTTCACGGGCACGACGGAGGAACTGGCGGATTTGCAACACAGCTTCCTGCTGCGGCACGGAAAATTTCTACCGGTCGATTTTAAGAAACTCATCCACGAGGGCGATATGTCGCAAAACATTTATCTCGAACCGGATGATTTTATTTTTCTGCCCTCGGCGCTCGCATCGGAAGTTTATGTGCTCGGCGCGGTGGCTTCGCCGCGGCCGGTTTCGTTCAAGGATCAAGTCACATTAAGTTCTGCCATCGCCAATGCCCACGGCACCTTGCCCGATGCATGGTTGGGCGAAGTCGTCATCATCCGCGGCTCGCTGACCGATCCGCATTACGCCGTCGTGAACTATCTGGACATCCTCAAAGGCAAGGCTCCGGAAGTGCCGCTCCAGCCGCGCGACATCGTGTATGTGCCCGATCATCCGCTGGACATGGTTCGCAACACCATCAAAATCATCGTGGACACGTTTGTGCGCACCGTGGCCGCCAACGAAGGCATCCGCGCGGGCGGCGGCACTGGCAATGTCGGCGTGGGCGTCAACGTCGGGCCGTGATTCACGGCGCGTGATAATGCAGCGGCCGGCCGTTCATTATATTTTCGACATTGTTCCACAACACCAACGCCGTAATCGCGAAGAACAACAACCAGTTCAAAGCACACGCCAGCAGTAAAATTCCACCGCTCCGATGACGCGCCCGTAATAATTGCCAGCCAACAACACTGCCAAAAATCAGGCTAAAAAAATAAATCGTGAACGACGGATAAAAACTGGCGAACACCAAGTCGCGCAAGGCGACCGGATAACCGCCGGCGTTGCGCCAGAACGACGGCGTCTCCCGGAGCAACGCGCCGGCCAGCACCGCGAGACCAAATATTGTGAGCGCGGCGGCCAACGCCAGCGCACCGAAAAATCTGACCGGCGACGGCTTCATAACTTTCCCGTCTTCCGCCAGCGCCAGAGCGTCGTCGGATTGATGCCAAGCTGCGCGGCAACCAGCGTGAAATTGTTTCCGCTGGCGGCCAGCATCTGTTTTGCGCGCGCCAGTTTTTCACCGCGACTGGGAAAATTTTCCGGCGACGCCACACTCGCGTTTGCAGTTGAAATTTTTTCCGGCACGGCCACCGGGCTGGACGCCGGCGCGTCCCACCAGCCTTCGCGCAAGACCGGGCCGTCGTAAAGCAGCGCCAGCCGGTCAATCGCACTTTTCAATTCGCGCGCGTTGCCCGGCCAGTCGTGATTCGTGAAACGCTGCAACAGCGCGGGCTCCACGGTCTCCAAATTTTTGCCGAACCGTTCGCCGGCCTGCCGCAGGAAAATTTGCACGAGCGGCGCTATGTCCTCGCGCCGCTCGCGCAGCGGTGGCACGTTGAGCGTGATCTCGGCCAGTCGGTAAAACAAATCCGCACGGAATTTTCCCGCCTCCGCCTCGGCGCGCAAATCACGGTTAGTGGCGGCGACGATGCGCGCCTTGGATTTGTATTCACCCTCGCCGCCGACGCGCCGGGCGACGCGTGTTTCCAAAAAGCGCAGCAGTTTTGGTTGGAGCGACAAATCCATTTCCCCGATTTCATCCAGAAACAAAGTGCCGCCGGATGCTTGTTCGACCAATCCGGGTCGCGATTTGAGCGCGCCGGTGAATGCGCCTTTTTCCACGCCAAAAATTTCCGCCTCGATCAGGTCTTTCGGAATCGCGGCGCAGTTCAGCGCCACAAAACTTTTCCGGCGGCTGGCGTCGTGCAATGCGCGGGCGACTTTTTCTTTGCCCACGCCAGATTCGCCGAGGATGAGCACGTTCACGTCCGTCGGCCCGATTTTTTCCACGGTCTGCCGCAGCGCGCGCAGCGCGGCGGATTTGCCGGCGAGTGCGTCCTCGGCGTTGAGCGGTTCGCCGCCGTAAAGTTGCAGCCACAACTTTTGCGCCGCGACCGCGCGGTGGAACGCGGAACGCCAGCGTTCGTCCGAATCAGTTTCATCCAGCACATCCGCCGCCCCGTCGCGCATGGCCGCCACAATTTCGAGCGAAGTAAGATTTTTGCCGACAATGATAAACTGCCGGCTGGCGCGGGCGAGCTGGACGCGCAGGGCATTCCAGCCGCGCGTGGCGAGTTCGTCACTGGGAATGAGGTAAAGCACCTCGGCGGATTCGGGCGCGAGCACTTGGATGCGCGCTGGGTCAAGGGTGAAGACCGGCACGCGCAACGCCTCCAGCCGCTGGCGCAGCTGGCGAGAATGCAAATGCGGGGGCAGCCCGATTCTCATGCAATGCAAAATGGATTATCTGCAATGCAAATGCAATTAATAATTGCAATGCAATGTTGCCGGCTTGTAAAACCGTTGAAAATATGGGCAAATGCGGGTTGGCACGCCCGCTGCTGAAGAGCCGTTGTCGTAAAACATAAAACTCTAAAACTAATGAAAAATAATTACATCAAGCACGGTTTGGTTGCCGGTGTCGCGGCGCTATCCGTTTTCACGGCGGCGGCGCAGTCGGCCGGCGTGGTCTCGCCGGTCCAATCCAAAGCCGATCCTTACGGATTGAAAATCGCCGGGCCGGTGATGCAGTCCGGTTCAGACGAAGCCTCCAAGAAATTTGACCAATCCATACTTCCCAGCCTGAACGCGTTCGTCAAGTCGGCCTTGCCGGAACAAAAAAACAACACCAAGAGCGCGGCGTTTGAAATTGATCCGAACAAGATTGTGCTCGCGACCAAGACGGACGTGCGGGCCTATTTTGTTTCTGAAGGCGCGGCGTATCATAATTCCATCGGCGTGGATGCGGTCAAGGTGGGCAACGATCCCAAGACTTCCTATGACGAAGTGACGGCGGCCTCGTCGCAGCTCATTTTTCCGGACGCCTCCAGCACCGAAGGCGGTTCGGCCAGCGGCAAATATGGCACGCGCACCGCGGGCGAGCCGTTGCTGCCCGGCGATTTTGTGAACGTCGGCACTTTTGCCGCCGGCACGAAGCTCGATTTTTTCCTGCTGTCCAACGGCGCGAACCAGCCGTGGGCAAACGTCATTTCCGCCGACGAGTCGCTCAATGGTGACGGCTTCAAGCAGCACGTTGCCGCATTCACCACCAAGCTCTTCGTGCCGAAGCTTAACAGTCCTTTTGTGTTCCTCTCGTTTGAAGATTTGTGGGGCGGCGGCGACAAGGACATCAACGACACCATCATCGCGCTCGACGTCGGCAAGGCCACGGTGAAGGCGCTGCTCGCNNCCGCGCCGGATGAAATCCAAAAATAAATTTGTCCTCATGGTTGCCGTCGTGCTCGCGGTTGCGGGCACGGCGGTTTTTTTGGGAATTCAATCCTGGCGCAATGGCGTAATCCTCCGGCAGGAACAGCGCGCGTTTGCCGAGACGCAAAAGCTCCTTGCGCAAAATGATTTTTCGGACGCGCTCGCCATTATCCAACAGCAGCCGGCACCGACCGCCAAATTAAACTGGCCGCCACTTGAAATTCGCGCCCTCGCCGGCCGGTTCGCCGCGCCGCAGCTCGCGGCGATTTATCAGCGCGCACCACAGCGGATTCTCGACAACGAAGAAGCCTCGCTCGTTTTGGAACGCGCCTTTCTCGCGAGCCACAACAATGCCGCGTTCGCCGCCATCCGCTCCGCTTGGGCTGGACACGAAACGCAGAAGGCCGACTGGCTCACGCTCGACAGCGATGTTTTTCTCGCCGCCGGCAAACCGCGTGAAGCCGAAAAATTATTGCGCTCGCAAAAATTCACAGGCAAAGCCGAGGCCGCACGCTTGGAACGCCTTTCACTGCTCGTCGCCAAACGCGATTTGCCGCAGGCGTGGCAATTGCTTTCCGACGCGACGCAACTCGACTCGCGTAATTCCGAACTTCGCTCCTTCCGCGCGCAAATTTTGGAAGCCGCCGACAAGCCCGAAGCCGCGCGCATTGAATACCTCGCCGCCGTCATCGCCGAAACCAACAACCCGCTGCTGACCGACCAGCTCGCCGAATTTTATCGCCGCCAAAATAATTACGACGCTGCGCTCGCCACTTGGGAAATGGCGTTGAACCAACCAACTTTCGACTTCGTTGCGCTTAAAACTGCGTTTTGGCAAAAATTGATTCGCCCCGGAAATTTTGACGCAGATAAAATTCCCGACGGCGAACTTGCGCCGCTCGCAAAATGGATCGCCGGTCTGGATGCCTCCAAATTTTTTGAGACGAATTCCTTCAACGATTTGCCATCCGCCCAACAGCTCGCGCAACAACGGCAGGAGATTTTCTGGCTGCGGCTTGCCGACGCGCTCCAGCAGAAACGCGAAACCGAGGCCGCCAGCCTGCTCCAGTTCAATCCGTTCCGCGCACGCTCGTGGCAGCCAGATCTCGAAGCGGCCCTCGCCCGCATCATCCATTATCGCCAAAAATATTCGCTGAATCCGCCGGAGATTGCCGAGGTCACGGACGCGCCCGCCGACCGCCATGAATTTTTCGCGCAACTTGAAACGCTGGCCGCGCAGGAACGCACCACCGGTCGCGCCACCGTTCCCGCCGACCTCGACGCACTGCTGCGCGGGCCGGATGCGTTTGCCGCCGCGTTCATGGCCGCCGGCTGGCGCGAAGCCGCGCTGCGTTTGTGCGATCCAGAAAAAGTTTCCACCAACGAGCCGACATGGTTCGCCTATGGCCTCGCGCAGATTTTGCGGATGAATCGCAGTCCGTCCGCCGCTTTGAATTTTCTCACGCAACAGAAAAATGATCCATCCCTGAAACTTCTGGCCGCCGAAATTAAAATTGAATCTGGCGATCAGGCCGCCGGTCTCGCGGAGCTGACTGCGCTCGCGCCGCAAAACTCGGCCGTTGGTTTTCGCGCCAGCTATATTTTGGCGCTGGCTGATGTGAACGCCAAAAAATTTGACGCGGCAAAAAAATGGGTTTTGCAAAGCGCACCGCTGGCCTCCGATTTGCTCGGCCGCGAACTGTTGGCCAACATCGCCGTGCAAACCGGGCAGATGGACGAGGCTGGTAAAATTTATTCCGCCATCGCCAGCCAATCCATTCCCGCCCGCGCATTTTTGGCGAAACAGGCATTCGACCAGCACAACTGGAACGAAGCGCGGCGGCTGACGAGCGAATTGGTGCAGGTTGCGCCGGAGGATTTGCAGTTCCGCGCGAACCTGGCGGTGATTGATAAAAAGATTTCCGGCGAATGAAATTACGCGACCAACTTTGGCTCGCTGGTCTGCTGGCCGTCGCCGCGTTCATCTGGCTGCGCGACCGCACCTGGCTCACGTCGTCCGACGAAGTGCTGCCATTGCTCGCGGCGCCGGCAGTGTTTCTCTGGCTGGGCGAACCGTGGCGCGGCTGGCGCAAAACGGCTGCGCCCATAAATTTCAAATGGCTGGTGGCCGCGCTGATAATTTTTATTTTGGGAGTCGCGCTGGACGTGACGTTGCTGCTCGCAATTGCGTGGACGCTGGCGTTGAAGGCGTGGCTGGCCGCCAACATTCCGGCAGAAAAAACTTTTGCGCTGCACCGGCTGTTGATTTTTCCGCTGCTGGCGTTTCCGTGGCTGGCGCTGGATTTGCCGTCGCTCGGCTGGTGGTTTCGTTTGTCGGCGGCGTGGTCGGCAGAACACATTTTCATGATGCTCGGCCTGGCCGTTTCGCGTGAAGGCACACAGATCATCGTGCAAAATTTTCCGGTGGACGTTTCCGCCGCGTGCGCAGGGTTGAAAGTCTTGCAGGCGATGCTCGTGGCGGGCGGCCTGCTGGCGTTTGTGCAACTCGGGCGCACCCGCTGGTATTGGCCGGCGGTCGTCGTGCTGCCGCTGGTCGCGTGGCTGGCGAACACGCTGCGCGTGGTAATGTTGAGAGGCGTGGCGTTGACGTTCGGCGCGGACGCGGCGCGCGGC